>QBMH01000165.1 GCA_003249025.1 Leptolyngbya sp. | reverse complement strand
CAACCTCTCCATCAAACCAGTTTCTCTGATGGAAAACAACAAACCTAGAACATTACCGGATTAAACGACTGGCTCGCAAAACCATTTGCTTTTCCAAGTCAGTGCTGATGCATGATGTGGTCATTGGGTTGTTTATTAATCGCTATGAGTTCGGCTTATCTATTTAGGGCAAAACAACAAGTTTATAACATTACCTTCAGTTCCATTCATCTTGAAAAAGATGATTTTCACGGTGAATGGAACTACAAAATCTTACCTCAACAACAGTCCGGACAATTTTAAATCGCTAACGGTAGAATGCGGGTTTTAGCCTCCTCAGGGAGGTCAAATGCCAACGGCAGAATGGGGGTTTCAGCCTCTGTCTCAAAAACTGTCCGGAGTATTGTTATTAGAGAGAATGATTTTTTAATCTAACTGAAATTCAATCAGATTGAGTACAACAAACATCTACTAAGTTATGGCTTCTATTGCCCGTAAAAACTTATTTGAAGATATTCCTCGCTTCATTGTTGCTCAGGCAGGAATCATGTTCGCTGTTAGTCTAGTCACAATCCAAGTAGGAATTTTAGATGGGTTTAGTCGATCAACTACCCGATTAATCGAACAGTCTGATGCTGATTTGTGGGTCACTTCTAAGGAAATGCTTCAGCTAGAAATAACGTTGCCGATGCCCTTACAGAGACTAATTCAAACGCGGGAAGTGGAAGGCGTAGACCATGCAGAAGCCCTTATTTCTCGCAACGCCCTTTGGTTGGATACCAACGGAAAAATTGTGCCCATTCGGGTGTGGGGGTTAAATCCCACGGGGAAGTTATTTGGCAATTGGTCGATGGCTCAAGGAACACCCACTGCGTTAAAAGAGGCATACACCTTCATCACAGACCGAAGTAATCTCAATGCGCTCAATCTAAAGCAAGTGGGAGAGACTGGTAAGATCGTACCACTGAAAGCCAAGTTAGTTGGGTTGAGTGAGTACACTCAGTCCATGGCTTCTAGTACATCCATCTATGCGTCCTTAGAATCTGCGAATGCTTTTACTTCGGGATTAGGCTCGTCCCTCAACTGCACAATCAATTCGGGTGATGTGGATTGCAAAAATCCACTCTCAACGTCTGATATTCCATTAGGTGAACCGCAACCTCAGCCTCGCCGTCTAAACTTAACAGATCAGATTACTTATGTACTTGTGAAAGCAAAACCAGGTCAAGACCTTCAGGTGCTTAAACAGCGCTTGGAGGCAAAGCTATCAAACACTCGCGCTTATACCAAGGAGGAAATGGCATCGATTACTCGATCCTATTGGCGAGAACGCACTGGGATTGGTTTTATTCTAGGATTGGGTGCAGCCGTAGGGGTGATTGTGGGAATTGTAGTTGTAAGTCAGATCTTATATTCGTCGGTTTCAGATCATCTGAAAGAGTTTGGAACTCTGAAGGCAATGGGAGCGTCTGATTGGGTAATCTACGGCGTAATTACAGAGCAAGCGCTGTGGATGGCAATTCTAGGATACATTCCCAGTATGGCGATTTGTTGGGGATTGGGTGCTTGGACGGTTGCCGCGAAGGGAATTGTAATTTTGATTACACCGACTACCGCGATCGCTGTTTTTGGACTGACGGTGTTTATGTGTGTCGGCTCTGCCCTAATCGCCATTCAAAAGGTAACCCATGTTGATCCTGCAATTGTTTTTAAAGCTTGACCCAGACCGATCGCCCAGCAATCCACCTTATCGGAGGAATGAGTCACCTGGTATTCTCGTTACACTAGTTAATAAACAAGTGCTTTTAGTTAATTTCTTAAGATCAATCCAAATAATGCGGATAACGCGTATTCTCGATTGAAGTTAAAGGTCTAAGTCCTCCTCTGATAAATTGTTCACTAAACCACCTCTTGCTTCTATTTGTGCCTGTATCATTCACATGCATCCAGAGATTTAATCAATGACTGCTTCGCAAATCAACATTAACCAACTAGTTCAGCATTCAGAGTACTCTACATCTACCGTGCAGGAGCGTCCCCTCTGTGTACCAAGCATCTGGGAAAGTTCGGATAAACGAGCGGTGGTAGCCAAGGGCGTGAAAATGGTGTTTCAAACTGGGGCAGATTCCACTCCAGTTCTCCAGGGCATTGACTTAGAAATCCCCCGTGGTGAAATTCAACTACTCATGGGACCTTCTGGCTCTGGTAAAACAACGCTTCTTTCTATTTTGGCTGGCATCTTGACTCCAACAGCCGGAACAGTATGTCTGTTAGGGCAAGAAATCACACGCATGTCAAAGAACGAGTTATCTCGCTTTCGTTTGAAGAATATTGGCTTTATCTTTCAAGGATTCAATTTATTTCCAGCGTTGACTGCATCTGAAAACGTAGAAGTGGCGCTTCGGATGAAAGGAATTCGTAAAACCGAAGCGCGTCAGCAAGCAAAAGATCTGTTGATGGAAGTGGGTTTAGGCGATCGCCTGAACCACCTGCCGCGCGATTTATCAGGGGGGCAAAAGCAACGAGTGGCGATCGCCCGTGCCTTGGCAGGCAACCCTAAACTGATCATGGCAGACGAACCGACTGCTTCCCTCGATTCCCAAAGCGGACATGCAGTCATAGAACTGTTGCGTAGACTTGCAAAAGACAATGGACGCACCGTATTGATCGTCACCCATGATTCTCGCCTGATTGATGTAGCAGACCGGGTGGCATATTTAGAAGATGGGAAATTGGTAGGCTGAGTGCGGAGTACGAGGTACAAAGTGCGATGAGCGGTAATTCCATCATTCAAAAGCTTGAAGGTGGTTTAGTGGTGTCTTGCCAAGCGCCAGTGGAGTCTCCAATGCATCAGCCTCAGGTGATTACGGCAATGGCAGAAGCCGCAATTAATCAAGGTGCAGTTGGCGTTCGCCTAGATACGCCTGCCCATGTTAAAGCAGTGCGGCAGAAAGTTTTAATGCCCATCATTGGCTTGTGGAAGCAACAAATTCCAGGCTTTGAGGTCTATATTACGCCTCAGTTTCATCATGCAGCCGCGATCGCCCAAGCAGGAGCCGATATTATTGCCATTGATGCGACCCTGCGATCGCGCCCTAATCAAGAAACCGTCGCAACCCTAATTGCCCGAATTCACACCGAGCTAGGCAAACAGGTGATGGCAGATGTAGATACGTTAGAAGCGGCGATCGCGGCGGCGGATGCCGGAGCCGATCTAGTAGGCACCACGCTATACAGCTATACCCCTGACACCCAATACCTCACCCCTCCTGGCTTTGATTTGTTGACTGAATTGGTTGAAAAACTGGAAGTGCCGATTATTTGTGAAGGTGGTATTGCTTCCGCTCAAATGGCAAAACAAGCATTAGATAGGGGAGCCTATGCGGTGGTAGTTGGCACTGCCATCACCGGGATTGATCTGCAAGTGAAAGCTTATACAACCGCTTTGAGTCCTAAACATTAGCCTAATTGAAGTAAAAGCTCACCGCGATCGCATGATAGGCAAAATTGTGGCGAAACAGGATTATCTAGTCCTCAGAGGCAGACGTTTAGAACCTTTCCATCCTGTCTAAATGAAGGTTGTCGAACTTGCGCCTTAGCCGGCTAGGTTTTCCCGTCCTAAAATCAAGCGTTTTGATAAACTGCCCTTATCATGGAAAATCCAAGGCGTAAGTGCCAAGCTGCGATCGCGCATCGTTACCCTTCTCATGCCGCTAGATTTTGCAGAGGAAGGCTTGACGAACTGGCTAAAGATTGAACTGGCTAAGCACTGATGCCCCAAAAACTGTCATTCAACAGCATGATTAAAAGTAGTTTCGATCTAGATATTGACCTAGCAACCTATATTGACCATGCCTTGCTCATCCCAACTGCCACTCCAGAGCAGGTAGAGCAGTGGTGCGAGGAATGCGATCGCTTTGGTTTTGCCGCCATTTGTATACATCCAGTTCATGTGCAGCAAGCGACTCGCTTGTTACACGGTAAAAAACCCAAAGTATGCACAGTGATTGGATTTCCCTATGGAGCCAACACCTCTACGGTCAAGCTTTATGAAGCTGGCGAAGCTGCCGAAAATGGAGCCACAGAACTCGATGTGGTGATTAATATTGGCTGGCTTAAAACGGGGAAAGTGGACGAAGTGCATCGTGAAATTGCTGATATTTGTGACCAAACGGGACAAACCATCAAAGCAATTTTAGAAATGGCTCTATTAAGCCCAGCCGAGAAAAAATTGGCAGCAGAGATTTGCATGGACGCTGGAGCCGCTTTTTTGAAAACCAGCACTGGTCTAAACGGTGGTGCAACTTTGGAAGACGTGCGCTTATTAAAGGAACTGACTCAAGATCGAGTGGAAATTAAAGCCTCCGGAGGAATCCGAACAGTGGAACAAGCGTTAGATTTGATTAACGCAGGAGCGACTCGCCTTGGCACTTCGCGCGGCGTTGATCTGGTCCATCAACGAAATATGCAAAAAGAGTAGTGAGTTTGGGGTTAGGAAAGAATGTCGAATTGCGAATGCAGAGTGTCGAGCATGGAAGATGATAGAACATTCTCGTAAGCCCTTACGCATATGGAACTCAGACAGACATAAATACTTTATCATTCGTCACTCGCCGTTCGTTATTCGTCACTCGCCGTTCGTTATTCGTCACTCACCCTTCGTCATTCCTTATGTCTCGTACTTATAAAGCGATCGGAATTAATCTCAAAAGTATGCCGTTAGGAGAAGCAGATCGATTGCTGACAATTTTGACGCGGGAGCATGGTTTAGTGAAGGCGATCGCGATCAGTGCCCGTAAACACAACTCCAAAATGGGCGGACGCAGTGGCATGTTTGTGGTGAATGACTTACTGATCGCCAAGGGAAAATCCCTGGATAAAATTACCCAAGCTGAAACAGTCGTCTCTTATCCTGGTTTAGGAAAAGACTTAAAGCGATTAACGGCTAGCCAATATTTAGCAGAACTGTGTCTCTATCAAGCATTAAGCGATCAGCCCCAAGAGGAGTTATTCTGCCTTTTAAATGAACAGTTGCAGCGGCTAGAGCGATCGCCCTCATCACTCATTTTGCTCACGCTAATCTCTGGGATTTATCAACTCTTAACAGTGGCAGGAGTGGCTCCTGAAGTGCATCGCTGTTGCGTCACTCAGCACCCTTTAATTCCGAATGAATCGGTTGGTTTTAGTATTCCTGCTGGCGGCACCGTTACTTTAGAATCATTAGAGCAACTTCAACAGCCCCATAGTTCGCAAGCTACCCGAATCACCAAACCCCTGCAAAGTTCGTTTAGGCGAAATGCCCAACTTCATAGTCTAATTGGATCAAAGGAGTTGATGATATTACAGGCGATCGCTCAAACTGATCCCTTGCAAGCCGATGCATCTTCTAGCCAGCCCACTGCTAATATTGTTCAGCTTGCCGATTCAATGACCGCTTGCATATCGGTAGAGCGCATCTTACGTCAGTATGCTCAGTATCATTTCGATCTCACTATTCGCTCTGCAACCTTGATGGATGCCTGCTTTTCAAGCTCACCTCTGCCCCAACTGTCATAATCATGATGCAATTGCCCAAACCCAATCTAGAAGCCATGATGATGCAATCTGTAGAATCCGTGAACGAGGATCAGGAGCAGGAGCGGCATCAAGATACTTCCTATGTGGAATACAATCACGATCAAACTTTGTTACAATTCGATACAGGTTCACAGGCAGATTCTTGCTTAGCGAATGATGTAGGTCTGTCGGCGAATGCTCTATGTGATCAAAGTAAAAAACGGGCTTCGGCAATGTTTCGTTCTGAAGAAGATGAATTACTTGAATCAATAGATCGGGTTGCAGGGTATCCCCTAGCAGCCGAATCTTTGAGCGATCGCACCGCCGAGACTATTGTTAAGTCGATACAGCCAGATAAGCCGAGCCTGCCCAATTCGCAACAGGGGAGTGGGTCTGAGCCAGAGCGGGGCTTTTTGCCAGTTTTAAAGAATCGCAGTTTTTTGACGCTTTGGGGGGGGCAAGTCTTTTCCCAATTGGCGGATAAGGTGTATTTGGTGCTGATGATTGCACTGATTGCCAGCCGCTTTCAATCTGAAGACCAGACCATCAGCGGTTGGGTGTCGTCGATTATGATCGCGTCAACTATTCCCGCTGTGTTGTTTGGGTCGATCGCTGGTGTTTATGTCGATCGCTGGTCTAAGAAAGCAGTCTTAGTAATCACGAACCTGCTTCGCGGAGGTTTAGTTGTTTTTCTGCCGTTTTTACTGTGGCTCACTAAAGGCTGGGCACCCTGGCATGGTTTGCCTGTGGGCTTTTATGTGTTACTGGGCATCACCTTTTTGATTTCTACCCTCACTCAGTTTTTTGCTCCGGCTGAACAGTCTGCGATTCCCCTGATTGTGGAACGACGACATCTGCTCTCTGCCAATTCGCTTTACACCACAACAATGATGGCATCGGTGATTGTTGGGTTTGCGGTGGGTGAGCCGCTGTTGGCGATCGCCGATGCCATCGCAACTCATCTAGGTTGGACGGCGGTGGGACTGGGTAAGGAATTAGTGGTTGGCGGCAGCTACGTGATCGCTGGACTAATCTTAATGCTGCTCAAAATTCACGAAAAAAATCGTTATCCGTCGGCTCAGTCCTCATCCAACGGCACAACGAATAGAGTCACCCCAGAGCCAGAAGATCCCCCTCATGTATTTGCAGATATCCGGGATGGAATTCGCTATTTAGGGCAGCAACATCAAGTACGGGGCGCATTAATTCAACTGGTGATTTTGTTTTCCGTATTTGCGGCGCTGGCGGTGCTGGCGGTGCGCTTGGCAGAGGTAATTCCTGAAATCAAATCCTCCCAGTTTGGCTTTTTGTTGGCAGCGGGTGGAGTCGGCATGGCGATCGGGGCAACGTTTATCGGCTATTTTGGGCAGCGCTTTCCTCATTCTCGCCTCAGTCTTTGGGGTTCCCTTGGCATGGCAGCCGCGCTAGCAGGATTAGCGTTTTTCTCCCATCATCTAATTCCTGTGCTGCTGTTGTTAGGATTTTTGGGGTTGTGTTCGGCGATCGCTGGAGTGCCCATGCAAACAACCATTCAGGAACAAACCCCCGAAAATATGCGAGGTAAGATTTTTGGTCTACAAAACAATGCCATTAATATTGCATTAAGCTTACCGCTTGCTCTTGCCGGAATTGCTGAAACGTTCTTTGGTTTGCAAACCGTTTTCTTGGGTTTGGCGGCTTTGATGGTCGCAGGTGGAGGCTTAAGCTGGTATATTAGCTCGGACAAGCCTAGCCAACCGTTAGAGTCATAAGTTGTGCTTGACGATTGGTTAGATTGCCAAGCAGTATCAAACTGCTTGTGATTCCGCTAACCTTCCATAGAGCAACAAAATCGAATGCATATTGCATGGCTTGGAAAAAAGGCTCCTTTTTGTGGCAATGTCACTTACAGTCGAGAGGTGACAAATGCCTTACAAGATTTAGGACATCAGGTCAGTTTCTTTCACTTCGCCCAAGAAGGACCACCCCCCGATAATTGGCCCGATTTTTTAGAAGAAGTTTCAATTCCATTTCTTCATAAATCCCAGCTTTATACCATTCCCAATTTCCGCTCTAAAAAAGTGCTGACTGATTCTCTGGAAGATCTGAAGCCAGATGTGGTACACGCGTCTTTAACGTTGTCGCCGCTGGATTTTTTGCTTCCTGAAATTTGTGAAGATCTCGATATACCGCTGGTTGCCACGTTTCATCCTGCTTTCGATCGCAAACTGCGAAACTTCTCCTCTGGCACTCAGCACCTTGCTTATCAGCTTTATGCACCCTGTTTGGCAAAATACGATCGCGTCATTGTCTTCTCCAACATTCAACGGGCAATTTTAATCAAGCTTGGAGTGGCTCCCTCCCGCATTGCCGTCATTCCCAACGGCGTAGATACCCAAAAATACTGCCCCGGTGCTTCCAATTTCAAAGCAGAAGTTGGGGCAAAGCGAGTATTTCTCTATCAAGGGCGAATTGCTCCTGAAAAGAATGTTGAATCCCTGTTGAAAGCTTGGAAACAATCCAACATGGGCGTAGGAGCCAAACTGGTGATTGTGGGAAATCATGGACCGCTTGCCGCCTCTCTGACTCCGTTTTATGGAGCAGAACACGGCATCGTCTGGATGGGCTTCATTGCCAACGAGCAGCGACGCATCGAAATCTTGCGGGGCACCGATGTTTTTGTCCTACCTTCGCTGGTGGAAGGACTGTCGCTTTCATTGCTAGAGGCGATGGCATGTGGGCTTGCGTGCGTGGCAACCGATGCCGGCGCAGATGGCGAAGTATTAGAAAAAGAAGCTGGAGTCATCCTTAAAACTCAAGGCGTAGCGACTCAGCTTAAAATTTTACTGCCGCAATTACGGGATCACACCGCTTGGACAACAACCCTCGGCATCAACGCCCGCCGCCGTGCCGAGGAACGCTACACCTTAAGTGACAATATCGCCCAAGTTGAGAAACTTTATAGTGAGTTAATGATTTTGCGATCGCAGTCCAAACGGCACACCCCGCAGTATTTAAGCCACACTTCATCTCACCTGAGCGACAGCGCTTTCGTTCGCTCTAAATATTAAAAAACGATTTTTTAGCTACCTTAGAGTGAGTACACCAATAATCCCGACTCGTGCACAAGAGTCTGCCTGTTTGAGGCTATGCGCCAATTTGACCACTATGGATGCATCGATCTACGTGGTGCGAATCGATGAACGAATTGGCGAAGTATTTATTCTCGCAGGTGAAGAGATCGAAGTTTTGATTCCGCCCGATGAACAATGGAGGTATTCCTAATGGAAAAGCCTGATTACTCTGCGATGGACTTTAAGGAACTGAGAGCTTACGTCATCAAAAATCTTCACGATCAAACCGCCTTTTATGAGTTGGCAGATCGAATTCGGAGCAGACCTTCAAAAAGCTACACGATCGCCGATATCGATCGCTTGCCTGAAATTCTGCGGGAAAGTGGCAAACTGCCGAAACGGGCTGAGGAATAGTGGCTAGGAGGCTGGTAGGGGCTGACAAATCTAAAATATAAAATTGCCACTCTGCAATCTGACCCATTGCGATCTAAAATCTAGAATCGCCACCCTACAATCATCCCAATGTCTCAGCCCACGATCGAATCCATTCTGCACGAAGAGCGCCTGTTTCAGCCGGCTGCGGACTTTTCACAGCAAGCCCAGATTAAAAGCCTGGAACAGTACCAGCAGCTTTACGACAAAGCAAAGGCTGACCCACAGGCATTTTGGGCAGAGTTGGCAGCCACCGAACTGCACTGGTTTCAAAAATGGGACACGGTGCTGGATTGGCAGCCGCCCTTTGCTAAGTGGTTTGTGAATGGCAAGATCAATATTTCCTACAACTGCTTAGATCGACACCTGACGACTTGGCGACGCAATAAAGCCGCGCTGATTTGGGAAGGAGAACCGGGCGATTCGCGGACGCTGACCTACGCCCAACTGCATCGAGAAGTCTGCCAGTTTGCCAATGTGTTAAAGCAACTGGGTGTTAAAAAGGGCGATCGCGTGGGAATTTACATGCCGATGATTCCAGAAGCGGCGATCGCCATGCTTGCCTGTGCCCGGATTGGAGCGGTACATTCCGTTGTGTTTGGAGGGTTCAGCGCCGAGGCATTGCGCGATCGCCTGATGGATGTGCAGGCAAAACTGGTGGTGACAGCAGATGGTGGTTGGCGAAAAGATGCGATCGTCCCCCTGAAAGAACAGGTAGACAAAGCCCTGGCAAACAATAGTGCCCCCGCCGTGGCAAACGTACTGGTGGTAAGGCGCACCGAGCAAACCATTGCCATGGAACCCGGTCGCGATCACTGGTGGCATGACCTGCAAGCCGGAGTTTCCGCCGACTGCCCTGCCGAACCGATGGACAGCGAAGATATGCTGTTTGTGCTGTATACCTCTGGCAGCACGGGCAAACCCAAAGGCGTAGTCCATACCACGGGCGGCTACAACCTCTACACCCACATGACGACTAAGTGGATTTTTGATCTGAAAGACACCGATGTTTATTGGTGTACTGCCGATGTCGGCTGGATCACTGGACACAGCTACATTGTTTATGGTCCACTTTCCAACGGTGCCACCAGCGTTATGTATGAGGGTGCGCCCCGTGCCTCCAATCCCGGCTGTACGTGGGATATGATTGAAAAGTATGGCGTGAATATTTTCTATACTGCGCCGACTGCGATTCGTGCCTTTATCAAAATGGGCGAACATCTGCCCAATGCTCGTAATCTTGACTCGCTGAGACTTTTGGGCACCGTTGGTGAACCGATCAACCCCGAAGCCTGGATGTGGTATCACCGGATTATTGGCAAAGAGCGCTGTCCGATTGTGGATACCTGGTGGCAAACGGAAACGGGCGGCATTATGATTACGCCGCTGCCTGGAGCAGTACCGACTAAACCCGGTTCAGCAACCCTGCCGTTCCCTGGCATCTTGGCGGAAATTGTGGATTTAGAGGGCGATCCAGTTCCTCCAAATGAGGGTGGTTATTTAGCGGTGCGTCATCCTTGGCCAGGGATGATGCGAACGGTATATGGCGACCCCGATCGCTTTCGTCGCACCTATTGGGAACACATTCCCCCAAAGGATGGCGCATATCTCTACTTTGCGGGGGATGGTGCCCGTCGGGACGAGGATGGCTATTTTTGGGTGATGGGGCGCGTGGATGACGTGATTAACGTGGCGGGGCATCGTCTCGGCACCATGGAAATTGAGTCAGCACTGGTGTCTCATCCCTTCGTAGCAGAAGCTGCTGTGGTGGGCAAACCCGACGACCTGAAAGGGGAAGAAATCGTGGCGTTTGTGACGCTAGAAAATAACATTACCGCCAGCGATCAGTTGAAAAATGAACTGAAAAAGCACGTTGTTCAGGAAATTGGCGCGATCGCTCGTCCGGGTGAGATTAAATTTGCCGAGGCCTTGCCCAAAACGAGATCGGGTAAAATCATGCGTCGGTTGCTGCGATCGCTCGCGGCAGGCGAGGAAATTTCTGGTGACACCTCCACGCTAGAAGATCGAAGCGTGTTGGAAAAACTACGCGAGGGTTAAACACCTTTGGGATCAGCTAGTGGCTTTCCAATTATTAGATGATGGGTGAGGAGGGTAAGATAGAAGGCGATCGCGTTACCTAGTGGAATGACCAAAAAATATATTGTTGATCTGACTTTAGAAGAGCGTGAATATCTCGAAGAATTTACCACGACTGGACGACATGCAGCTTATCAAATCACCCGTGCTCGGATCTTACTCAAAGCCGACCGGAATCAGCCAGGCGGTAGTTGGTGTGATGCGGAGATCAAAGCAGCCCTAGTGTTGTATCAATTTTTAGTTGATGGGTAAAGACGATGTAATTTCACCCGTGCATCATCCGTTGTAAAT
>QBMH01000164.1 GCA_003249025.1 Leptolyngbya sp. | reverse complement strand
TTAGTCGAGTATGTGGAGAAAGTGCTCAAAGAGTTCGGTGAAAACTATGTAATTAATTTTGTCTAGCTACTTAGAAGCCACAACGAAATGCTTGTTGCCAGGGCGTGGGGTGCGGCGCTGGTGGCAGGCATGGCAGTTGCGCCCCATGCTGGATTATATGGTGACGACTGAGCAAATCTTGAACCCCAAGGATGGGCAAATTGAAGCGAAGAAAACAGGCGCGGTGGAGGTGGGGCGCTATGTGCCTGCAATCTTGCAACAACTGGGTCAGATGGCAAAACAATATCCCACCTATCCTGTGGTTACCGAGTATTTTTACTGTGGCAATGCGCTGTATAAACTGAGTCGGTATGAAGATGCCATTTCAAGCTATGACCAAGCCCTTGTCATCAAACCGGACTTACACGAAGCCTGGACTAACCGTGGCAATGCGCTGGATGACTTAGGGCAACAGAGGGAGGCGCTCGTTAGCTATGACAAAGCGATTGAGATCAAACCGGACGATGACGCAGCCTGGTATAGCCGCGGCATTGCGCTGGGTAACCTAGGGCAACCGGAAACGGCGATTGCCAGCTATGACAAAGCAATTGAATTCAAACCCGACGATGACGCAGCCTGGAACAACCGCGGCACTGCGCTTTATGACTTAGGGCAACAGGAGGAGGCAATTGCCAGCTATGACAAAGCGATTGAATTCAA
The DNA here is from genome assembly GCA_003249025.1 of Leptolyngbya sp. Classification (GTDB taxonomy): domain Bacteria; phylum Cyanobacteriota; class Cyanobacteriia; order Leptolyngbyales; family Leptolyngbyaceae; genus ULC077BIN1. The sequence goes on along the minus strand of QBMH01000164.1, from coordinate 10,766 downwards.
ACCCGACGATTACAACGCCTGGAACAACCGCGGCATTGCGCTGTCTGACTTAGGACGCTATAAAGAAGCCCTCATGAGCTTCGAGCAAGCGCTGCAAATTCAGCCTAAGTATGCAAATGCCCATTACAATAAAGCCTGCTGTTATGGCTTACAGAAGAACATTGATTTAGCCATTGCCACTCTACAACAAGCCATCTCCATAGATTCCAAGCACCGAGACATGGCAAAAACAGACTCCGATTTTGATGGCATTCGAGACAATGAGCGGTTTCAGGCATTGATTGGGGAGTAGGCTGTGGGCTAGGGCGATTGACCTGTCGTTCGCGCTTGTGCGGATCGCGATACAGACATCCTGGGAACCTCTACAATAAGTGAATACCCCCAGCCTTAGCCTTCTTGCAGTCTATGAACACTCGGTTAGTCAAACTCTCTTGCGAAATCGAACTCCAAACCGGAGAGAAATTAGTCTTGCCTGACGCGATCGTCAATAACATCGGGGTCGGTCGGTGGTTGATTTCAATCGCTCCCATTAACGACGCTGCTCAAACATCACCCAGCCGTTACCATGATGCCTTCTTGAACAGCTACTCAGCCGAAGACGAAGGGCTTTATGACGACTATTCTACCCGGTGAGTTTTGGGTAGCGGAGCTTCCCTTCACCAGTGGCAAGATTTCTAAGAAGCGCCCTGTTTTGGTGCTCTGGTTAGATGGTCAAGACGTAGTTGTTGCAGCGGTCACGTCTGCAAAGCCGCGATCACGGATGGATATTGAGTTAGAGGATTGGGCAGCGAGCGGTCTGCGCGTCGCCTCAACGGTTCGGTTGTCACGACTGGATTGTCTGGAAACATCACTCCTATTGGGTAAAATCGGCCAGATTTCTCCGTCCGATGCAGAAACGGTCAAAGAAATCTGGGATTTGGAGATCAAACCGCAGTTTTGAGTCAAGGTTCCCCTTTCGATCGCATTCGAGTCGGCGATCGCTTCAAGCAGTGCCTGGACGCGATCGCCCTTGCCAACGAACGAACATCGTCACGTTAATAAGCACGATCATTGTGGCAAAAGGCTGTCCCCATTGCGAAGTCATCCGCTGCGATAGGGCAAGGTAACGGTGCTCTTCTCTCAAAAGATGATTGATTTGGATTGAATGATTAAAATCATCCAGCAACTCCGCATTTCTTAACAGAAAACTCCAAAACGATCGCCCGTGTGGACGGCAGGGTGGGTGAAATAATCACCCAGATAGCAAGGGCAGGGAGCCGCGATCAACCACGCGCCGATTTCAATCATGCGTTGGGAGACACTTCTGGTTGCTCCACGGGCGGCATCCGCTCGATCTTAAAACCAGTGATTCCATACACAAGCGACAGAATGGGGCTGGCAATATTGAAGATGGCATAGGGCAAATACAAGAAGGTCGAGATACCCAACGTGGCAGACATAAACGCTCCGCAGGAATTCCAGGGCACCAAAGGCGATGTTACAGTTCCGGCATCGGCAGCGACCCGTGATAGGTTTTGGGGCTGCAATCCGCGCTTCTGAAACTCAAGGCGAAACATACGGGCAGGCAACACCAGCGCAATATATTGATCTCCCGCAACGATGTTCAACCCGATCGCGGTTGCGACGATCGTCGCAAATAAAAGACCCGTCGTTTTCGCCCGTAAAAGCAACGGATTGATCAGTTTGGCAAGTAGCCCGAATTCTTCCATTAGGGTGCCAAAGGTGACTGCGCCGATGATGATCCACAAGGTCAACAACATGCTGTCCATACCGCCGCGTGAGAGGAGGCGATCGATATCGCTAATACCAGAGTTCTCCTGATAGCCCGTTGCCATTGCTGCCCAAATGCCTTTGATATAAACCAGTGGCATAGCAAGCGTCGGATCGTTGACAAAGCGAACCACAGCCTGCGGTTGCAAAATAACAGCCATCACTCCTCCCAACAGTGCTGCACTCATAATTGCCAGAGATGCCGGCACTTTGCGAACGGATAGCACGACTAGAAATACCATGGGGATTAATGCCAGGGGTGTAATCCAAAAAAGCTGATCCAACTTGGCGAGATCGGTCGCTGTTTCGACATTATCAATGATCTCCACCTGGAAGCCCAGAAACGCAAAGACAATCATGGCAATGATAAACGCTGGAGTCGAGGTCCAAAGCTGAGCGCGAATGTGTGTGTAAATATCTGCCCCTGCCAATTGGGCACTCAAAAGAGTTGTTTCAGAAAGGGGGGATGTCTTGTCGCCGAAATAAGCGCCTGAAATCACGGCACCCGCAGTAATGACGGGGGAAACCCCGACTAAGGAAGCAATGCCGACCAGCCCCACCCCAATGGTTCCAGCCGTCGTCCAGGAACTACCAATACCCACAGAAACAACCGCACAGATCATAGCGGTTGCCAGGTAGAACCAACTCGGTTGCAGCAGTTGAATGCCATAATGCACCAGGGTTGGAATGGTGCCAGCCATATTCCAGGTGCCAATCAGCGCCCCCACCGCCAACAAAATAAAAATTGCGCTGACAATCGATGCAAGCGCTCTGCCTCCCGATGCCGCGATTTCGTCCCACGGGTGACCATTCTTGAGAATGATGATGGCAGCAACCATGGTACTGAGGATCAACCCGACTTGGGTTGGACCATCGATCGCAGTCAGACCAAACAAATAAACAGAGCCAGCGATCAGAGCAATGAGTACAACAAGCGGAATGATCGCGTCTAAATAGGAGGGTTCTTTAATAGGGCGCGAAGACGGCTGCTGACTGGACATGGGGGCATCCTCATTTCGTTAGTTAATGGACTGGAGGTTCACGGATTATCCTAAATACTACGCCGAAAAGATAATCTTGCTTTAACCTATCTATATAAAAATAGAAAATTTATATTAACTCGATGTTGAATATGATTTGATTTCTATGGTTTAGTGGATGCTAAAGCGATTAAAAAATGATTTTTGCGATAAAAATTCCATAGTCAATCACAAATTTTTGTAACCAATTTATCAAACTGCAAACAGTTTTTAACAGTTTCTTAAAGTGATATGTCATCCACTATTTTGATTACTGGAGCCACTGGAACGGTTGGAGAAGCGGTAGTACAGCAATTGCACCACCAGCAGATTAGCTGTCGAGTTGCAGTCCGCCAACCCGATCGCGCCCAAGCAATGTTTGGCGATCGCGTCGAAGCAGTCCAGTTTGATTTTCTTGATCCCGCTACCTTTTCGTCGGCGTTTGTTGACATCACTCACCTATTTTTGGTGCGCCCCCCTGCCCTAAGTAATATTAAACAGATTGCCCCAGCGCTAATCGCAGCAAAAGCGGCAGGTGTTCAGCAGGTTGTATTTCTATCGCTGATGGGAGTCGAACGCAATCGGATTGTGCCCCATGCTGCGATCGAGCGCTGTATTCAGCAATTAGAGCTACCCTTTACTTTTTTGCGGGCGGGCTTTTTTATGCAAAATCTCAGCACGACCCATTGTGACGATATCCGATTGCACGACGACCTGTTTATCCCCGCTGGAACTGGCAAAACGAAGTTTTATTGATGCACGAGATATCGCTGCTGTTGCCGTGCTGGCACTAACGCAACTGGGTCATACCTCCAAAGCCTACACCTTGACCGGAAATCAGTCATTGGATTATTTTGAGGTTGCAGAGATTTTGACAGAAGTTCTCGATCGCCCAATTCACTACAGTCGCCCCGGCTTGCTCAAATTTATCTGGACACTGCGAAATCGGGGACTGCCTCTGGATTTTGTGCTGGTCATGGCAGGAATTTACACCACTACTCGCCTCGGTTGGGCAGCAACCATCACGCCCGTTGTCGAGCAATTATTGGGGCGATCGCGGCTTAAGTACCGGGTCGATCGCGGATATGTTTGGGAATATGGTAGCGATCGCCCAACACTTCTAGCAGGGGACCATGTTCATTAAATTGGACGATGCTGACGGAGGTCGTGAGAATGTTGATGCGATCGCGGTAACGTCCCAAATCAATTCCCAATAAACTACACAACATAATCCGAATGGTTGCTTTGTGGGAGACAAGCAACACATTTCCGTCGCGATATTTTTCTTGAATTTCGGCAACCACCAATGAGGCGCGGCTAGCAATTTGCACCGAGGTTTCACCGCCCGTGGGTGGGTTCCAGGCAGGCTCCGCACGCCAGCGTCGATAATCCTCACCAAAGTGCTGCTTCACATGATTTAGTGTCTGCCCTTCCCACTGACCATAGGCGATTTCCTTTAAGCCGGGACGAATCTGCATGGCAACGCCAACGGCATCGCAGAACGGTTTTGCAGTGGCGATCGTCCGCTTCATTGGGCTGACATATACCGCTTCCCAGGGAATAGTTTTGTAAGCGTCGGCAAATGCATTTGCCATCTCTATCCCTTCAGGAGTAAGTTCAGCATCTAGATCACCACAGTAACTACCTGTTTGGCTGAAATCAGTTTCTCCATGACGGAGAAAATAAACTTTGAGGCTCATGACAATTTCCTAAAACGTACTTCGCACTTCATCCCGCGCACCTTGCAATTCGTGACTTTGATCAAGCTGGTTTATCCTGCACTTGGGCAGGCTGATCATGATGGGTTTTATATGCGCCGCTGTTGGGTCCTAGGTCTCGACGCACAGAGCGCATATGGAGCAAGCGATCGGCGATCGAAAGAGAATCGCTCAAAATACCTAACAGTGCAAGCTCTTCGTCGATCGCTCGAAGTTGCCTTTGCAATTCAAGCACTTGTTCACCCTCGGCGGCTTCCATTTGGCTGATCAACGTACTCCGAACGACCTTATCGCGGGAATAGGAGTTGTGAAAGTAGTTGTGTAACTGGACGACCAGCGAAGTAACAGACTGGTTCTCGGCGAGAAAGCTGGGTTCTTTGCTGTTCATGATTAAGACAATTAAACGGCTGATTTTCCTAGAATTAAACAGGATAGAGGCACTGCTGAGTTCAATGCCCCGTAGTGAGATCGCTCACGTTGGCTATAAAGAAACCCCATTCGGAACATCCATCAGGCTACCGCCTTGAACATATTCCTTTAAATCGATTAAAACAGGCTTGGCGTGCCAAATGTTGTCGATGTAGTCCTGAATAGAGCGATCAGATGAGAATTTGCCTGTCCGTGCGGTGTTTAATAGCGCCATGCGAGTCCAGTGGTCTTGATCACGATAGGCTAAGCTTACTCGGTCTTGACAATCGATATAGGATCGATAATCGGCGAATAGTAAATATTGATCGTGATACATCAAATCATTGATTAGTGGCTTAAACAGTTCGGTATCGCCATGAGAGAAAAAGCCAGATGAAATGCGATCGATGACTAGCTTTAGCTCGGCATCGGTATTGTAGAAATCCTGGGGATTATAGCCAGCAGCTTTTTTCTGAGAAACCTCTTCAGCCGTTAGCCCAAATAGGAAGAAGTTTTCGGCTCCTACTTCTTCTAGAATTTCCACATTAGCTCCATCCAAGGTGCCAATGGTGAGTGCGCCATTCATCGCAAACTTCATGTTGCCTGTCCCGGAGGCTTCTTTACCAGCGGTAGAAATTTGCTCAGATAGATCCGCTGCTGGATAGACTCGCTGGGCAAACTTAACGCTATAGTCCTTCATAAACAAAACCTTGAGGCGATCGCGCACATCAGGATCACGATTCACTACCTCTGCAATCGAGTTAATCAGTTTAATAATCAACTTCGCCATGTAGTAACCCGGAGCCGCTTTCCCCCCAAACAAGAAAGTACGCGGAGTGATATCGATATTCGGGTCAGCTTTAATCCGGTTATACAACGTTATGATATGTAGCGCATTCAAATGTTGACGTTTATACTCGTGAATCCGTTTCGATTGGATATCAAATAATGAATTAGGATCAACATCGATGTCGTACAATCCTTTGATGTAATTTGACAAGTCTTGTTTAATCGCGTGTTTGATCGTGCGAAACTCGCTACAGAAGCCAGTATCGTCTACATATTTTTCTAATTGCCGCAGATCATATAGATGCTTAACCCAGTTTTCGCCAATTTTGCTCGTGATCAAACTGGTTAGACGAGGATTGCTCAACACCATAAAACGTCGTGGAGTTACGCCATTCGTCACATTCACGAATTTCTCTGGATACATTTCGGCAAAGTCATGCAGCACATCTTGCTTCAACAATTTGGTATGAAGTGCGGCAACTCCATTAATGGCATGGCTACCCACACAAGCTAAATGTGCCATCCGCACATAACGCTCACCACTTTCATCAATCAGCGACATGCGGCTAAGGCGATCGAGATCATCGGGAAATTTGATGCGAATGTCATCTAAGAAATGACGATTGATTTCGTAGATGATTTCCAAATGGCGGGGCAACATCGACCCAAATAAACCAATAGGCCAGCGTTCGAGCGCTTCAGGCAGCAGAGTATGGTTAGTATAAGCAAAAGTTTGAGTGACAATGCTCCAAGCTTTATCCCACTCCATGCCATGCTCATCCATTAGCAGGCGCATCAGTTCGGCAACGGCGATTGTTGGATGAGTATCGTTTAACTGAATAGTGAACTTTTCGTGGAACCGCTCGATCGCAATATTTTGCCGCTTCATAATGCGGAACATATCTTGTAACGAACAGGACACAAAGAAAAACTGCTGTTCTAGCCGCAGAATTTTGCCCTGAGTCATGTTGTCATTCGGGTACAGCACCTTAGAAATCGTTTCCGATTCCATCTTTTTGAAGACCGCGCCGGAGTAATCCCCTGCGTTGAACGCATCAAAATCAAACGAATCCGTTGCTTCGGCTGCCCACAATCTTAGGGTGTTGCAAGAGTTGACTTTGTAACCCGAAATGGGCGTGTCGTAGGGAACACCGCGCACCACTTTGTCAGGCACCCACAGCACCCGATAGTTCCCGTGTTCATCGGTAAAGGCTTGGGTATGCCCACCAAATTTAACTTCCACTTCCCATTCAGGACGGACAACTTCCCAAGGATTCCCATAGCGCAGCCATTTATCAGTGACTTCGACCTGCCATCCATCTTTAATGTCTTGATCAAAAATGCCGAATTCATAGCGGATGCCATATCCAATAGAAGGCGTTTCTAGCGATGCAAGAGAGTCTAAATAGCAGGCAGCCAACCGCCCTAAACCGCCATTGCCTAAACCAGGTTCTTCTTCTTTTTCAAACAGTTCATCTAGGTCTAACCCTAGTTCGGTCATTGCCTGCTTGACCGTATCAAAAATACCCAAGTTGATCAGGTTATTGCCGAGGTGAGGACCCATTAAAAACTCGGCTGATAAGTAGCAGACGGTACGTGCGCCCTGTTTGCTGTAGGTTTCAGCGGTGTTTAGCCAACGACGAAATAGGCGATCGCGCACGGTGTAAGCCAGCGCCATGTAGTAATCATTTTGGGTTGCAATTTCTGGGAATTTGCCCTGAATGTAGAACAAATTGTCCAAAAACGCCCGCTTTATGGTTTCAATGTCCAGCCCGGTACGGTCATCTTCTACACGAACCGTAGGACATTCGGGGGGAATTGGCGCAGTTTGCATCGTCTCAGTTCCTTATATTGCCTGTAAATTGCCTGAAGGCTGCGATTCAACAGTGAGGCTTGGTGAATTAGGATGGTGGATTGAATCAGTAAACCACAATGAAACAGATTTTCTAAGAAGTAAAGATTTCTATTATCATCTTGCTGATGATACAGCAGTCGTTTCCAAGTTTTACCAGTTTCATAGATAGTAACAGTCGGTTCATATAAGGCTATGTAGCCTAGTGAACCAGACCAGCGTTCACCTGAAAATTTGCAGGTGAGAATTTTTATGAAACAGTGCTTCGGTTGAGAGCGATTTTAACCACTTGCAGTCCATCCAAGCGTTGTTCGCAACTCACTCTTCCCTGTTGAACTTCAATCCGGCGGCAGCATAAAATAATTTCGGTGGCAAAATCGCGATCGCCCATGGGAGCAAACCGTTGGGCAGTGACAAAAATATTGACCTGCTCACCCAATGAGCTAGCTCCAAGAACGACAGGCGAATCGGGATTAGAATAGCGCAAGCCTCTTGCCAGCAGATCGGTCAGCACAGCTTCGGTCAACTCTTGATCAGCCAAAACAGGCGGCAAAGAGAAGTCAAACTCGCACAGCAGACGAGACGAACCTGGTTGCTGCGATCGCACTAAATGCCGACTGACTGATGTCAGTAGCGTGTTAAGTTCTAAAACCTCTAACTGCACCTCAACTTTACCTGCCTCTAACTTTTGTAGCACCATGGCATCGTTCAGCAAATCGCACAACGCATCTATCTCGCTTTGAGCGGAGGCAAGAGAGTTTTGCCAGTTGGAACAGGTGTGGAGGGTTGCTGAAAGGTCTTGTACATGGGTAGACAGTACATTGAGCGATCGCCCAGCCCGTCGCTCCAAGGAGGCGATTACCTGCTTTTGAGCATCAAAAAATCGACGCAATTCGGCATTTTCAAACTGCAACTGCTGTAGGGGTGTCGATTCGATCTGAGGCACGCACTGCTGGGACATAAAGCCCGAAAATCCATATAACAATAAAAGACTTATCAAGAGTCTAGCTCTTACATTAAGTAATGTAACAAATTTTTCAAACTTTTTCTCATGCTCTTCGCCTCTTCCCTTTTCCTATTTCCCTATTTCCTTCCTTCATCCAAATTCGCCTGGGCATTTCGCCTGAGCATATGAGGTTTAATTCGACGCAGAGCAGAGGCAGGGAAGCGGCGATCGCACTCTTCATCCGATAAAGTCGCTAGTTCAGTTAGCAGGGGAGATACATTTGCAGCATAGGGGTGAAATTCGGAAACATCGGTAGGTTGAGCAAAGCGCTCGTTCCAAGGGCACACATCCTGGCAAATATCACAGCCTGCGACCCAGCCTTGCATATGAGATGAGATCTCCTCTGGTAGCGTTTCTGCTCGGTTTTCAATCGTGTGATACGCAATACAGCGATTGGCATCCACCACAGCAGGCTGCGGAATTGCCCCCGTTGGGCAGGCATCCATACAGCGAGTACAAGTGCCGCAATGAGCCGTGTGCGGGCGATCGGCAGTCAACTCCAAATTGGTCAACACTTCCCCTAAAAAGACCCAAGAGCCATACTCTCGCGTGATCAGGTTGCCATTTTTGGCAATCCAACCAATGCCTGCCTGCTGCGCCCATGCCTTCTCTTGCACCGGTCCCGTATCGGCATAGTAGCGCGCCTGCACGTCTTCTCCCTGAGCTTGCAGCCACATAGACAATGCCTTGAGCTTTTTGTGCAGCACCCGATGGTAATCTCGCCCCCACCCATAGCGAGAAATTTTGCCATAGTCTTTGCTGGTAGGACGGGCAACAGGCGCATAGTAGTTGAGTGCCAGACAAATGACAGATTTCACTGTGGGCATAATCTGCTGAATATCCTGACGTTTAGGATTTGCCATCCAGAGCATATCAGCGTGGTAACCCTGGGATAGCCAAGAATGCAAAGCTGAAACGGCAGGAGTTAGAGGATTTTTGGCAGGAGCGATGCCGACTTTGTGAAAGCCTAATTCCCGTGCTTTTTGTTTGATTTGTAGTGTGAAATCAAGGGTCATAAGGCAGAAGTCGGAGATTCAGATAGTAGGAACGGGGATCAGGTGGCAGAGATTGGAGATGCTCTTTGAAGATAGGACGATCGCAATAAATCTTTCTAGAGGCATGTGACTTCAGTTGTTTCTCTGTTTAATCTAATAAATAAGAGATTATCCGCGACTTATTTTATTTAGGTCAATACTCATGAAAACTGCTTTTCGACAGACTTTTTCTGAGGTGATTACCGATCCTAGCAGAATCGCAATTGCGGGAATTGATGAACCCGTGATCTCACAGTATTTTGAGACCATCAATGCAGGCAATTTTGATGCGACCAGTCAGCTATTTGCGGCAGAAGGCATGTTACAACCTCCCTTTGAGGCGATCGTAACCGGAGAAACTGCGATCGCAGCTTACCTTAAACAGGAAGCAAAGGGCTTTATTCTCTTGCCTCAGCAGGGACAAGAAGCTTTGGAGAGTGACGACTTGAAAAGTGGCGATACTGATTTTTTAGTATGGGGCAGGGTGCAAACTCCATGGTTTACAGTGAGTGTATCTTGGAGGTTTATCCTAAATTCAAACCAAGAAATTGTGTTTGCGAAAGTGAATCTTTTAGCCTCGTTGCAGGAGCTAATGCACATGCGCCAATAACCTGGGAGCGATCGCGATTTAGCCTTAAGCTAGCTACTGTCTGCATTAGCGCTTCACTTGATGAAATTAACAACCCGTGGGCATTACAGCGTTAAAGCGCTGCTAGATTTAAGTTTTCAGCCGAAGTTTGGTCCTACTTCAGTCAACGCGATCGCGCAACGGCAAGACCTGCCTGCTCCCTATCTAGAAAAGCTGCTGATTGAAATGCGCCGGGCTGGATTGGTGCGATCGGTGCGTGGATCGCAGGGTGGCTATCAACTTGCCCGCCCTCCCGCACAAATCTCACTAGGGCAAATTTTGGAGGCAGTGGGCGAAAGCGTTGATCCGTTGCCTCGTCACCACGCCAACGATGCCCACGCCGAAGACTGGGTCACCTTCACCCTTTGGAACCGCCTGCACCACAAGCTCAAGGAAGCACTTTACAGCATCTCCCTAGAAGATCTTTACTACGATGCTCGCAGTTGGCAAGCGGCTCAAGGACAGGCTTCCAGCTTTGTCGTTTAATCTCTAGTGTTGTATCAATCTTTAGTTGATGGGTAAAGACGATGTAATTTCACCCG
>QBMH01000163.1 GCA_003249025.1 Leptolyngbya sp. | reverse complement strand
AAGGTTGCTTGCTATCCTACTATTTCCTACCACCACCTTGAATTAACCCTGCCCACTGCCCCCGATCTGGCAAAACATATCTGCCAAAATGATAAAGCCATGCTCACCCAAACCCTTAACCTGGCTTGCTCAGAATGGTGGGCGAAATTTAATGAAACCCTGATCACACCCCTAAAACAGCAAATCAAAGAAGCTGAGGCTGAGGCAAAAGCACTCAAAGAGGAGATCGCCGAACTGGGAACGCAGAAAGCAGATCAACGCCGTACCGAAATTACAGTTCGACTTGCGACCCTTAAAGCCGACATCAAAGCCTGGAAAGCTACGATCAAAGCCCGCACTGCAAAAGGTGACACGATCCGCAAAACCATTGCAGCCTGGAAATGCCCCGACTCCGAAACCTGGGAACCCTGGTTAGCCACCCAACTTATCTACGATCAGATTTCTAGTCTAGACGAGCGCCGTACTCCCCCTCAAACGATCGCTGAGTTCGTGGCTCAGGAAAGCACCTACACTCCCGACCTTAACGACGGTGTTCGCGTCAACATCGCACCCCTGCAACGCGCCGGACTCCTTGCCAACGATGTTCTTGCCGCCAAAGATGTAGATAAGGCAATTGGCGATCGAGCCGAGTGGAGAGCCGACGAACGGCGCTGGTGCCGAGAAGGCAAGCTTCCCCAACCCGGTTGGTGGAAGATAGATACGAAGGTAGATATACTGTGAAAACCTTGCTAGCCTATTTTGAGAATGATTGCTACTGACAGCCTCCGCTCCTGGATTCGCCAGGAAATTCAGCAAGTGCTCCAACACAAAAGTGCCCAGCCACCTTTACTGGTTTGGTGTGATCCTCAACGGGTTTGGAAAGATTTGCTACAGGCGGCAGCAACAGACAACACATTTGAGCTTTGGGCAGAGGATGTTCACGAGCTTGTGCTGCGCGATCGCTTCTACAAAACCCCTCGTGCTCCCCGTGTCGTCTGGCTCCCAGTTCGACAAGACCAAATCACCTACTTTAAGGTCTTTGAACTTCAAGCAGAAGAAGTCAAGCAACTCAGCCTTCCAGAAGCCCTCTCTCAATATGGGGTAGACATTCCCTCAGATGCTCTAGTTGAACTCAACCCCATCCTGCCCGCTCATGCTAAAGAGTGGCTAGATTACCCTAAATCTGCCTGGAAAGAATTGACACCTGGCAATGCCAAGGAAACGCTGATCAACGACGATCGCGTTTTGGAAATTTTGGCAACTCCGGGTCTTAACTTTGACAACTTGCAAGCAGATAATCGATTTGGAGTATTTGTGCGAAGGGTTGTCGAAGATTTTGGGCTACCCGAACCTCAAGCTGATAAGCCTGAAAATTGGCGAACTCAAGCCCTTGCTACCCTTCTCGTTACCGAAGCTGCGGTCAAATGTTCCCAATCGCCTCCCAAAGAACAAGATCGAATTATTTCTGCCACGCCTCAGCAGGAACTTGCTCTTAAACTTCTAACCCAGTGGCAGAAACAGGTTGATCAGATGGAATCCTTTGAGACTTTGGCACTCAAAGCCGATGCTCAAACCACGCTCCAAACCTGGGCAAAGCATCTGGACACGCTGCCTGTTCCCTTGTCTTCTCCCATTTCAGAACAGACTTTTTTCCAAACAGAGTGCGATCGCCTCATCCAAAGCAAGAACTTTGACCAACTGGTAGAGTACCTTAATAACCAAGTTAGCCATTATCGGGCGCACGCTGAAGGCTTTTGGGGGCTACGGGCAAACGCAAAAGTGTGTTGGTCTCATCTAGTGAAACTGGCAGAGATCGCCAGTCTGTTACATCAGCAAGCCCAAGTTGAGCAAGCCTGGAAGACTCCAGCCGATGCCGTGCAGTGGTTCACTAGCCACGGTTGGCAGATTGATCAGGCAGGGGAAGCCCTTTTCCAGGAAGATCTAGAACTTCCCCCAAAACTCGCTCCTGTGCGAAAGCAATTGCAGGATGCCTACCTGCTCCATACCGATCGGGTCAACATCATCTTCTCGGAACTCTTGGAAAACACCTCCTTAGGAGCACTTGGCTTGCCCTTTGCGGGAGAGGCGATCGCCAACACCGTTAAACAAGCTTCTGCCAGAGAGCCTGTTGCTGTCATTATTCTGGATGCCTGTCGCTATGATATTGGCTGCCGCCTAGCAGAAATGCTAAACCAGGGTGAACCTATTCAGAGGGCGGAGGTATCTCCCGCGATCGCCCCCCTTCCTTCCATTACGGCTATAGGAATGCCCTTTTGCCTACCAGGGGCTAGTCAAAAAATCCAAGTAACGCTAGCGCAGAAAACCAAATCAAAACCGGGTGATGAGGAGAATGAGAAAGAGCTAAGTGACTGGCTGGTAACCATCGAAGGGTTCTCAGGCAACCTAGCAAAAGCTGACCAGCGGCGCGAATGGCTTAAACAGACTTTCAAGCTGAAGGATAAGAGCTTACTTTGGGTTGAGGATGCTTTGAATGCGGATATCCCTGATGCGACAAGCTCTAAAACCCTCGGTAAACTTGCGTTCATTTTTGGCGATGACCTAGATGATCACGATGGCACCCTTAAACCTTTTGGACTTAACCCAACAATTGAACGGTACGTCAGTCTTATTCGTCGGCTACGTTCCGGGGGGTACAACACAATTCTTGTCGTGACGGATCATGGCTTTTTCCGTCGGAACCCGGTTCCTGACGAAAAAAACTTTCCGAAACCAGCAGACAAAGCCCTTTGGAAATCACGACGAGCGTTCGTAGGACAGAACCTCAAGAATAAAGACGCTATCAAACTTCCAGTCGCAGGCAGCGATCTAGAGTGTTACGTTCCTCGAAGCATTAATGCCTTCAAAACCTACGGAGGGTTAGAGTTCTTTCATGGTGGAGCAACACTTCAGGAGCTAATTATTCCCGTTCTCAAAGCACAGTGGTCTAAGAAGACGAAGAAGATTGAGGTGGTTCTCAAGCCGATCGATCAAATCACGTCTCTCAGCCAACGGATTGAAGTTGCCCCGGCTGCTACCATCCAAGCAGACTTATTCAGCGGGGCAGATGAAAATCTGACGAGTCGCCAGATATTGGTGAAGGTAGTTGAACCCGCAACGAATAAACGGCTATTTCGATCGGTCACCCCTACCACACTCAATCCCGGTGATGAGGCAGTCACCATTGAACTGAGTAAGGTAGAAGGAGTAGAGGTAGCTTTTGGTTCTAACCTGGACTTACAGGTCATTGATGCCGATGATGAGGAAGTATTAGATCATAGAACAGTGACGCTAAGAGTGGAACTGGATGACTGGCTATAGCAGTGAGAGGCATGTTCATGACAGAGCAAATTATCCTAGATGAACTGGATCTCAAGCTGGCAAAGGCTTTTCCTGGTCGAATTGTTCGCAAAGACTTAGTTAAGAAGCTAAAGGTTGGCTTCAATATCCCAGTCTATGTTTTGGAATATCTGCTGGGTAAGTATTGCTCTACCACTGATGAAACTGAAATCCAGCGAGGGCTAAAGCAGGTCAAAGACGCGATCGCAGAACGAGTTGTGCGGGGTGATCAATCAGAACTGATTAAAGCCCGTCTGCAAAAACTGGGTTCAATGAAGCTCATAGATCTGATAACGGTCACTTTTGACGAAAAAGTGCAGGGTGGTAAGTTCTGGGCAAAACTGGCAACTTGTGGGCTAGATAAGGTTCATATCGACGATGGCATTGTTCACAAGCACGAGCGTCTGCTGACCGGAGGCGTTTGGGCAAATCTAGAACTGCTCTACGACGATAGTCTGACAGGTGAGGGGATGATTCGTCCCTTCATGGTTCACCGATTGGCTCCCATTCAAATAGCCAGCGCCAATTTTGAAGAGTATCTAGAAGGGCGATCGCGCTTCACCCGTGATCAGTGGATTGATGTCCTGATGCGATCAATGGGCTACGAATCCTCCCACCCAGACTTCAGTCTGCGCCGAAAACTGCTTTACCTACTCCGTCTAGTTCCTGTCGTTGAGCCAAATTATAACCTGATTGAACTTGGACCTCGCGGCACCGGGAAATCCTACGTCTATCGAGAAATTTCGCCCTATGTAACCTTGCTCTCCGGTGGGCAAGGCAGTATCGCCGACTTATTCGGATGGAAGAACCGTCGCGATAAACCAGGGCTTGTCTTAAAGTTTGACCTGGTGGCATTTGATGAGGTGGCTGGTTCCAATTTCAAAGCCGAAAGCAACAAGCAAATGTTTAAAGGCTACATGGAGCAAGGTTCTTTTTCCCGTGGAGATGACAAGGGTACGCTATCAGCCGACGCTGGGATCGTATTCAATGGCAACCTAGATGGCGATGTGGAAACCACTGCCCGAATTTCCCACCTATTTAATGCCCTTCCAGAAGCCATTCGCAACGATATGGCATTCCACGATCGTTGGCATGGGTATCTTCCTGGTTGGGAGATGCCGAAGATGCAACCTGACTACTTCACGACCCATATGGGCTTCATTGCTGACTACATTGCTGAAATTTTTCATACAGAGCTACGGCGACGCATCTACACTGATGTTTACGATCAGTGCTTTAGTTTAGGAAGCCATGTAGAAGAGCGAGATCGAAAGGCGATCGCTCGTACAACATCTGGGTTTATTAAACTCATCCATCCAGATGGAAACTGCTCTGAGCAAGAAATGGAAGAATATTTAGGATTAGCGATCGAACTACGTCGCCGAGTCAAGGAACAACTCAAACGGATGGGCGGGATTGAGTATTCCAAAGTCAACTTATCTTATATCCATAAAAAAACGGGGCAGGAGACCTTTGTGTCCTGTAAAGAGCTGGGATCGGTGCAGATGATTCCCGACACGCCTCTGTCTCCTGGAGATTTGTTTACTGTAGGGTTTGACTCTAATGAAGGACGTTATTCACTCTATCGAATTCAAATTACTGCTGTCCCAGGCAATTCTCGTTTCAGCGTCGTAGGCACCACAGGCAAAGGAATTAAAGAGAGTGCCCGAATGGCATATGACTACTTGCGGTCTACAGCAAAAAAAATTGGGATTGATCGAGACATCACAGCCTACGACATTAATATTCAAGTGATGAGCCTGATGCAGGGCAAGGATGCTGATGATCTGGGTGTCGCGTTCTACATTGGCTTAATTTCAGCACTTTTGGCGCGAGCAGTCGCTGGCGGCTTAGTCATTCTTGGGCAAATGAGCATTCATGGTGTACTCAGCAGGGTAGAAGGGTTGGGTGACAAACTACGAGTAGCAATGGATGCTGGGGCAAAGCGCGTAATGTTTCCAACAGAAAATAGACGTGACTTTGTAGATTTGCCTGCTGAAGTGATTGACAAGCTGCAAATTGATTTCTACAGTGATCCTGCTCAAGCGGCATTTAAGGCACTAGCAGAGACTTAGAAGTATGGGGCTACATAAAGTCCATGAGATTATTGGCGAATATGCGATCGCGGCAGATGGTGGGCAAAAGATCTACGACCAGATTCATGCCGAACTGCTAGCGGGAAACTCTGTAGAGCTAGACTTCGCCAGAGTAAAAGTTTTTGCATCGGCATTTTTTAACTTCGCGATCGGGCAACTCCTCAAAGATATTTCCCCCGATGATTTGAATCGTTTACTGCACCTCACCAATCTGAGTGGTAATGGTCAAACTGTTTTAGAACGAGTCATCGCCAACGCCAAACGCTATTACTCAGATCGACCCTATAAAGAAGCGGTTGATGCGGCGATGGAGGAATACGCTGCTAGTTTTGAGGCAGGACCGTTACCCTCAACATCCAGGCAGAAGTCATCGACGTTAGAACCGATATGCCTCAGCCAGGTGATATTTTCTTCGTGGATACCAACGTCTGGTTCTGGCAGACCTACACTAATGCCAGTATCTCTAATCCCAATGCTCTTACCAAGATTGGTGAATATTCAGCCTATCTCAGTGCTGCCTCGGTTGATTTGCCACAACCAATATGACCTGTAAAAAGTTGGCAGGTTGTTTCTTCTGGTGCAAGGAGCGTGATTGTCCGTTCCAACTCTTGAATGATATTGCTACATCTTACTGAAGAAAAATCGATGTAGTATTTTTGCTCCTCTAGTTTGTTAATAGCAAGTACGCGGCTAGGGTTGCACGCCTTAAAGAATCTAGGCAAATCAAACTTCATTGTTTCCTTAGCCATGCACACCCATTCCTTTTTTGCCAATATTCTACAGAGATTTCAATAAATTTGGGGGAAAACGAGCTTAGATACAATTTCACACCTGAAATTTAGTCAAGTTAAACTTTTAGAAAAAATAACCTAAAGCACCTATTCAAGGAACTTGAATAGGTGTCAGTCTTGAAACTTACCAGTTCTAAGTTATTTCACTTGCAAACCGTAAAGAGGTGGGATATTTCGAGCCGCAATGGTTTTGATTTGTCCCCGTATCCGGTTTCGATAGCTGCTCAGTTCCATGTAAGTATCGATAAAGTGCCGAAAACCAGAACATCGGGCATAGAGCAAATGATCCAGGCTGTAATTTTCAATCCTTTCAACCATCGTCGCTTTTTCTTGCCATTGACGAAGCTGTTGTAGCTCCTCTCTAATCTGAGGAAACTGTTTCAGCACATAAGCATCTCCATCAAATTTGTGCATTGCTTCCAGCATGAATACAAGTAACGGTTCTGCATCTGCCGGATCTTGTGAGGTTAAATGGTGAGAATTAATGCTGAACTGCTTGCCTTGACCGGAGTGATTACGAAAGCTGTGCAAATGCGTATTGCTAATGCGGATAAAATTGCCTTGTTTGGTACATTGCCCAGACTTAAGTTGATTGCCATGCCAGCAATCCTCATCCAGCACCAACCATTCTCGCTCATCCTGAATCTCTGTCCAGTAGGGTTCCCACACCTGAGATCGCCATACCTGAAAGTCATCGGAGAGCGATGGCTCTGGGCGATTCACAGTCGTCTCAACCATCATCCGATCCGCCAGTCTCTTCAAAGTTCCCCAGTTTGCCATCTCGCACCTCCCGCAATGAATCTTGCATCCACTCAACTCCCATTTTGATCACGGCTGCCTGCTCAGAAGATGCCATTCCTGCCTGCATCAGCGTTTGCATCGCATCAAACAGCTTATTCTCATGGAGACTGGCAGAATCTTTCACAAACTCATTTGCCATGTTCAGGTAAGCGATCGCGTCTCGCTGTGACCACCGTACAGGTTCAATAATTGATGTCCCCTCACCTTCCTGTACCGTCTTCCGGGTAAGGGGAAAACTCATCATTCGCTCGGCTCGTTCCTTCATTCGTTGAGCCAGTTCCCACTGTTGCCCCCGCCATTGCTTACGCCGTTCCTGCCAGATCACTTCTTCCTGCTGCCACTGCCATGTATCCCAAAAAGCAGCCCGGTCACGCCACTGCCACTTTTCAAAGGCATCTTTCCAGGAACCCGGAACTGTTTTAGAAGGCTTTTTTGGGCTTTTTGCGGCTTTTTCTTCTTCATGAACACAGCCGAGCAGCGATCGCCCACTGCCCATCAATAGGTAGCGGTGAAACCTGCCGTACCAGCGATCGAGTTCTTCCGGTTGTTGTTCCCAAACTGGATTATTCATGAATCAACCCTTCCGCTATCAGGGCATTGTGAATTACCGCTCTCAACCACTCAGAACGATTGGGCAGCGATCGCACTGCTTCATCATCACCCTTTTCCAGATAAACGCTAATCGGTTTTTCTGCCAAAGAATCAGGTTTTGGCTTGAATTGAGTGGCTTTACCGCCACGTTTCTTCCGTTCTTTTGGCTGCATCATCCAAACATAACACTTTCCCTTATATATAACGGATAAAATGCCGAATAGATTAAGCGTAAATACGGTTATTACCGACATATATAACGGTTACAATAGAAGTATGAAAACACAAGAGAGAAAACCATGAACACCAACCAAGTTAAAATCGGAACCACCTACCAAACCAAAGTTGCAAACCAGCCCGTAGAAGTCCTAATTCTTCGCAAACATCGTTCTGGTGGATGGGAAGCAAAGAACCTGAGCAATAACAAAATTATTCGTATCAAGACGGCTACCCGGTTGAATCTGATTGCCCAACCGATTGAAACTGCTCCTCAACCGATTGAAGTAGTAGAACCTGCTGTAGTTGAGCAGAAAGCTGTTGCCCCCAGCGATCGCAAATCTAAAACGGTCTATGTAGCTCCCACTTCTGCGATCGCTGGCTACAAACCGGGTGATGACATCCTGCAACTGGTCAACCTACTTGGTCAGGGTGTCACCAAAGCTCAAATCTGTACTGCATTGGGCTGGAAAGATTGGAATCCCCGCAAGACCGCAGTGTTGAAATTGGGTTACGGGATTTGCTCTGATGCTGAAGGCAGGTTCTGGTTAGTGGAAGCAGTAGAAACGGTTGCAAATGTTGCTTAACCTTTGGCAGTGAGGGATACATAATCCCTCACTGCCAAAGTGAGCAAAATCAGTTTGATTGCTCCTTCACTGCAATCCATCCAGCAAAATTCATCCACCGCCAGAAGCAATCAATTTGATTAAAGCCAGCACTTTTCAATAGCTCCTCATTCCACCGGGCGGTGACTGGCACCAGCACTCCTTCTAAACTTAATCGCTTGCGCTCAATTTCATCGGTGCTGTAACCATTTTGACCTTTCAAGTCATAGTAGCGATCGCGTAGGCAGCTATCAATGTCAGCAGTCGCCCCAATCACCTTTTCCACCAGAATCAAGCATCCACCAGGGCGAGTAGATTTGTAGATATTGCGGACGATTTGATGACGGTACTCAATTGGCGTAAATTGCAGGGTGAGGATTGCCAGGGTCACAGATATATTCCGCACTGCTGGGTAGCCTTGACGCAAATCAAACCGCTCGATCGTCACGCTGTCAGCAGACTGAAATCGTTGTCGTGCAGCGTCCAGCATCGGTTCACTGACATCAATCCCCAAAAAGTGGCAACCTCCATTCAGCACAGACAGCAACCGGGCGATGTTCTCTCCCCTGGAACAGCCCAAATCAACGATCGTGCTGTCTTCGGTCGTGTGCTGAACTGCTAAATCTGTCACAGCCTGCCGCATCACCTCATATTGCGGGATGGAGCGCCACAGCATATCCTCAAATACTTGGGTCACGCTGTCATCGAATTGCCACTTGTCATCGGGGAAATGTCCCACTGAGGTAGGGCTGTCCATTCGATTCCGTCCTTTACGAAAATGCTAGGGATGTTGTACTTGGCATACATGGTGCGAGTTCTAGGATTGCTCTCAATGGCGAGATAAGGGGCATCTCTGCCATACCTGGGAAAGATAAGGTCAATCAGCATCCTTTCTTTTGCCTGGGGTGGACGCAGGTTATAAGTATTGAAATAAGCATCTTGGGGTTGCCACCCGGTCTTATCCACAATGCTTTGCAAGGTTTGATCCCGATGGTGCTGAGGTCGAGCGGTGATCAGAATCGTCGTGTAAGGTTTGACTAGTTCAATCAGCCATTCCCGATATGCTTCCCCTTGGATCTGTTTGGTGAAGGGACTTTTCTTAATCAGGGAGTTACTGACTAAGGTGTAGTTTAGGTCAAGCAAGATAATCACAATACGACTCCTAATCGAGTGGAATAAGCTTCTAGAGCTTTATTGACTAATCCCATGCTGGAGCCATCTGGGTAGGGCAGATCGAATTCAAAGGCGATCGCGTCCTTCAAGGCAACCGGATCAAGGGGGCGAGGATTCCGGCAAATCGCCTGCACATTTTCAACGGCAATGTTCACCTTCACCTCTTGCCATTGGGTTAGAAACAATTCCCGAAACTCTGGAACGGTGTGATATTTTTGGATTTTGGGCAGTTTGGAAATGTCACCCAGTCCGATCCCTGGCTCGTAGTCCAGCATGAACGTGATCTGTGACGCGTCGGATTTGTTGAGCGGTGCGGCTCCGTTCAAGTTACGCCATCCGGTTTGCTGGATGCTGCTGGCAACGGCAAACAGGCGAGTCTTTTCATCGGCTAAGGCAGCGGTCAAGGTGACAATATGACGGCGATCGCCCTCAAATGGCACCGAGTTCAACACGCTGCTGATGAAAATGCTGCTGAATCGTTTGCCACTGCGAACCCCTTGCAGAAACGATTTCACAATCTCCAAACTGGCAGCTTTGTCGATTTCTTCGCCTTTCGTGATGTGGTATGGCTCAAACGGGTTGCAATCAATTCCAGCTTGTTGAAGAATCTGGGTCTCAGTTAGATGTCCGGCTCCAAAATCCAGCACGGTAGACCCGTGTACCGCCTTCCATCGCTTCAGATGGTCTGGGTTGCTCAGGTCAAGCGTATGGCTGGGTTTGGAGCCAATCACCGCAAAGACAAAGCCTCTGCCTAACTCATTGCGGGTGCGGCGTGATCGGCGAAAGGAGTTGTAGCGTAGCAAATCGGAGTAGCGATTATGGATATCAAAATCCATCGAAAGCAGGTTCAGCATGGCATCGGCTAGGGCTGCTTGAGCATGAGAGATTCTGACCGCTTTGACTGTGGGGGCGTTGCTCTCTGCCAGCATTTGTAATCGCCCAATGCCATTAATGACTTTTCCATCAGGATCAATGACTAGGGGCATGACAACCCCTTTACCTTTCAAGGTTTTGCTGATGTTGCGGGCGTACTGTACCCATCTTCCGGTATTAGCAGACAGTAAGGGCTGGATCGGCAGTTCCTCAGCAGTTAGGCAGGGATAAAAGTCAGGGCTGTGAATGTCTAAATCTGGCAGTGCTTCTGCTAATTCGTGAACCTCAGAGCGCTCTAATGCTTCGGTTAAGGTTTTAGGCAAATCATCCGGGGACAAATCATTTGTACCTCGGTTGAACGCGATGTTCACAGCTTTTCGTTCAGCCAGGTCAAGCGGTTTGGTAAAATCGACCGGAACCTTTTCTACGCCCATTCGAGTTGCAACATAGTGGCGCTGATGTCCACTCAAAATCTCACCATTGGCATCGGCATAAAGGGGCAACAGAAAACCCAGTTTCCGCAGGGAGAGTTCAATCAGATTAAGACGCTGTGGGTCGGCAACTCTGGGATTGTAGCTGGATGGGTTGATGGCGTTGATAGGCAGGAGTTTCATAACTCTAACCTCCGCTGAATTTCGGCAATAATGCTGTTTTCGTCAAAACCAACGGTTTGCCGTAGCTGTTCTTGCCACTGGAGATACTGTTCTCGTTCTAAGGAGAATCGATACTCGCCGATGGTGCAGCTAGCATTTTGGGGTTTGATGTCAGCGGTGCGATCGCTTGAATCCTGGAAGTCATCAAATGGATCATCCTCTTCCTTTGCCAAGGATGCTAGTAAGGTGCTTTCTGCTTCCGTCCATAGCCCGTCTAGTTCACAAGTTTCCATATCGGCTAACACTTGCTCGGCGTCCCAGTCGAGATCTAGTTCGGCAATGCGGTTATCTGCCCAGGAAAGAGAGCGGGCTTTGGGGTCGGTGTCTAAGAGCCTATCCGGAAAATGTTAGGAGCTTACGACCGACAATCAAACAAGC
>QBMH01000162.1 GCA_003249025.1 Leptolyngbya sp. | reverse complement strand
GTGCGGGGTGCGGGGTGCGGGGTGCGGCAAGAGTGGGCTTGCGCCGTAGGGTAAAGCGTCCGGTGAGCAGATCTACCTCAAGTTCATGGGTCTGAGCCATGCCGCGCCTCTGTAGTGCCCGTTCAATCACGGCTCGACTGCGGAGGGTTTGCTCCAGATTCAGTTGTTGGGAAGCGCTGCCAGCATGGATACGGTAGTAGTAGAGTGGTTCTTGAACCCGGCGAATTTGGGTGATTTCAGACAGGCGCAGGCAGAGGTCATAATCTTCTACAAAGTTTAGGGAGCCATCAATGCCGCCGACTTGTTCATAGAGCGATCGCCGTAGCAGGCGAAAGTGAAAAGTCATGAACTCAACCAACAGCCGATCCTTGGAATAGGGCACAGGGCAGCGATGCCCCAGTTGCAGCCGTTGATCCTGTTCATCCACATCCACATAGTCGGTGTAAACCATGCCAGCGCTAGAATCAGCATCTAGGACAGCGATCGTTTTCTCTAGGGCAGTGGATGCCAGCCAATCATCACTATCGACCCAGCCGAGATAGGTGCCCGTGGTATGAGCAATGGCAGCAGTGAGAGCCGCTACCCGTCCTCGATTTTCAGTTCTAATTACCCGCACCCGTTGATCTCGCTGAGCATACGCCTGAGCCAGTTCAAAAGACCCATCGGTGGAACCATCATCCCAAATCAATAGCTCAAAATCTTGATAGGTCTGCTGCAAAACGCTCGCGATCGCAGTGTCTAAAAAGGCTTCTCGGTTGTAAGTCGTGATAACCAGCGAAACATGAGGGTGCATACTCGTGCCTAAATGGTGTGAATGGTATAGCACCCTCGAAAACTAGATCAGCATTGAGCTTTGCAAAGCTTAACACTCATCTACCCTATTTTTTGACACTAATCGTGGTGCAGGTCAGACTTAAGGGTTCTTGAGCAAATGCTTCTAACCGCACCGATTTTAGCAACGTATTCCAACTGGTGAGCAAAGTCGGATCTTTAGGAGAAGTGCAGCGTTCCTGTGCTAAAGTCGCGATCGCGTCTTGCCAAATGCCAGAAGCCGCATAAATCGAAGCGCGATCGCGAACATTTGCAGCCTTCTGCAAAGCACTCGCCAGCGCCTCATTCACCTCAATTCGTTGCACAATTCCTTCCACAAACGGATTTCTAGATGGCTGATTAGCATCGCAGATCAAGGCAAACTGCCAGCGATAATCTTTCCCTGATTCCATGTCATTCGTTGCCGACTTAGGTAGCGGATGGCTTAACACCCCTGAGCCGCCATTCAAGGGAATCAGAGTGCTGTAGATATCTTTATCGCTATCATCTGTAATTCGCAGTTCTCCCATCACAGCCTTTGTTTTGGGAATATACCAGAACAGCGTCGGAGTGTAAGAAGTGGTCGTGCTAAAACTATCTGTTGGAGATAACCCCGTCAGCGGCATTTTGCTAGAAACACAATCATTTGGGCTACGGGTTCCTGCCCCTTCTCGTCGTCCTGGAATGCCCCGCTTAGGAGGCGTATATTGTTGAGCTAGGGCTACGAGGGGCGAAACCGCGATCGCCATACCTATCACCATCACTGCCGATGTCATGATGGATTTCGTACCGAAAAAAGGGCGAACCATGGAATATAGTCCTTTAAACACTCAGATAGCAATGAAAAGCGAGTTAGCTAAACCTATTCCAGTCACAAACTCAGGGATTGCTAACAGGATTCCCGACAAACGGGTGAAAAGCAGCACCCAATTGCAGCATTACTAATGAAAATGACTATCTTTGTTCTATTATGTTCCACCCGTGCCTACAGCCGACAGCGCCCTTCTAGGCTGCACTCACGGTGTTGCTGACGTTCAGCTAACACCGTTGCCATAGAGCGACCGGTTAGAAAAAGTCGGCGACCTGCCCAAAAATCATACAAAGCGTCAGCCAGCCAGCCAATGATAGGAAGTTTGGTGATGGCGTAAATCCAGCCCATCCCCAACACCTCATACACGCGACGAAACACTTCCACTTTTTGCACCACCGTATCATCGGGCAATACCGCGTGAATCCGCCCCATTGCAGTCTCAAAGTCCACGCCGCCGTTTGCTTCTGCGGTGTAATCATCGGCAGCAATATCCACAAATGCCACCAGTCCGCGACCCGCATCACGTTTCTGCAAAAAATTTACCTCGCGCATACATAACGGACATTCACCGTCATAGAGCAGCTTGATTTTCCAGTTTGATGAGCCATCCAAAACCGCGTGATTCACTTCAGGTAAGCGATGAAGCGAAGTATTTGATGAAGCCATAAGATGTTTCTAACCTGTTCCGAATGAGAGCCAACAGAAAATTTTGCTCTGTATTTCAATAGTTTAAGAAATATAAATGAGTCGAAACAATTTTTTAGTCCCTCAATTCTAAAGAAAGCCTGTAATCCTCTTTTTGCTACGCTAAGACAGTAACCCAACCCTGCACGCCAGTTTCTTCACTCAAAACTCCTAACTCTCCTATGCACGATCGCTACTTAGATTTGATTAACCGCATCATTACCGCCACGCTGAAAGGAGAAATTCGCTCTAAAGATCAGGTGTATGAAATGCTTCAGGCAGTGAGCAGCGGCACGGGAGAACTGTTTGAGCGATGTTTGCAGGAACAAGTAGAACAGGTGCAGGTGCAGTTAAAGTCTACTGATGAGTTGTTACAGGCTAAGGCAACGCGCAAACAACGAGCGTTGAAAACGATTCAGGGCGAGTGGGAGCACTGGCAAAAGAATAATCAAACCAGTTCAGTATTAACCAAAGTGGTGCAGGCGATCGCAACTCAGCCACCAGAAGAACGGTTAAGTCAGCTTTTGGATACGATCGATCCAAATCAGGCTGAAGTGCTGACCCGTGAACAAATTGGACAACTTGCCGAACTGTTGCGACAAGCGGCGAATGCACCCGATGCTGCAAAGGAAAGTGCAGACTTTGCTGCGGGACTTGATCAGGGGCTGAAAACTTGGCAAGAGTTGGAAGTGAATGTGGTGAGTTGGATTTTTGAGCAAAACCAGGGTTCATTGGGTTTTGGCGGATCTGAACAGCATGGTCCCTGGAGCAGTTGGGCAAAGTCTGTGCGATCGCCGGGGTTGAAAGCGTTGTTTAATGATTTGGCGCAGCAGCAATCGGTGACCGCAGCGGGGGTTCCTTCGCCACTGAGCATTGCAGACTGGGTGGAATGGGCGATCGCCTTGCAGCGGTTGCAGCTAGGCTTAGTGGGTTGGTTTGACAAACAGCCCTATGATGCTACGGCTGGAAAACGGTTGTCGATCGCGACCTTTCTCACTTTCACCGCTGTTTGGAGTCAGTTATCCCAGCGGTTTAGCGAACTGAGTCAGCCGATTTTGGCGCAGGGCTGTTTTCAAATGGCGCTGCAATCCCTGTATTATTTCGCGCAACAGCCCTATTATCCGCTCTATGGAGGGCTGTTTGCAGCACTGTCGGGCGAATCGCTGCAAACCACCCTGGATTACTTGGATCAGCCCTTGCGTCAGGTGCCCAACACTGCCAGCAAAGCTAGAATTTTAACGCTACTGGGCTACTCCCAACGGGCGCTAGGACAGGTCGAACAGGCTTTGAAGCTACATCAACAGGCACTAGAAATTGCGCGGGAATCGGGCGATCGCCCCTGTGAAATTGCCAATCTCAACCATCTCAGCCGTACTTGGGTGATGCAGAATGATTACTCTGCGGCGATCGACACCAGCCAGCGAGCGCTGATTTTGGCACGACAAACCGGCGATCGCTTGGGTGAAGCCAATGCCCTGACAAATTTGGGCAGTACCACGGTGGCGCAAGGGCAGGCAGAGGTCACTCTTGATACAGATCAATATGAACAGGTTTTGGAATATTTGCAGCGGGGATTGCGGCTATCTGAACAGGAAGGCGATGTGCCCAGTCAGGCGCTTTGCACCAATAGTTTGGGCATTGCTCAGGTGATGTTGGGGCAGTATCCAGAGGCGATCGTGTCTTTAGAAAAGGGTATGCGAATTGCTCAAGCGATCGGCGATTTATCCCTCCAAGGCTTAAACTGCACCTATTTGGCAGAAGCCCATCGCGGGTTAGGAAATTCTGAACTGGCAATTTACACCGGCTGTTTGGGTATGTATTTGCTTAATCAAATCGGCTCCCGTCAATGGCGACAACCCGCTGGCATCCTTAGCATTCTGAACGGACAAATGGGAGCCGAAGCGTTTCAGGCAATTCTGACAAAATATCGTCCGCAATTTTTGCAAATCATCGGCGTGGATGGATTTGACTATCTGCCAACCTTGCTGATTGACTACCGCTCTTCTTAAAGAACGCCCCCATAGCTAAATGTGATCAGCTTTAGATGGCTAGGATCGGCAATCAACTCTTTTGCTAATAAATATCCGGTCATTGTCCAGGTTTGATATCGGCGTGATTCTTTGCCCATCAACCGAGCATCGGGCGCATCATAATATTCAGGCCACTGATCCTGAACTAATCGGCGTTCGGCAACCGCGATCGCGTGGTGCGCCAACTCCGCTCGATCCATTTTGCGCGCCGCTGCCGTCAACATCCACAGCAACACAGGCCAACTGCCGCCGTTGTGATAAGACCAAGGGCGATTTTTAGGATCAGCTCCCGTGACAATCCGCCAGTCTTCACCTTCCAGGGCTGGATAGCAGAGTTTCATTGGCATGTGGCTGACCAAATCGCTCCAGCGCAATTCAATCACGTTTAAAATTTTGTGAGACTGTTCTTCATCCGCTAAAGAGGAAATAATTGCCATCAAGTTACCGATCGCAAAAAAGCGGCAGTCTAACTGAGAAGGACCCAAATTACCCGCCATATAACCGCCTGCTTCGGGTAGCCATTCCGCCAGTTTATAAAAGGGAATCGAATCAGGAAAAATATTGAACTGATTCAGCGCTCCTTCGCCATACTCTTCTACCCGATAGCGATAAATTTCATTCAAGCGCTCCGTATCGAGCCAATAGTTTTCTCGAAGTTGGGTTGTTAGGGGTTCTAATCGCGCTTGCACCGCCTGAATAATCCGCTGGTTAGATTGATTCGGTAGCAGTAGTTCTAAGCTGGCGCGCAGAGATGCATAAAACAGAGATTGAATATCTAAGGGATGCCCGTATAGCCCCATGCGGCGATCGATCATACTAGCACCATCGGGCACTAACACCATGGGGTACATATCAAACCGGGTGACGAGGCAAAGCTCTAAAATGACGCGAATGCCTTCCTGAAAGTCTGACTGATGAACGAGTTCCATATCTTCGGTGGCGATCGCATAGGCTCTCAGCAAAAAGATCCACCATAGACAGGCATCGGCTGGGGCAACTCGCCCAATAGCGTGATCACCAAAGTCTGCCCGCAGGTATTCGCGTCCGTTGATTAACTCAACTTTAAAGCTGGCAGGCATCAAACCCCGGCTGGGTTTAGAACAATCTAACTGTCCGGTTTTTGGCTGTAGCTTGAGAGTTTCTTCTAAAAAGTTGCGAACAATTTCTGGTTTGCCTTTGATCAAAAACAGCAATCCTGCCGAAATAAAATCTCGAATGAAGCACTGATCATAGTTCAATGCATCCGAATCGGGATCGAGGGCGGCAACAGTGCCAACAGGTTTACCTTGATAGTAAATAATCGTTTTTTCAAGCGCTTCCCACGCCTGTTCTTCAATCGTTTGAACGCCCAATCCCTAACCCTCATGTTTGTGACAACTACAGTTTCATCTAAATTAAGCATCATGCTCAGGCGATCGCCAACGTGCCGCTACCCATGATTTAGATAACAATCAGTCTGAAGCTATCCTAATAGAAGCTTGCCTTAGCCATTCCAAGCTACCAGTATAAAATTGGAAGATGACTTAAATTATCTGAAATCTGCCATTGCTTAGCTACGATTGAGTAATGCTTGACGATGCGCTAAGACCTGTGCAGGTTCAATTCGAGTCATTACTTCATCCAACGGCAACTTGCGTTTAGCTCCGCTAAAAACATTGACTTGATAGACTTCGCGGTTTGTGATATCTAAACCCGTTAGCCAACCGCTTTTGGGATGATAGGCTCCTGTATCAATATCTAACCAACCGCATCCTTGAGCCAATTCTCCAGGTTCTACTTTGGGTAGGGTGAACGTTATGGTGTGCCCTGTAATGATTAATTTATCGGCAAAGTAAGGTTTGGAACTGCTGTGAAATTCGTCTCGAATCCAACAAAATTCTTGAACACTTTGGGATTCGATTGGAAGCAATGGATGCACTCCTGCATGAACCAGCCAAATATCCCCTAAATCAAGATGGGATGGCAAGGTTCTAAACCAGGCAAGATGCTCTTGAAACAGTCTTCCGGTATCACCATAGCTGGCGATCGTGGCTCGTCCACCGCTATATAACCAGGCTTGCAGGGCGGGGTTGAACGGGCGACCGTTAGGATAGGCATCAATCATGAGTTGTTCGTGATTACCCAGCAAGCAGGTGTAGCGATGCTGCCGTACAAAACTAACAACGTCGGCGCTATCGGGTCCTCGATCAATTAAGTCGCCTAGAAAGTAGACTTTATCCAAACTGTCTGGCGCGATCGCGTCTAATAGGGTTATTAGTCCCCGGTAATGTCCATGAACGTCGCCTATGATAATCCTTCGATGAGGAGCTTGGGTCATGCGATCGCCTTCTAACACCGTTAACTACTGCACCCGTACGGCATCTGCAATTTATTTACGAATACCGACGCAGTGATACGGATCACTTCCCTTTATTATGCCCCGATTCTCCGGGTGGCTCTCACAAAACGCTTAAACATTACAGTTAATCTCATCAACTTTACTGAGGCTTTATTGGCGTAGAGCCTTTAAAAGACGCTCTAATCCTGCAAACATACTTTGGGAACGGGAGGGTTGAACCCGACTGTTTTGCATAAAAATTTCATCCAAACGTTCTAAGCTGGGCTTCAGTGGTTCTTCTGCAATTAGAGAGTAGTTCTCGTTTGTGCCAGCCCACACTTGCCATGTAGAGGGGTAACATCGAAGCAACGCCGCTCCATCTAATGGCTTTAGGAAGTAGCAAGGCTCAATTGTATTTAAAAATCGTTCTCGTAGTTTACGGGCTGTGTAGCCAATTCCGACGGTGCCCACATCTTCTAATCGAGGATTGAAAAGCACAACCGGGCGATCGCCTGCCGCAGTGCAAATCTGTTCTACCAGAAAGACTTCAACGGAAGACGGTGCCACAAACAGAAAGGCTTCATCGTCTGGAGTCGCCAACTCCTCCACCACCGAGGTTTGACGTGCCCCGGCAATGTCAATACTTTGAATAGAATGGGGAACATCCCCCCAATCGCGACGGGCAAGGGCTGCTGCGCCTGCATCAGTGAAGAAAATTTTCAGCCCAGCACCATAGTTTGCCAAAGCTGGAAGAAACTGATAGGCAGGCTGCATCGGTTTCAATTCTGAAATTGCCAACTCCACTTGTAACCGTGTGTAGCCTGCTGTTAAGGCAGCCTGAGTTGCCACTTGGGCTTGGGCGATCGCTTCATCGAGAGTAGTGGGAAAGTCAACCATCGATCGTGTTTACCTTCAGAGGGTTAAGGACTGGGCATCGGTTTCAATCAGCTTTGCCAAATCTTTCAAAAATGCGGCGGCGTTGGCACCGTAAATAATCCGATGATCACAGGTCATATTCACCTGCATTTGCCGCTTCACACCCAGCAAACCGTCATCCGTGGCGACAACGGTGGGCAAAGAGGCTCCGATCGCCAGAATGGCACCCATCCCCGGCGGCAGAATCGCATCAAACCGATCGACCCCAAACATCCCTAAGTTGGAAATCGCAATGGTGCCAGTGCTGTATTCATCCGGCTGAAGTTGTTTGGTTCTGGCGCGATCGACCAGATCTTTCCAGGTGCGCGACAGGGAATACAAATCCATCTGATCGGCTTTTTGCAGCACAGGCGTAATCAGTCCGCCATCTTCCATTGCCACGGCGATCGCCACATTGATTGCCGCTGGATAGTTAATACTTTGGTTGACATAGTTGGCATTCACAATCGGGTGTTTTTGCAAGGTCACCGCGACGGCTTTTGCCAATAGCGCCGTCATTGTCACCCCTTTAGACTTCACCTGTTTATAGAGCTTGTCTAAATTGTCGGTCGTGATTTTGTAGCTGACATGGAACGTGGGCACTTCCAGGCTGACCATCATGTTCCGCACAACGGCATTTTGCAACGTGTTAAGCGGAACTTGCTGTCCTAAAACCACGGTTGCAGGCGCAGGCACGGTAGCGGTTTTAGTGGATGCCGCCGCCACGGGTACAGGAGCCACTACAGCAGGAGCAGTCGTTACAACAGTTGGCGTAGCGGCAATTCCGCCGGCTGCTTCCACATCTTCAGCAATGATCCGTCCGTGAGGACCACTGCCTTTTAAAGTGTTCAAATCAACCTTTAAATCTTTTGCCAATTTCCGGGCGCGGGGAGAGACAGTGAGACGACCGTTGCCAGCGCTTCCTCCATTGCTGGAAGAGGTTGCGATAGGGGCTGCTATTGCCGCTGTAGCCACTGAGGGAGTCACGGCAACATCCGGCTTCGCTGGAACCGTTGCTTGCTGTTGAGCGGTGGCAATCTCGGCTTCGGTTTCAACCACTAGAGCGATCGCGGCTCCCACAGGAGCCGTTTCACCCGCTGCCACTACAATTGCCGCTAAGTAGCCCTCATAGAAAGACTCCACATCCATATCTGCTTTGTCTGACTCAACCACCACAACGGTTTCGCCTTTCTCCACCTTGTCGCCAGGAGACTTCACCCAGGCGACGATTTTTCCCTCCGTCATCGTGGAACTGAGAGCAGGCATAAAGACTTCATTAATCATGGGGCACTTTCCAAAGCAAACAGTGTAAATAAAATCAACGCGATCGCCAGCAGCCATCGCAACGGTTATCAGCCAAGGTTTTTGTGCAAACCAATCAAGCTGAAAATAGGATTGATGCAACCATTGCAGTCACATCAATTTTACAAGCATTCAGCAGTATAAAGTCCAGAGCCGCAGGGAAATCGTTTTTACGATTTTCTTTGTTAGCCCACGGTGCTGCGAGTCGGCTGAGGCAGAACTTTGCTGAGAATCACGTATAGAAGAACTGCCGCAACAATGCCATTAATCGGGGCAATCCCAAGGCTGGCTTTTCCGGTGAAGTAAGCGATCGCCGATGCCGCAACATAGGCAATCACGCCTGCCCAGTTAAACGCAGGCTGCGGCGCGTCCAACGATGGAAATTCACCCCGACGATGTAGCCAAAAATCAGCCATAATCACGCCGCCGATCGGGGGAATAAAAGTTCCCAGTAAAATAAGATAGTCCACCAACATTTTGTAGATGCCGCCCCACGCGAGAACGAGGGCGATCGTCGCGCCACCCAACACAAACAGGGTTCGTTTATTGGTGCGGAACATATGGGCACCTGCCACGGAAAAGGCATAAATGGTGTTGTCTTGGGTTGTCCACATATTTAAGAACAACAGCAATAGTCCCCAACCCACTAACCCCTGATATGCCATCACCTGAACGATATCGGAACTGTCGGCAATTCCCGGAACATTGGCATACACCAGCGAACAGAATGCGCCGCTGAAAATCAGAAAGCCATTGGCAAAGAAAAAGGCGAGCAGGGTAGAAATCGTCGCAACTTTGCCTGTTTTGGCAAATCGGCTCCAGTTAGTTGCCTGGGTGCCACCCGAAACAAACGTGCCCACAATGATGGTTAACGCCGCCCCAATTGTCATTTCCTTGGTGGGCTGAATAGCTTGTAATCCTTCCCAACCGCCCACTTTGTTAGACGCGATCGCCAAGCACCAAACCATCAAAATCAGCATGGCAGGCACCGCAACTCGGCTCAGCCAATCCATTGCTTTGTAGCCCAGATAGGCGGTGGAGCAAAAGAAATAGGTAAAAAATAGAATAGTGAGCCAGTTCCAAGAAGGCGGCACTCCCGCCAACTTATTTAACAAATCTGCGATCAGTGCCGTTCCCCAGGCATACCAGCCGATTTGCGTGAACCCTAAGATAAAGTCAACCCAGCGTGAACCCACATTGCCAAAGCTAAATCGCGCCATTAAAACCGTACTGAGTCCCGTTTTGGCGGCAATATTGCTGAGTGCGGCGGCATAGGTTCCTAAAATCAGGTTGCCGACGATGATTAAGCTAATTAAATCAGGAAAGAACTTAAATGCCGGACCCACTAATCCACCCGCAAAAAGCGTCCCAGAATAAAGCGTGAATCCCATCAGCAACGGTGCCAGTGATGCCATGGATTTACGGGCAGTCAAAGGCACTGGACTTAACGGATAATCCTCTGAAGCGAGCGATCGCGCTTCCACATTGGTATCTATATCGGATGTTGTTTTCATCGGCTTACACGCAACCACAACGGTACTTTAACCTACTTACTGGTAAACCCTAGCCGCGATCGTATAGCAGACAACATAACGAGGAGAAGTCCGTTCAAAAGTATGCATTGCATGATTTTGAGGATGTCCCTGTCTTTCACTTCAGATCTGGTCATCATCATAATCTGACCGAAAATGTACCAATACAGGTGTATTTAACAGCAGCCCTTAACTTGGAGACTCTGCGGCGCTATGCCCCAATTATCAAAACTCTCGTCGCTAACGAACCGTGTTAAAAACTCACTGCCCTCCAAGCAAACAGCTATTCTTCGCTTAAAGGATGGAGGCATTATTGTGGGATTTTTGGCATCCGCATATTTGTTTGTTCCGCCGTTATGGGATGCTATCTCAGTTAGCCCTCAACAGCGTGTGAAACCACTTGAACAACGCATTGCGGATTTAGATAAACAGATCAAATCTTCTCCAAAGCCATCAACCACAGACCTTAAAGAAATCGCCACGCTGGAAAAGGGACGTATTGATACAGAACATGCGATTCGGACAACCATTGTTCAGGCAATGGTCGGTTTCTTAGGGATTGCAACGGTTGGGATTGCCTGGAAACAGTGGAAAGCTGCACAAGAAAAACAGGTGGCTGAACGCTTTAGCAAAGCCGTAGAACTGCTAGGCAACGAAAAAATCCATGCTCAACTTGGTGGTATTTATGCCTTAGAGCAAATCGCCAAGGATGCGGAGGAAAAGTATTACTGGCAGGTGATGGAAACCTTGACTTCTTATGTGAGGGAAGAATCCCGTTTACCTGAGTTATCAGACTGTGGGTCTTTAGAAGAGTTACAGAATGTTCCTTTGCTTTCAGGAGGTGTTCAAACTGCAATGACCGTCTTAGCGCGACGTAAGCATCCTTATAACAGTTCTATTGAACCTCATAGGCTGAATTTAAGCTTCACGGATTTGCGAAGGCTACGCATACCAGATGGAATAGACGCTAATTTCGATGGCGCAGACTTTAGAGGCTCAAAACTTCAAAAAGCATGGTTGACGAATGTGAGCTTCAAAAACACCTTATTTTCATATGCTGATCTAAAAGAAACACACTTTTATGGTGCCCAATTGCAAAAATCTAATCTGACACTTACGGTTCGCTCATTTTCAGGGTGGCTCGTCAGATTGTGGCCCAAGGCGAGT
>QBMH01000161.1 GCA_003249025.1 Leptolyngbya sp. | reverse complement strand
CACCCGCCCCGATAATCAGCAAATCGTAATCAAATGGCTCACTCACGGTTCTCTCCTGCTCATTCTCCGTATTTTCCGTCAGATGTTACCCATCAGACAAGCCTACTAGTTTTATATATGATGGATTTTGCTGCTTTATCTAAAATTTTGTCTGCTTAGGTTCACTCAGGACGTTTGCAGAGAATAGGGATATTATTGGGCAACCTAAACCTAACTTAGTTTGCAGGACGGGTGCCATGATCAGGAAAAGGGTGAATCTGACTTTCAATACTTCAGACCGCTTTGGAGCCACAACTATGGGACAGCCACCACCTGAGCGCCAAGCCGCAGCACAAGCATTCAAAGAGTCGCTTGCACAATTAGAGCAGACATTTGAACCTATAGAACCTAAACCTACTAACTCTATGGAAGAACTTCCGCTCCAGACTTCTCTAGCGATGCCGGATGCCTCTGAACCCTGCGCCCAAGAGATTACTCAGTTTAGTTTGAGCAGTTTTGAAGATGCGATCGCTGACTTGGAGCAGTTTATTCAAAGCAATCAATCATCAAAAATTCCGTCTCAAAGTGATTAGCTTTCACTCCACCGGAAAACTGGAAAGTAATTTCCCGCTGTACTCTGCACTATTTAAAGGCTTTCTGTCGTTTCGCTTCGTATAATAACAAAGCGGTTGCGATCGCCACATTTAAAGATTCTACTCCAACTGCTAGAGGAATCTGAACGCTGTAGTCAGCTAGGGCAGCGAGATCGGGTGATAACCCTGCGCCCTCATTTCCCAGCAGGAGAAGAGTAGGCTTGCAGAAATCTACGTCCCAATAGGTGCGGTCAGCAGTAGGCAGCGTGGCGACAATTTGAAACCCTTGCTGGCGATAAGGAGCGATCGCGGTTGGCAGATCAGGGCTAGTTGCCATCGACAGGTGAAACCACTGCCCCGCAGAGGCTCGAAGCACTTTAGGATGATCGAGATCAACACTATTGGCACTGAGCAATAGTCCATCGGCTCCCGCTGCCGCCGCCGTCCGAATAATAGTACCCAGATTTCCAGGGTCTTGAATCGTCTCTAGCACCAGACCTAACTGATGAAAGGTCGGCGCAGCAGTGGACGATCGCTCGACAGTGGCAATAATGCCATCTGGCTCTACAGTGGTAGCGATCGCCCGTAGCACCTCTGGACTCACCACTTCTAATCGCTGGGTACGCTGTTCAATTTGTTGAAGCAGTTCTGGATAGCGCAGTTGCCAATCAAGCGTATGGCAGACCGTGACTAGGATGCGATCGGCAATGCAGGCAGCTTCAACTAGATGAGTGCCCTCCAACAGAAAAAGCTGCTGTTCTCGCCGCTCTTTTGCCCGATGCAACTGTCGCATCTGCTTCACTAATGGATTTTGCAAGCTGGTTAACATGAAGCCGGAATGATTAAAATTTAGTATTAACTTTAAGTAAATGCATTAAAAATAGTTAACTATCTTCAAGAAAACTAATAAATAAAAATGGGCAACTATTCAAGCTGCCCAAGACACTTCATATGAATGCGGAACCCGGGACTTGAACCCGGAAGTCTTTGCAGACACTAGAACCTGAATCTAGCGCGTCTACCAATTCCGCCAGTTCCGCTAGCAGCACGGATGAATCCGCGACTTCCAATCATCTAGTAATTAAAACTATCTGTCAATCAATCAGCCTATAAACTTTTGGACTATCAGCGGAAACGTGCGCTTAAAGCAAATCATCAACTGAAAAAAAATTGGGACATCTGGAACGTTTCCGGTAAAATCAAGACCGAATTTGTCACACAGTTAATCGCTAATCGCGGAGGACAGACCTATTACACTTTCTCCTAGCCAACCCAACGCTCATTCCCCTGCCGAAGAAAATGTTTCCATCCTGGAAATTTGGGGTGGACAGACCCTCAGTGGACAGGTTACCGTCAGCGGCGCTAAAAATTCGGCACTCGTGCTGATGGCGGGTGCTGTACTTTGTTCGGACGAATGCTCTCTACGTAACGTTCCCTCTCTCGCTGATGTGTCTTGCATGAGCGAAATCCTAGCGGCATTGGGGGTGAAGCTAGAGCGATCGGGCGATCGCTTAATCATCAACGCTTCCACGATTGGGCAGTCGAAAGCGCCCTATGAACTGGTCAGTCAGCTACGCGCCAGCTTTTTTGTGATTGGTCCGTTGCTAGCCCGCTTAGGAGTTGCCCGGATTCCTTTACCCGGCGGCTGCGCGATCGGGGCAAGACCGGTTGATTTGCATGTTCGGGGTTTGCAAGCCTTGGGAGCAGAGGTGCAGATTGACCACGGAATTGTCTATGCCTATGTGAAAGGGGTGAACAAGCGGTTAAAAGGAGCCAAGATCTATCTCGATTATCCCAGCGTTGGCGCAACGGAAACCTTGATGATGGCGGCAACCTTGGCAGACGGAGAAACTACGATTGAAAACGCCGCTCAAGAACCTGAAGTGATCGATTTAGCCAACTTCTGTCGAGCGATGGGGGCAAAAATTCGCGGGGCTGGCACCAATACGATCACGATCTCTGGCGTATCACGCTTACACACCGCTGATTACAGCATTATTCCTGATCGGGTTGAAGCGGGTACTTTTTTAGTGGCTGGTGCAATCACTCGCTCTGAAATTTTGGTGTCTCCCGTAATTCCCGACCATTTGACGGCGGTGATTGCTAAACTTCAGGCAACCGGAGTACAGGTAGTGAGCGAAGGCACCCACAGCGTTCGCGTGATTCCGTCTCAGAACATTCTGCCAACTGACATTGAGACATTGCCCTATCCTGGTTTTCCAACCGACATGCAGGCGCAGTTTATGGCATTGTTGACGCTGAGTGAAGGAGACAGCATCATTTCAGAAACGGTATTTGAAAACCGCATGGGTCATGTGCCGGAATTAAGCCGCATGGGGGCAGATATTCGGATTAAAGGCAATCATGCGATTATTCGGGGGGTTCCCATGTTGTCGGGTGCGCCCGTGGTGGCGACCGATCTCCGAGCCTCCGCAGCCCTCGTGTTGGCGGGATTGGCAGCCAATGGCAAAACCACTATTCAAGGCTTGCATCACTTGGATCGGGGCTATGAGCAATTAGAGTCTAAGCTGCAAAAGCTGGGCGCTCGGATGCACCGAATTAAGTCAGAGGTCAAAGTAGACGACCGATCGGATAACACGATGAGGGTGCCCCCTGAGCCATCAATATTGAATCAGCCTGGATAGGAAAGTCGCTTAGATCGCGATGGGTGGAGCGCATGGGTTCCACCCGTTTTGTGTTTTCATGCCATCACCGTCCTTTACGCTCGTTATACTGGCAGTAACGAAGTCGTTCGCCTTCGTCGCGCAGAGCGCGATCGCGCTACCTCTGGTTTCAAGAGCTAGCTTGTACTATTTCTGGCATTCTTCATGGCTTTTTTCAAAACTCCTCTACTGGGTCTACGTGCCGATCACTTCCGCCACCCGCTGGATCTAGAGGCGACGGCAAATCTTAAGCAGTTGCCCGGTTTGGATGTGATTGTCCGAAATTTGCTGGGTCCGTTGGCGGGACAGTTTTTTTACTTAGAAAATATTGCTTCCAGCATTTTGGTCAGTGAGCAGCAGTTGCCTGACTTACACAATTTGCTGCTAGATGCTTGCAAAGTCTTGGATTTAGAGCCGCCTCAGCTTTATGTGCGGCAACATCCCGCGCCGAATGCCTACACCTTTGCCATGCGCGGTGAACAACCCTTTATTGTGGTACACACGTCGTTGATCGATTTGCTGACACCCGAAGAAGTGCAGGCGGTGATTGCCCACGAATTGGGACATCTCAAGTGTGAGCATGGTGTGTATTTGACCTTGGCAAACATATTAGTTCTAGCGGCGGGACAGCTTCCCTGGGGGGCTGGCGCGACGGTTGCCCAAAGCTTGCAAGCTCAGCTAATGGAGTGGGTTCGCTGTGCAGAATTTAGCTGCGATCGCGCGGCGCTATTGGCAACCCAAAATCCCAGAGTGGTGGCTTCAGTACTGATGAAATTGGCAGGCGGTTCTCCCACTTTAGCGAGTCAGCTTAATTTAGATGCTTTTTTGGCTCAAGCGCGAGCCTATGACGATATCAGTAAGGATCAACTGGGCGAACTGCTGAAGCAAGCAATGACCGCTCAACTGAGTCATCCAGTGCCCGTCTTAAGAGCGCGAGAAATCGATCGCTGGGGTAGCAGCCAGACTTATCAATCGCTGCTGCACAATCGCCCTGCACAATTGAGTCAACAGGCGAGTGAACAGGCTCAAGCGAAAGGTGGCTGGCGCAATTGGTAAGTGGGTTCAATGAGCTTGGGAGACTGCAAACGAAGGAAGCTGAATGGGGAAATTTGCCAAAGGGTGGGATGGGTTTGGAGCGCGCCCGATTGTCTCGTTATTGCTGGGTGGCTTGTTAGTCCGAAGCGCGATCGCAGTGTTGCTGCCCCCCGGTTTTGATGAAGCTTACTATTATCTCTACACCCAGCATCCAGACTGGAGCTATTTTGATCATCCACTCATGGTTGGGCTATCCACGGGTTTTGGACCTTGGCTAACGGGAAGCGTCTCGCAATTCACGATTCGTATCGGATCATTATTGCTCTACACTGGAGCGTTGACGCTGCTTTATCTTACGGGTGTGCGCTTGTTTTCTCAAAAAGCGGCAGTCTTGACCGTGGCGATCGCCTCGCTCATTCCTATCTTTTTTATCGGTTTTGGCGTATTAACCTTACCCGATAGCCCATTAATCTTTTTCTGGTCAGCCGCTCTTTTGATGGCTACCGAAGAGTTTTTTCGCCGACCGATTTATCAGCCAAGCTGGCGACTTGCCGCGATCGGTCTTGTAGTTGGGCTGGCGTGTCTCAGTAAATATCATGGAGTTGTTTTAGGACTAGGCTTAGTTGGGTTTTGCTTGACCAACCGTCAGTATCGAGTCGCCTTTAAATCACCCTGGATACTGGTAGCATTGGGGCTATTCTGTCTCACTATTTCCCCCATTTTTATCTGGAATTTTCAGCACGACTGGGTTTCCCTCCGGTATCAGTCGGGTCGAGCCATCCCAAATCGTAGCTATAGCCTGCTGGAACTCATCGGCTCTATTCTCATCGGCATTGGATATCTCTTTCCCAGCTTTGGCTTTCCGCTCTGGTGGGTCAGTCTGAAGAGGGAAGAGGGAAAAGGGAAGAGGGAAGAAGCTTTTGATCAGAGGAACTCCGTACTCTCCGCGCTCCGTACTCCGCACTCTATTTCCCTAATTCGCTGGATCTCTCTGCCCATTATTCTTAGCTTTACGCTGATGGGTGGCTATCGTCCGATTTTGCCGACTTGGGCAATGCCTGGTTTTTGGGGTATGACTTTGTTGTTGGGCGATCGCGCTGCCCGATGGTCGCCCCGTGGAGTGCAGCGGTGGCTGTGGAGTTCAGCGGTGATCATTGGCATATTACTGGCGATCGCCGTCTCCCATCTGACGCTGGGCACGCTGCAAAAGTCTGGTGCTTATGCTGTGTTCGGTGGCTTGATTCCGGCAACCGTTGATGGTTCCGTCCAACTGGTTGATATTCAGCAGGTTCGGCGCGGATTTGAAGAATCCTCCAAGCTGACCAGCGCACTCAAACAAGCTGATTTTGTTTTTGCAGATGATATCTTCATGGCGGGCTATATCGGCATGGCACTTGCACCCTTCGATCATCCGCCGATTATTTGCTTTAACGATGACTTGCGGGGGTTTGCGTTTTGGTCAACGGCTGAGGAATGGGTGGGTAAAAATGGACTGTACCTTAGTCCTAAACGTCAATTCAATCCCAGTAAATATTTAGGCTATTTTCAAAGCTTTGAGCAGATTGGAGAAATTCCCATTTGGCGCGGTGGCGCGATCGTCGATGTGTTTCAAGTCTATCAGGGCAAAAACCTGTTAAAGCCCTACCCCAGACTCTACGGCGCTGGTAATGGGAAATCACCTGTGCTGCGGGGGGATGGGTAAAGCAGCACTTTCAGAGGCTTCTGACATAGCACTTCGCATCTATGATCTACTCAGCACTCCCCTATTAACCATTTACTTAAACCCTTGATGCAGAATCAGCCTATTGCCATCGGGATCATAGGCATAGATTTCTCTGCCATGGGATGCAGTCAAGATTTCGCCGGGAGGAGGATACCCCAATTCTGTTAGGTAGGCGATCGCGGCTTCTAAGTTAACGACTTCTAAACAAAGGCTAATGGAAGGGCTGAGGGCTGAGGGCTGAGGGCTGAGTTCGTCATGCGCCTTGGGGCGGTAGATGCCTAGTTTTATCCCTCGTAGCTGAAATTCTGCATAAACGTTGGCTGTATAAACGGTGGGTGCTTGAGTTAAAAGCGCCTTGTAAAAATCAACTAGAAGATCGAAATTTGGGGCAGCGATCGTAACTAAGGCAGCGGTGTAATTTAAAGGCATCGTCTGGATTCGCTGACAAAATATTAAAAAACCATGATTAGTCAAAGATAGCTAAGGTATCCTGATTAAATCTAAGCAGCAATGGTAAACAGGATGCAAATGAGACTGTCAGCACGAGTTGGGCAGGTGAACCCTTCACTCACCTTGGTAATCGACTCGAAGGCGAAAGCCATGCAAGCTGAGGGCGCTGATGTTTGTAATTTCAGCGTAGGAGAGCCAGATTTTCCGACTCCAGCCCACATTCGCCAAGCCGCAACAGACGCTCTGGAAGCGGGTAAAACTCGGTATGGAGCAGTGGCAGGAGAGATGAAATTGCGGCAGGCGATCGCCCAAAAGCTGCAAAAAGACAATGGGCTTTGCTATGGCGCTGAAAATATCATCGTGACCAACGGGGGTAAGCACTCCCTTTTTAACCTGATGATGGCAACGATTCAACCAGGGGATGAAGTGATTATTCCCGCACCGTACTGGGTTAGCTATCCTGAAATGGTAACTCTGGCGGGCGGCACCCCCGTAATTGTGCAAACGGACGAAAGTACGAAGTTTAAAATTACTCCAGAACAGCTACAGCAGGCAATTACACCCAAGACGCGCCTATTTGTCTTGAACTCTCCTTCCAACCCCACTGGCATGGTGTACTCGCCGGAGGAAGTTCGCGCCCTAGCAAAAGTAGTCATTGAAAATGAGATTTACGTCGTTTCCGATGAGATTTACGAAAAGCTGCTTTACGATGGAGCCGAACATCTCAGCATTGGAGCCGTTAGCCCAGAAGCCTTTGAGCGAACTATTATCAGCAGCGGATTTGCTAAAGCCTATGCCATGACGGGGTGGCGGATTGGATTTTTGGCGGCTCCTGTTGAATTAATTCGGGCGTGTAGCTTGGTTCAGGCGCACAGCACTTCCAATGTGTGTACGTTTGCTCAGTATGGAGCGATCGCAGCCCTAGAAGGCTCTCAAGACTTCATTCAAGATATGCTGAAAGCGTTTATTCAACGCCGGAAACTGATGTTGGACTATCTCAACGATATGCCTGGTATCACCTGCGCGAAACCTAACGGCGCATTCTATCTGCTGCCCAACATCCAACGCACGGGCATGAAGTCGATCGAATTTTGTGAAGCATTATTAGAAGAAGAACAAGCCGTTTTAGTGCCTGGGATTGCCTTTGGCAGCGATGGCTATGTCCGTATTTCCTATGCTACTGACACGGACACCATCAAAAAAGGCATGGAGCGCCTAGACAAATTTGTCAGGTCTAGGATTTAAAGGCACTCACTTCTTCTTAGATACAGCAGAAAAGATTAACTCAGATCTTGCACCAGTCTCAACAACAGCAATTCTCATTCAGCAATTCTCATTTTGAAATATTTGTACTAAGCAAAGAGTCTCCAGAAGCTTTTTTGCTCAATCTCTTAAACGACAGAATGAGGATTCCAGCCATTCAGAGCAATTGAAATCGGACAATTGGATGAGAATCGTTCTTATGCTGAGAATTGCTGGTTCGACAGAGCTAAATTTTGGATTGAGTGTTAGATATAGAAAGAACTACCGATCGCGGTTTTGCAGCATCGCCCACATGATGCGATCGCACATGCCCGTCTCTCTCAGCTTGTGCTGTTGCTGAAATTCCATTACTGCTTCATAGGTTTGATCTTCAAAAAAACCATCCCGCGCGATCTCGTAACCATTGATGTTCAACAATCCTTGCAGTTCATACACATCGACCCCCGAAAGCCCTTTACGCAGCACCCGGCTGCCCGGTTTTACGC
The DNA here is from genome assembly GCA_003249025.1 of Leptolyngbya sp. Lineage (GTDB taxonomy): Bacteria > Cyanobacteriota > Cyanobacteriia > Leptolyngbyales > Leptolyngbyaceae > ULC077BIN1. Next base: position 3,383 of record QBMH01000161.1, on the reverse strand, counting down.
CGAGTTTGAGGGCTGCCCAGGTTTTGGGTCCAATTACCGCATCCACTCGAAACCCATGGCGACGTTGGAAGATCATGACGCAATCTTCGGTACGGCTGTCATATTCCCCTGTAACTGCTAGCTTAAACCCAAACGCTTTTAATAGTTCTTGTAGTTCAATCACATCATCTCCCACATCCCACGGGCGCAAAATCGTTCCTGTTGTAGCGGTATCCAATGTGGCGTAAATCGGATTGAGGTGGCTGTTAATTAAGTCGTGGATTGACATGGAGCGGTGCAGGGTCGCTTACTTTCCACACCATACACTGCTCCCACCTAGCTCGTCGAGTTAACGATCGCTCATGGCTTGATCATTTGCCCGACGCACTTGACTAACAGACAGAGGAAGCACCCGCGACCCGCGTTCATTGGATTGATAGCCCCATTGCTGCTGACCATTGGAAACGATCGCCAACCAGGTATTTTCATCACGACAGCCACCCAGCAGAACGCAAGAGCGTTGAGGCTGCTCTTTTACCTCCAAAAACCGCAGTGCTTCAGGACGAGCAGCGCGCCCATTTCGTTTGAGGATATCTTGAGCGATCGCGTCGGCAACTTGGGTAGGCAATATGGGGCGACGATCCATCACCAGTTGAGTACCCGTTTGATTGGTGCGGTAAGTCCAGTTCATGTTGTCGGTGCTGACCTTCACTTCCCAGCCTGCGATCGGTTGATACAGCATCGGGCAAACTCTGCCAAAGCCAAAAGAGCAGCTATTGCCCCAGGTTTGCGGTCGTGATTCCGTGATTTTCACGGTTTGCGATCGCGACCACTCCATGGCATCCTGCATCACCGCCGTTTGAACTGCCCCAGGCAACTGAGCGCTGGTGCCGCTTACTTTAGGATCTCGCACAATCTGCGAACCCGTTTTATCAATGTGATACGTCCAGGTTTGTCCGCGTACAGCGACCAAAACTTCCCAGCCTTCAATCGGACGGTACTCAAACGTGCAAACGTCACCAAAATTGAAGGCGCAGGTGTTGCCAAAAGTTTTAGCGGTAGCTTGAGTAATTTTGAGATTGGTAGGCGGTAACCCAGCCTGACTCGCAGCAGCAGTCAAAATCTGATTTTGCAACGCAACGGGTAGGGCAATTGATGCGGCATTTTTGGGATTGATCACAATCTTGGAACCCGTTTTATCCACGCGGTAGTTCCAGGTCTGGTTGTTGCCCTGCACCAGCACATCCCAGCCTGTGACGGGGTTGTATTCCTTGGTGCAAACCTCGCCGAAATTGAAGATGCAGGGATTGCTAAAAGTTGCTGCTTTTGCCTGACTCACTTTGAGCGTGGCGGGTGGTAGATTGGTGCGCTTGTAAGCATCCTGTAAGACCGTGCTGATGAAGGCTCCAGGCATGGAAATCTCAAGAGGCGCGGCAGTTTGAGCGAGTGGAACAGGGCTGGGATTGGGCAACTCAGCCGCGATCGCGGGGGCATTGGCAGCCGAACACATCATTAAGTTCGTTACAGCCAGAGTCAGCGGAACAATAGATTTGAGAGATAGGCGATAATTCAAAACAGCGGCAAGATTGGTAGATTTCATAGCAATAACCTTGAATGTCGAATAAAACAGGGAGACACGACAGCACTCATGTTATTTTTCTCCACAAGCGATCGCGCCCCATCAGGACGGTTTGATTCGCTCAAGAAGTAAAACAACCTGTAACAAGAAATTCGCTAAGCTAGAAAGGCTCTTTCTACGGCGATCCGGAGCCACCCAGTTTATTGATCGTCCGCTGCATTTTATTGTTCGGTCTAGGCAGAATTTTTAGCGCCTAACGCACTCCCAACTCCGCACTCTCAACTCCTAACTTCATGCCTCCTCTTTCCAGCACGATCGAAGCAATCCTTTATCTCAAGGCGCAACCGCTGACAGTGGCAGAAATTGCTGACTATGCTGGGTGCGATCGCCCTGCCGTCAAAGAAGCACTGCTAGACCTGATGGAAGACTATGCTCATCGGAATAGCGCCTTAGAAGTGGTGGAAAACCCCAGTGGCTACAGTTTGCAATTGCGGGATACCTTTCATAGTCTGATTCAAACATTGCTGCCAGCCGATGTCGGATTGGGTGCCTTGCGAACCTTAGCGGCGATCGCTCTTAAGGGCAAAATTTCTCAAACTGACCTCGTTGAAATTCGGGGTTCAAATGTCTATCAACACGTCCAAGAACTGGTTGAACTGGGGTTTGTCCGTAAACGAAAACAATCCGATGGGCGATCGTTCTGGCTTCAAGTAACCGAAAAATTTCATCAGTATTTTCAACTAAATTCTGACCAATCTTTAGAGCTAACCCAATACTTAACCAATAATGGCACCGCCCCATCTAGTACAGGTGAAACTCTGAGCTGAAAATGTCAGAATAGTGACAACGAATCCTACTAATTCTTCAATGATCTTCAATTCTGACAGCGCAAACTTTTTGAATTCTGATGCTGAAGTCCAAGAAGTTAACCCACTTCTGCACTATCTTCAGCATCAACCGCCAGAAGTATTGGCTCAAGTGGCAAAGTCGGTTAGCCCAGAAGTCAAGCAAATTATTACTCACAACGTGCATGGCTTGTTGGGAATGCTGCCCCCAGAAGGCTTTGATGTCAAAATCACCACCGATCGCGAGAATCTAGCGGGTCTACTGGTTTCTGCAATGATGACCGGCTATTTCTTGCGTCAAATGGAGCAGCGAATGGATATGGAATCGATTTTGTCAGGCTCTTTGCCTCTGCCCGACTCAAACTCAAGCGATTGATCTGAAGTTCGTTAAAAAGTCATTTAATCAAACATTTGCTGATCAATAGCCAAAAGTTCTATCCCGCTCAAAATAGTGTCTCTTTGTTGAATCTGACGCTGCTCAAAATAGCGATCGCGGAAATCTGAATGGGTTTGAAAATAGCTGAGCGCTTGTTGTAGGGGCGAAATGACTGGGTAAGCGGCTTCTGCTTTGGCGATCGCGCAGGCTGGAAACGGAGCCTGAACCCGCAGCATTGCTATTTCCTTTGGAGTTAGGCTATCCACGGCTACGCTAGTTTGCCAGAGGAGCGATCGCAGAAAAGGTAGGGATGTTGGGGGTGGAACCATCATGATCAGCCGCTTTTCAAGCGTTAGATTAAAAGTGTTGCCGCCACACCGCCCCAACCGCCGCTCCTGCTCCTACTACGATGCCCGTAAATCCCAGGGTTAATTCAAGGTGGTGGTAGGAAATAGTAGGATAGCAAGCAACCTTGTTATTCGAGATGTAGCGATGTCTCTGACATTAATTGAAGCCCTGCGGCAAGTCGAAGACTTCCGCGCCAAACGTGGACAACGGTATCCGCTGTGGGTGATCCTGTTGCTTGTCGTGATGGGGACACTTA
>QBMH01000160.1:2376-11660 GCA_003249025.1 Leptolyngbya sp. | reverse complement strand
CGCCGTTGGGTCGTCGAAGTGGCGCATTCCTGGTTTAATCGCTTTCGAGGAGTGTTGATTCGCTGGGCTAAGTTATCTCACTCTTACTTAGGATTTGTTCAGATTGCCGCTTGTTTGATTGTCGGTCGTAAGCTCCTAACATTTTCCGGATAGGCTCTAAGCGCAACTGTAACAGTAAGTTAAGCTGTAAAGAGTCCAAAGACGCGATCTCAACCCTTAATTGGTATGGATTTCAGCGATTTCTTAACGTTTTTTAATAGTATATTTGCTTCTGCTCATTGAGATTGCACAAAATTTGCACAAGTGGGTTGCTTTAATCAAAAGCAGGTTCAAAAACTAATAAACTCTGATGACTTCAAAGGTCGAGAGTTTAGATTTTTAAGCTCAACTGTAGATCAGTTATTTCTGGGCTGATTAAAGCGGTGAGCATCGGGTTTTGAGATATTCGCCAGGTCAATGGGTTTTCCCGCTGGGTTACTAAAACGGCAACCAATATTCGAGTAAGGCTTTCCTTAAATTTCCTTCTTGTCAAGTGAGTTCATCTCACTTATCGCTGTTTTTCGTTTGACTAATCACCGGGTTAATCATCCAGCAAACCTGCATTTATCTAGATTAAAAACCAATCTAAAAACCAGGTTTTGAATTGAATTTTACTCCCATCAAAATCACTAGGAGATACTAGAATGCTTGATGCTTTTACTAAAGTTGTTTCTCAAGCCGATACTCGTGGCGAATATATTAGTAATGCTCAAATCGATGCTTTGCAAAATCTGGTGACAGATGGAACCAAGCGGATGGATGTGGTCAATCGCATTACCTCAAACGCTTCTACGATTGTGGCGGATGCAGCACGGGCGTTGTTTTCAGAACAACCTCAGTTGATTGCACCCGGAGGCAATGCCTATACCAACCGTCGGATGGCGGCTTGCTTGCGCGATATGGAAATTATTCTCCGCTACGTCACCTATGCAATATTTGCGGGCGACGGTAGCGTTTTAGACGATCGCTGCTTGAATGGCTTGCGCGAGACCTATTTGGCGTTAGGCGTACCCGGTGCTTCGGTTGCAACAGGCGTAAACAAGATGAAAGCGTCTGCGATCGCACTCGCCAACAATCCTGAAGGTGTCACTCGTGGAGATTGCAGTAACCTGATGTCTGAAGTCAGCAGCTACTTCGATCGCGCCGCCGCCGCTGTGGGATAAGGGCTGTCATACTCCTAGCCTAACATTCATGTCATTTCTGAAGTTATTTTGCACACTTGTTCAAAGGAATAATTCCCAATGAAAACACCGTTAACAGAAGCCGTTGCAACAGCAGATTCTCAAGGACGTTTTCTGAGTTCTACTGAAATTCAGGTTGCCTTTGGTCGGATGCGTCAAGCAGCCGCTAGTTTGGAAGCTGCTAAAGCATTGAGCAGCAAAGCTCAGAACTTGGCTGATGGAGCTGCAAATGCGGTTTATCAAAAGTTTCCATACACCACTTCAATGCAAGGCAATAACTTTGCTTCTACTCCAGAAGGCAAAGCAAAATGTGTGCGTGATATTGGCTACTACGTTCGCATGATCACCTATTGTTTGGTGGCAGGCAGCACCGGTCCTTTGGATGACTATCTGATTAGTGGTTTGGCTGAAATCAATCGCACTTTTGATCTCTCTCCTAGCTGGTATGTGGAAGCGCTGAAGCACATCAAAGCAAACCACGGTCTGAGTGGAGATCCAGCGGTGGAAGCCAATTCCTACCTTGACTATGCCATTAACTCCCTAAGCTAAGGGTTCCCTGTTTGCCCAGACCCATAATAAGGCTGTGAATGCGATGCGATCGCAAGACGGTTTTTTGGGGTCTGGGCATGATTTCTTAATCAACCAAAGGAGACCAGTCATGACAAGTTCTATGGCTGCAAGGCAGCTAGGGTTTGAGCCATTCGCCGAAAGCTCTCCGACCGAACTGAGATCGCATGGCACAGAAGATGATGTGCAAGCAGTGATTCATGCTGCTTACCGCCAAGTTTTTGGCAACGATCATGTGATGCAAAGTGAGCGACTGACCAGTGCAGAATCGCTCTTACGTCAGGGAGATGTTACGGTACGAGATTTTGTGCGAATGCTGGCACAGTCTGAACTGTATCGAACAAAATTCTTTTACTCAACTCCGCAAGTTCGCTTTATCGAGTTGAATTATAAACATTTGCTGGGTCGAGCGCCCTACGATGAATCAGAGATCGCCTTCCATGTGGATTTATACACCCAGGAAGGATATGAAGCTGAGATCAATTCCTATATAGATTCTCTGGAATATCAAGAAAATTTTGGCGATGCGATCGTGCCCTATTATCGGGGTTTTGAAACGCAACGTGGACAAAAAACGGCTGGCTTTAGCCGAATGTTCCAACTGTATCGAGGCTATGCCAATAGCGATCGCGCTCAGGGCAAAAATAAATCTGCCTGGTTAACCAATGACTTAGGGCGGAATCTAGTTACCCCCGTGCAAACTGCTAACTTTGGGAGATCGCTGTCCGGGGTAGTGGGTGGCGATCGGGGTCAGGTGTACCGGGTGCGAGTAACGCAAGTAAACCGGGGAAAAACAACCCAGATTCGGCAAGCAGTCCGCGATTACCTCGTTACCTACGACCAACTTTCACCCACTCTGCAACGGCTCAATCAGCGCGGCAGCAGAGTGGTCAGCATTACTACTGCATAGACGGCGTTTGGTTATGCCTTTTTAGTATTTCGCGGTTGGTCTGCGGCAAGGTAGCACTTTAACAACCTTTTGGGATGCCCATTTTTGGCATCCTAAAGGGCTTTAGGGCTAAAATCCCATTACTTTCCAAGCATTATTCACTCAACTTTAAGGAGAGTCATTCGTGGCAATTACAACCGCAGCTTCCCGTTTGGGAACCACTGCTTTGGGTGATTCTTACCCAATTGAACTCCGCCAAAACTGGACATCTGAAGATGCCCAAGGAGTGATTCAAGCAGTTTATCGTCAAGTGTTGGGCAACGACTACATCATGCAGTCGGAACGGCTGACTAGCCTGGAGTCGCTCTTAGCCAATGGTCAATTAACGGTGAGAGATTTCGTCCGGGCAGTCGCCAAATCAGAGTTGTACAAAACCAAGTTCCTCTATCCTCATTTCCAAACCCGCGTGATTGAGTTGAACTTCAAACATTTGCTAGGTCGCGCTCCCTATGCAGAATCGGAGGTGATTGAGCATCTCGATCGCTACCAGAATCAAGGGTTTGAGGCAGATATTGATTCCTACATCGATTCAGATGAATATGATGCTAAATTTGGCGACGCGATCGTCCCCTACTACCAAGACTTTGTGACCACGGGAGTCGGTCAACGTACCGTTGGCTTTACGCGCATGTTCCGCCTGTATCGCGGCTATGCCAACAGCGATAGCGCCCAACTTGCTGGAGCAAATTCTCGGTTAGCCGCTGACTTGGCAAGAAACAGCGCCTCTGCGATCGTTGCGCCTTCCGGTGGTAGCGAAGGATGGGCATACCTGCCATCGAAACAAGGAGTTACCCCCAACCGTGCCTTTGGACGCTCATCGGTCAATTCATCCGATCGCCTCTATCGGATCGAAGTTGCAGGTATCAACCTACCGCGCTATCCCAAAGTTCGCCGCAGCAACAAAGAGTTCATCGTTCCCTACGAACAGCTATCCAGCACCCTCCAACAAATCAACAAGCTGGGTGGCAAAGTAGCCAGCATCACCATCGCACAATAGGACACCTATCATGTTGGGACAATCCGCCCTCACCGCAGCCTCTGGCTCATCCGCTAACAATCGCATCTTCATTTATGAAGTAGAAGGATTACAGCAAAACGCTCAAACAGATAATAATCAGTACCCGGTGCGAAACAGCAGCACCATTTTGCTGCAAGTTCCGTACAGCCGAATGAACAGCGAAATGCAACGCATTAACCGCTTAGGCGGCAGAATTGTGAACATTCGCCCTCTTGCTGAAACGCCAGCAGCAGTCTAGAGCTAATTGCTTTCAGTCACCCTTTTATTCGATCGCCCCGCTCAAATTAATAAGGCAGATGCCTGCACAGCAGAGCAATGGTTTTCAGGTCGCCCTTAGCGATGTCATTCTTAGTTTGAAGTAGGATGCAAAAATTTACTATTGAATTATGTTTTCTTTAAGGAATTGAAGAAACCATATTCAAAAAAATAAGGCAGTAACTATTAATAGTTGCTGCCTTATTTTCACTTACCAAGCTTTAGTATTATTCAAGCATTAATAGCCTTCGCCATGTGTAACGTGGCGAAGGCGAGTCAGAACGCCTACTAAGCATTGACTTTTCAGCTTTGCATTGTCCTCAGCGTTCTGACCAAAGCTATCCTAGGCAGGAAGCAACACCGTATCAATGATGTGAATTACGCCATTATCAGCAGCAACATCAGGTGTTGTGACTGTCGAATCATTCACTTTCACACCATTAGAAGCATCAATTTTTACATCCGATCCTTCAACTGTAGTTGCTGATTTCAGCTTCACTACGTCAGCCGCCATCACCTTACCTGAAACAACGTGGTAAGTCAGGATTTGCTTAAGTTTGGGAATGTCCTTAAGCAAACTATCAACAGTTCCTGCTGGAAGCTTAGCAAATGCTTCGTCCGTAGGTGCGAAGACAGTGAAAGGACCTGCGCCCTTCAACGTTTCCACTAATCCAGCCGCTTTTACGGCAGCAACTAGGGTGCTGAAAGAACCAGCGTTAACGGCAGTATCAACAATATCAGCCATGTGTTTACCTAGTTATTTTGTGTAGACCGTTACAAATTAACATATTTTTAACAAAAATACATCTATGTCGCAGGAAGTAGATTTCTACCCAGCTAACCGCTACCTTATGAAGGCAATACTTGTATCTGAATTTGCCCAATTAATTGCCAGCATTTTATTCTATGACTGTTTCTCAATCCGAATCATTTTCAAGAAAGCTACAACAGAAATAACGTACAGGATTAAAGCAGGCAAGAACATTGAATCAACTATCCCCCACGGTGGAGGAGTATTTTGAAGAGTAGCTAAGTTAGTGGTAGTTAAGTAAGTTTGGATAAATGAATAACAGGCTTTACCTTGAGTCCATCCATAACAACTTGTAGGACTTGTAAGAATAATTAGTAGTTGGAAAACAATGCTCAGCAATAATGGTAAGCGTCTATATCTAAGTAACTCTTGATAATGTCTTAAATTGAAATTCAGTAAATAGAGAATACAAATTAGATAAAACGGCACCAGAGAGAAGAAATAGGTCAGCCAAGCAGGAATTGTGAAAGAAGCTGTGAAGTAAACCGCCAGACTAACAATTACATATACAGTAAAAAGTGCAGTAAAATTTCCGACAGAAATCGCTTTTGACATTGCTGTAATTATTCTTACTCAAGCCTTTGTGGAATGATAGTCTAGAGCGCTACTCCCCTACAGAAAAGAGTAACAGCAACTGATAAGTCTCAATTCTTGTCAGAAAATTCGATAGTAGCGATAACAACTCTATACTCAGATATTCAGATAAAAGTGTACGTCGAAGTTTATGCAAGCATTGTTGCGAAGCCGTCAGCATCCATTGATTCATCGATTGGCGGATACCATTGAAGCCACCTGGAAGACTTATTTAGAGCTATCCCCATTTCAAGTTCCAGAAGGATTAGGGTACGTTGAGGGTTCTTTGGAAGGCGAAAAGCTGGTGATTGAAAATCATTGTTACCAGGCTCCGCAATTTCGCAAATTGCATCTGGAACTGGCACAAGTTAGCAACGGACTAGACATTTTGCACTGTGTCATGTTCCCAAATCCTGAATATGCCCTTCCTATTTTTGGCACTGATTTAGTAGGCGGACGGGGGGGAATCAGTGCGGCGATCGCAGATTTATCGCCCGTGAATCTGGATCGATCGCTGCCAGAAAATTATCAGCAAGCCTTATCAGCCCTCCCAGAGCCACCCTTTTCTCAACCCCGTGCCCTACCAGAGTGGGGAGATATTTTTTCTGATTTTTGCCTGTTTATTCGTCCAATGGGAGCGGCAGAAGAGGACGCATTTTTGCAGCGAGTTGAAGAGTTTTTGACGATACATTGTCAGCTTGCTAGGGTTGAATCTTCGCTGACTTCAGATTTAGCGATCGCCCAAATAATTGCGGGGCAACGATATTACTGCACCAAGCAACAGCAGAATGATAAGACCCGCCGCGTCCTTGAGAAATCCTTCGGCACCGAGTGGGCAGATCGATACATGACCACCATGTTGTTTGATTATGTCAGCTAATTTCTTCTGAGACGGACTGTTGATCATCAGGGAGTGGGTGCGGCAATGGAAGAGTTATTTCTTAATGGGTTGAGCGAGGAGAAAACCATGGCTGAAATACTTAAGAAGGGTCAAATGCTCTGGAAATTAGAAGGGAGCGATCGCCGAGTAAACTCGGCGATCGCTTAAAGACTAAACCTAAGCAATCAGATTCGCAACATTTCTTTATCTTGCAGCTTATTTCTCTTTTGCTAAAACCATTGCTATCTTATGGCTCATTTCGTTGTCTGATGCTGCATAAATTGAGGTATTTTCATGCTAAGAATCGATTTCCTGAAGAGTGAATTGACCCTTTGCTAATGGCTTTAGACTCCATCCAGACGGTTATAATTCGTAATAAATAAGGATTCAACGACATAGTATAAACAGAGATGTTGGAAAACTTACACCACAGATACAGACTGTTTAGCTATCTGATGAGTTGAAGCTCCATAATATTTAAGAAATGTAAAATCTTCCAAGTTTCTTCATCAGAAGAATGGGAAGCATTTCACAGATTATCCATGACGGTTTTTGTTTTTACTCAGGCTATTTAGACAGATTGGTTGCTGAGCTTCTTAAGAGTTAGTTGTGACCTAATCCCTACTTCACTTGAACACATTAGGAGATTGAGTTTATGTTGGACGCATTTGCAAAGGTAGTCTCTCAGGCTGATGCGCGGGGTGAATACCTTAGCTCTTCACAACTGGATGCTTTAAGCGCTATGGTCGCTGATGGCAACAAGCGTATGGATACCGTAAACCGTATTACCAGCAATTCGTCTGCGATCGTGGCGAATGCGGCTCGTTCATTGTTTGCTGAGCAACCTGGGCTAATTGCACCTGGTGGAAATGCTTACACCAACCGTCGCATGGCTGCTTGTTTGCGTGATATGGAAATCATCTTGCGCTATATCACCTACGCTATTTTTGCTGGAGATTCGAGCATTCTGGACGATCGCTGCCTGAATGGTCTACGCGAAACCTATTTGGCTTTGGGTACTCCTGGTGCTTCTGTGGCAGTGGGTGTTAACAAAATGAAGGATGCTGCATTGGCACTCGCCAATGACACCAACGGAGTTACTAGAGGCGACTGCGCCAGCTTGATGTCTGAAGTGAGCAGCTACTTTGACAAGGCGGCTGCGGCTGTTGGCTAGAAAGATAAGACTAGAAACCGCTTGAGTTGGTTTGTCTTCCCTTTCAGAGAGCCAAAGCAACTACAACACTCATTTCATAAAGCAAAATTACTGGAGCAAGTTTAATCATGAAAACCCCTCTAACCGAAGCTGTTTCGGCTGCTGATTCTCAAGGACGCTTCCTTAGCTCTACCGAGCTTCAAACTGCCTTTGGTCGTTTTCGTCAAGCGTCTGCTAGCTTGGAAGCTGCTAAAGCGTTGACCTCCAAAGCTCAGAGCTTGGCTGATGGAGCCGCAAATGCTGTTTACCAAAAGTTCCCATACACCACCTCAATGCAAGGTCCTAACTACGCATCGACTCAAGTGGGCAAAGACAAGTGTGTCCGCGACATCGGTTATTACTTGCGGATGGTGACCTACTGCCTCGTTGTGGGTGGAACCGGTCCTATCGATGACTACTTGATTAGCGGTTTGGCTGAAATCAACAGCACTTTTGAATTGTCTCCTAGCTGGTATGTGGAAGCTTTGAAGAACATCAAAGCAAGTCATGGCTTGAGCGGAGATCCTGCTGTTGAAGCAAACTCCTACCTTGACTATGCCATCAATGCATTGAGCTAGTGATGCTTGTGCCCGGAGGGTTATGCAATGACCGACAGAGGTTGGTTGTTGGATAATTCTCCGGGCATTGTTTTTTAAATAAACTTATTCGCTGCCGTTGTTATGGATCATCAGCCGGATATTCAAAACGACCAGTCTCTCACGGTGGAACAGGCGATCGCCAATCTTCAGGGAGAAGATTTGGGGTTGCGTGTTTATGCTGCCTGGTGGTTAGGGCGGTTTCGAGTGGATGCGCCAGAAGCCATTGAGGTATTGATGGCGGCATTGACTGATGAGGACGATCGCACGGGTGTCGGTGGTTATCCGCTGCGGCGAAATGCAGCGCGGGCATTGGGCAAACTGGGCGATCATCGAGTCGTTCCAGCCTTGATTCAGTCTTTAGACTGTACTGATTTTTATGTGCGAGAAGCCGCTGCACAATCCTTGGAAAAGTTGGGAGAGCCTAGCGGAATTCCCCAATTAATCGAGTTACTCAACAACCGAGTGGCTGGCACCCTGCCCGCACCAGAACCGCCATATTTAGTTCAGCCATTTGATGCGATTTTGGAAGCGTTGGGAACCTTGGGCGCAATGGATGCCGTTCCTGATATTTTGCCATTTCTAGATCACCCTGTTCCCCGGATTCGCTATGCGGCTAACCGGGCGATGTATCAGTTGACTCCAAACCCCGAAATCGCCAGTGAATATGGCGATCGCTTGGCGCAGGCACTTTCAAACGATGATTTGCAATTGCGGCGAGCAGTCTTAGCCGATGTAGGTGCGATCGGATATCTTCCGGCTGCCGATGCGATCGCCCAAACTCTAGCAGAAAATAGCCTCAAGCTTATTTCCCTCAAAGGACTACTGGAAAAACAACTCCAGCAGACTACCCCACCCAATCTCTCAGCAGGGGCAATTAAAGTTATGACTTTGATGGATGAGTTGTTGTAGCAGAACGAGTCACAATGTAGAGAGAAGGGGATAGGAGATAGGAAATAGGGCTAAATATTCAATCTCCATTCGTCAATCCCCATTCGTCAATCCCCATTCGTCATTCGTCATTTCCCATGGCTGATTCTCTTTCCTCTCTGATTCGGGCTGTAGAAGCCGCTGATTCTTCTAAGAGCTTGCAAGAAGCAGTACAAAACCTGGCAGCAGCACGGCTGGAAGGAGCGATTCCAACGCTGATTGCGGCTTTAAGCTACAACAATCCAGGGGCGGCAGTGGCAGCGGTAGACGGGTTGATTCAACTGGGAGAAGCG
>QBMH01000160.1:0-2276 GCA_003249025.1 Leptolyngbya sp. | reverse complement strand
CCGAGAGGACTGGTTACCTTGCTGGGAGTTGCCACTGCTGATTTTGCCATGAGTGTTCGTCGAGCCGCCGCTAAGGGCTTGGGACTGATGAAATGGCATTGGTTTCCAGATAACTTGCTGGAAATCGCTCAGGCAGAAGCCCTAGAAGCGTTGCTCTTTGTGGCGCAACAGGATGAAGAATGGGTCGTGCGTTACTCTGCTGTTTCTGGCTTGCAATCATTAGCAGACGCGATCGCGCTCATCTATCCAGAGGGGCGATCGCAAATTGAGTCTCAATTTGCGCAAATGGCAACGAACGATAACAACTGGGCGGTTCGTGCCAGGGTTTGGATGGCACAACAGCATCTCCAGGCAAATTCAGCAGTGCAAGCTGCCATGGATGAGGCGCAAACATCTCCGCTCTCAGCCACAGACTGGCAGATGATTTTAGACAAGCTCTACGATCGCAAAGGACAAGAGCGAATGGTCTTAGCGGAGGGCGATCCGCGTCGCTACCGGAAACTAGCAGTATCCATGGCTCAAACGCCTGACCCTGTTTAAACCCCTGATGCCACGATTTGAGAATTAGATCACAACACACAAGCGATCGTGCACTTCTACAGCACCGCTATGACCCTGGCGTTAAGAGAATCAGTTGTTGATATTGCAGCGATCGCACATCCGCTAAACTCGCTGCAACGGTCTGCAAAATCTGCTCAACGGTTTTTTGCTGCGCTAGGTTTTCATCGCAAGCAAGCAAAAACTGCCACTCTGCATCCGTCAAATTCACAACCTGATAATCCTGGTTGAAAAATTGCCGACTATCGCGCCAGCCCTGACTGCAAGGACTCGGCTCTGGTATCGCTGACAGTAAATCCGCATCCGCTGACCAGTCTTGCCGGGGCAATGGAGCGCGCGCCAAAAAGAATTCGTAGTGAGTAATTGCCTGCGGATCAAGCAGTTCAATCAAGCGATATCGTTGGCGATCGCTCAAAGTTTTTGCTCGCTCAATCAGTTCCGGTGCTTGTCCAATTAATCGATCTAACTCCCAAACCTGCGGATTAGAAAATCCAACAAACTCTAACCCCGACGCATCAATCAATTCAAATACCGTGTTGATGTTGTAATCGATCTCCTGGGGGTGAACATACATATCCGCAAAATAGCCATCCCGTTGATTTTCCCAAGACCAACGTTCTGTTTCCCGTTTCCGCAACCGATTCTCTTCAGGTAACGCCGCAAACAGTTGTCGCCCAACCTGAACCCCATCGGTATAGTCCCCCCGGCGATCGCCTTGCAGCAGCGCGATCGCCTCCTGCATCAGCATAATTTCCCACCGTCCCAACTCACCATAAACAAAAATATGAAATATTCCACCCGGTGCCAGCTTAGTCGCTAACGCCTGAATGCCACGAATCGGGTCAGGAGTGTGATGCAAAACCCCCACACAGTTAATCAAATCAAATTCACCCGGCAGTTGATCGACATCAAATAAACTCAGGTGATGAAACTCTACCCCCATTGCCCCCGACTTCTGGCAGCGTTCCTTTGCCACTGCCAACGCTCCAGCACTGAGATCAATGCCTACAATAGCTGCATTTGGATTCAAATGCACCAGGTATTCAGTCCCTACGCCCGTCCCACAACCCGCATCCAGAATCCGCACATTTTGCTGCGTAGGCTTTTGCCCAGTGCAAAAGTTATAAGCAGTCAACCAATTCCATCGCCAGTTATACCCCGGTGGCGGTTCATCTAATAGGGGTTCGGGCGGAAAAGGGTAGGTATTGTAGAGCTTGGCAACAGCGGCACTAATGGCTTGAGAATCGGACATGGTTGATTAGGTTCAAAGATAGATGGATAAGTAAATCCAGTTATCATTGTCCCAAACTCTATGCTGCTGACCACACAGATAGCGAAGAAATTATCAAAGATGGCACCTAGTAATTCGTCACTTTTGATCAATAAACCTGATGTGCAACTAGTAGAGTAAAAACTTAGTTTTGCAACATCTGATACCAGCAAAAGCATGTTAGTCAATCAGCTTTTTGAATAATACGTTGCAGAACTTTCAGTTCGGCGTACTAGAGTCAGCGCTCATCCCCTAGTAGACTAGAAATAAAGTAATACACCATATCTACCGAGTATGCCACGGATTGAGATTTACCTTAAGGATGAGGAACGCAAACAGCTAAGGAGTCTAGAAGAAACAACCTGAACTTTTAGCTATTAGAAGCTACTCTAAAAGAATCCTCACTCCTAGTTGCTTAAATGGTTGAGCGTGAAATTGAAGAAAGAGT
>QBMH01000015.1 GCA_003249025.1 Leptolyngbya sp. | reverse complement strand
CAAGGTTGCTTGCTATCCTACTATTTCCTACCACCACCTTGAATTAACCCTGCCCTAAAAGGTCATTTTCAGATTGAGCAATGCCTAGCCTACCTCGCCTCTCTGCCGTCTGGCATTCGTGCGCCCTTCAAAATCGCACCTTCCAGTTTCACTCCAGACATGCGCGCTTTTAATAGGTTTGCTTTTTGCAAGTTGGCTCCACTCAAATCGGCTCTCCGTAGATCTGCACCTTCTAGCGCTGCGCCTTGCAGGTTTGCGCCCGTTAAATTTGCGCCTGTCAAATCGGCTCCTAGCAAGCTGGCTCCCGCAAGATTGGCTCCGCTTAGGTCAGCTTCTTGCAGTTTGACCAATGCTAAATTGGCTTTTTCCAGTTTGCTATTGGTTAGCACGGCGTAATTGAGGTTTGAGCCTTGTAGTGCTGCCGAGGTCAGGTCAGCCCCTTTCAAATTGGCTCCTGATAGGTCATAGCTATAGAGCACAGCGCCCGTCAGAATGCAGCCTTCACATTGGCGAGTGTTGATCAACTGCTGCACTTGCTCAGGACTTGCAGCTACAACCGTAGTGACTAAACCAAAAGCGACGATCGCGGTAGACATAAAAGTAAAAGAGGGTTTCATGGAGGTGACATCACGAGAGGACTTTAGTCAAAAAAGGCAAAATGCCGCTCATCAAAGTACGGGGATATTCTTCATGTAATCCCAAGGAACCCGGCATCCGGTAGACCTGCACTCCAGAAAAGTGAACCACAAACTCCATTTCTTCACGAGATTTGGGCGGAGTTTGTTCGCCAATTACCATTAATACTGGCACAGGCAGCGGTTGAAAATAGTCAATAAATTCTTGGCGGGTGCGAATCGGATCAAGTGCGCCAGTAACAAAAGCAGCAGAGGCAAACCGGGCGTTACGTTGTTGGGTGGTTCGCCATTTTGCAGTAACCAGGTTACGGGTAATATTCTTGGAGTCACTGTACACATGGCGGCTCATCATCCGGCGGAGAAACCAAGGAAGGGTCGTGAGCAGATAGAGAAATTGCCCCACAATTGGCAGCCCAATCAACTGCTGTACCCGCTTATAAAACCAGCGGTGCTTGCCCATTGTCGGAAAGGGACCTCGCCAAGTGGGAGCGGTAAGAATGACGTATGACCAGGGACAGGGATCTTGATGGGCGAGTTGCATGATAAAGCCAGCAGAATGACCAGCGGCGATCGCTACAACAGGCTGCGAAAACATCGATCGCACGAAATCACGCAGAAACGCATGATACAAGGCAGGGCGATACTCGATCAGGGGACGAGAAGACTCGCCAAAACCCACCCAATCCACCACAAACACCTGAAATTGCTCAGCAAGCTGCTCGGCTAAACCCTGCATTTCAGCCCGACTGGAAATTGTACTGAAAGCAGGTAACAACAAAACCGGGTTGCCTTCTCCCAAAACTTCATAGGTAATCGTCATGGGTTGCCCTTTCCATGACCATTTAAACTCTTGCACCCGACTACCCATGCTCAAACTATTTGGCGATTCTGCTAAAGACGATTGATTAGTTACCACAAGTTCACTGTACGATGCACCGCGTTACTAATTTACCGTTGATGGGTCAAGAAATATAGAGAAGATTTTTCAAATCCAGGGTTCATCATCTTTGTCTCTGACCACCTCCACCACGATGGTTTGTTTGGGTTCAGGTTCAGAGATTAGAGTGAGCGATCGCTGCTCTTCCTCCTCTTCAACCACTTCAGCCGTAGCAGTATGGACAGCTTCGGGCAGATTGGAGTCTGTTGATTCGGGCGGATTAAGCGGCGATCGCTGCAACTCCACAAGTTTGGACTCTTCAGTTTGTAATTTTTCAGTTCCTAATTCTTCAATTCCTAATTCTTCAATGTCCAACGCTTCCGTCTTGAATGCTTCGGCTTCTAGATTCGAGAAGTCTGAAGCATCCAGCACCGGAAGATTTAAGTTGGTGGGAGGTGGCAGTTCAGTAATATCCCAAGGATCGTCATCCTCATTATCCTCATCGTTCACATCCCACTGATCTCCCTTTTTCGCATCCCAAAACTCAACCTTCTCAGCGCTCCAAGGCAACTCTTCAATCCAAGGAGCGTCTGGAGCAACCTCTGCAACGGTCACCTTTGCAACGGGACTAGGTGGCACCCCAAAGATTTCTTCGATCTCTTCAAAAATTTCTTCGATTTCGTCAATGATTAAATCATCGGGATTGGCTTTCTCAACGCTTTCTTCAAATTCATCTTCAAACCAACTTTCTACCTCAAGCCCTGCATTGTTTGAAGATTGGTTTTGGCGGGGGCGAACAACATCGTTGCGTGAACCACGATCGCTGCCTAAACTATCGGCTTGCTCCTGAAATCTTTCCACTAGGGTTTCAGCTTGCTCAACAAACGTTTCTGCTCCTTCACGGATCTGCTCGTTGAATTCCTGCGCTCTTTCTTTTGCTTGTTCTGCCAATAATTGCGCCCGATCTTTTGTCTGCTCTGCCAGATTTCTTAACTGAGAAGTGGTTTGCAGAGTTGTATCTTGGGCACGCTGGGCAATGGATCTTAACTCCTGGGTAACCTGGGTGTAATCCTCTTTAACAGCGTTACTCACTTTAGAAATTTTTTGTTGAATGCCTTCGCGATACAAAGGAAAGTCTTGGATCGTGAGATCGCTTACTAGAACCCGTTTTCGTCCCAAACTGCTGATGCGATTGATCGGCAAACGGTAAATGGTGCCAGCCAATGTACTCAGGCGATCTCCCACCATTAAATATTCTGAAATCGCCCCACTTCGCAGATTAAACACACAATCAATAATCCTGCCAACTTTTTCACCGCTGTTGCTCCACACCTCGGAGTGGATGAGTGACTCAAGCTGGCGAACCCGTTCCGCATCGGTGGCATCGGGCTGGGAATGGGTCAAAATGCCGTTGCTGCCGATCGCCTCAACTTGGGACAGCTTAAACGCCGATTTTTGATTGCCTAAAAAACCTGATTTGCAAATGAATCCCAACACGCGATGGGCGGGAGGATACATCCACAGTATCTCAACCCGCCCAAACTCCTCCAATGTGGCGCGGTTTAGCACCAATTGATTGAGTAATTCGCTGTGTCTAATTACTTCGGGAGCAGTTGTCATGCAGGGGAAAGGGAAAGTAGGTGTTAGGTGTCAGTGAATAAAATAAACCTGACTATCTAGAATAACCCTAACAACTTTTCAACACTATCCCCTATTCTCTATTCCCTGCTATCAGCTAAATTCCAGGTTGAACAGGCGCTTGTCCAGGTTGGGGTTGTCCGGATTGGAATTGTCCAGATTGACCTTGCTGACGTTGCTGCCCACGATTTTTCATTTCACCACGACGTTGTTGCATCATGGCTTTTTGTTCAGGAGTCAACAGCGCTTGGACTTGTTGTTTCCCTTTTTCGTGGATTGCCTTGATCTGTGCTTTTTGGGCTTCACTTAAATTGAGCGATCGCATCCCTTTACCAGGCTTTTGTCCTTGAGGAACGGTAATTCCTTGAGATTGCAAATAGGCATCAACTTCAGCTTTTGTGTTCTGACGAATTTGCTGCATTTGGGTCTTTTGGCTTGCTGTCAGATTCAAACGATCCATGCCCCGTTTAGCAGGAGCCGATTGAGTGGGAGCAGGTTGGTTTTGGGCAAATGCGGGCATGGAAGGCACAGCGGCAAGAGCTAGCGCGAATACGCCTGGGAGTAGCAAGATGTGTTTAATGTTCATGGCTCAGTAGTAGAAACTGTCTAAAGGATTAGTAACGTTCATTCAATCGGTGAATGTATCTCTTAAGACAGTTGCAGTTTGAAAAAGGTTCATTAGTTGCTGAGATTTTGAAATTTGAGCCTTCTACTGCTCCATACGAACCACATAAAACCCTTGAAATAGTCCAATGGTTTGCAACTGATAGCTTGGCAAAAATGAAGCGATCGCCAGATCAGTCGTATACACGCTGAAAAAGAAAAAGTTGCGGCGATCGGTATGGCTCATGATGAAACTTTGGATCTCCGGCTGATTGGATTTGAGCAGCGATCGGCATTCCTCTTTTAATCCAAAAGCAGTGGGTGCTTCAGCGCAAATATTAGATTGAGCATACTGAGTCAACTGGTGTGTAGCGTAGCGACTATAAGCAGCAGGAGTTGGATTGGTGATTGCCATGGCTGCACCCAAGCAAGCGAATGAAGTGGCTCCAAACGTTGCCAAAAAACTCATTTTTCCCAGTGAAAATCGGGGCGGCAGCCAACTTGATTCCATTTGTTTTTCTCCTAATTCACCACAGTTCCAATCTGGTTAGCGGCTCCTCTTGAAAAGAATTGAATCATCAACTTTTCAAAGTGGCTCATTTTTCAATACATTTCTCAGCAATCATACGGAGCATTTTTTGAGATAGATTAACCTTCAAATATTTTCCAGTAATTATACGAGGAATTTTTTCATATAGACCAATTTCAATCAAAACTGTTATAGTAAGGGACGTGCATGGCGAGCGTAGCCAAGTGGTTAAGGCAGCGGTTTGTGGTATCGCCATTCGTGGGTTCAAGTCCCATCGTTCGCCCTCATCCAAGCATTGTAGCTAAGAGCATTTCTTAAGTTCGGTGTTGGATAAATACAGCAAAAATGACGAGAGTGATACTTAAGGTTGCTCTCGTCATTTTTACATGGTTTTTTGGCGCAATCAGGAAGGTTGCTTTTCTAGAAGTTATGCGGCAATTTCAATCAGTTGAATATCGAAGGTAAGATCTTCTCCGGCTAGGGGATGGTTGGCATCGAGCGTGATGGTGGACGGAGAAATATCGGTGATGATGACTGTAATCAGTTCACCCGTTTGATGCTGAAGCTGCAACTGTTGCCCAACTTCTGGTTCCACATCTAAGGGCATTTGCTGGCGATCGATGACTAAGACCATTTCTTCTAAATAAGCTCCATAGGCGCTATCCGTAGGAATATGCTCAGTCTTTGAATCACCGGGAATCATCCCGATTACGGCTTGCTCAAATCCAGGAATAATTCCGCCAGCCCCAATAGTAAATTCCAAAGGCTCGCGCTCAATCGACGAATCGAACATTGTGCCATCGTCTAATTTTCCGGTGTAGTGGACTTTTACAGTATCGCCGTGTTTAGCCTGCGACATTTGGACTCTCCTTTGCGTTTAGTGCGTCTTTGGAATATGGTGCGATCGCCCGTCCATTTTCGACCCGTTTCTCCTAAGTTATTTAAGGAATCAACAGCCGCCCACCTTGAAAATATCCTTTTTTGTGGCTCTGCACTACCCCAACAAACCGAGAATTGGGCTGGCGGTTTAGGGCTGTATCACTACAAAAGCAAACAATAATCTACGATATCCTGGATCAATCATTGGGTGCAATTTAGGATTTCTGTTGAGATTTTGAATGTTTTGGGATTTCTCTATGTAAGTACTAAAGGAGATCGGAAGTGCTAGAGGTGATCAGTGCTAAGGCGAAACGTTCTTGTTGCAGCCTTTCAGTCCTGAGTATTCATGTCTTGTTTGATGTGCAACGTAGTGTGCCTTCATCTTTATTTAGGGTGAAGGTTGATGACCTTCAGGTTCCTATCTATCGTTCCTATGACCAGTAGTTCTTGGTTGCTAACATTGTCTGATCCGTTGATTATTATCGGATTTGCACTTGCAGCACTCTTGACCGTGATTGCAGCATTACTATTGCGGGTATGGCGATCATTTAAGACCAGTAAGCTAGCAATTCGTAAAACAATTCCTGCGGGAATTGCACCCTCACCGTTTACCGCAGCGCTAACTCGCTACATCATTCAGCAGGTGCAGCAGTTTTTAGATGTCGAAACCGTTTTGATTCAGGCTGAGGCAGATTATCGTGGCATTTATGAAAATGCGATCGAAGCAATCTTCCGCTCAACCCCCGATGGTCGCTACCTCAGCGTCAATCCAACCCTGGCAAAGATGCATGGCTACCAGTCGTCTGATGAAATGGTGGCAATAGTCACAGATTTTGAAACACAAATCTATGTGGCTCCGGGTCGTCGTGCTGAATTTTTGCGTTTAATCAACCAACAAGACGTTTTAACAGAATTTGTTTCTGAGGTGTATCGCAAGGATGGCAGCACCTTTTGGGTTTCAGAGAATGTTCAAATCGTCCGAGATGCCGCAGGCACCGTGTATTATCAGGGCACCAGCTTAGATATTAGCGAAGCGAAGCGCGCCGAAGTCGTTCGCAAACAAACAGAAATTGAACTCGAAGCGTTAGAGAGCAAACTCAGTACGATTCTCAATGCTTCATCTTCAATCATCGTTCAAAGTCATATTTTTTTAGATGGCACTTGGGAATACGTTTATTTTTCCCAGAATTGCTATACCCTGTTTGGCTACACAGCCGAGGAGTTTATGGCTGATCGTGGCTTGTGGATGTCGCGAATTTTGCCAGCCGATCAAGAACAGATCGTGATACCCGTTTTGCAAGACATTCTGGCTGGACGGGTCGCCACAATAGAGTTTCGCATTCAACATCGAGATGGCTCCATTTACTGGATTTCAGACACCGCGACCCCCCGCTGGGATGGGGTAGCTAACTGCTGGGTGGTGACCTGTGTGGTAACCAATATCACTGCCTACAAACAGGCTGAAGCTGCCCTGCAAGAAACTCAGGAACGGGTTGAGCGCGATCGCCAACAGGCAGAAGAGTCGCTGCGCCAAAGTGAGGAGCGCTTTCGTTCTGTTTTTGATCAGATTGAGATTGGCATGAATCTGACCCACCTCTCTGGCAGATATTTGCAAGTAAACCCGGCGTTTTGCAGTTTGGTGGGATATAGCAAAGCTGAACTGCTGGAAATGAGCTATCGAGACTTGACTTACCCAGAAGATCAAGAAATGGAAATGTTGCTGGCTGCCCAGATGCAAGCTGGTGACCTGCAAACCTATTCTTTAGAAAAGCGCTATGTGCGGAAAGATGGTCAACTGTGCTGGGTGAATGTGCATGTATCTAGTGTGCTAGATAGCCAGGGAGATACCTTGTTTGCAACGGCAATGGTGGAGGATATTGGCGATCGCAAGCTTACCGAAGAATCCTTACGCCAAAGCGAAGCTATAAATAGTGCGATCGTCAGCGTGATTCCTGACTTAATGATCTGGATGGATGACCAGGGAAGTTATTTGAACTTTTTCAGCGGCGGCAAAGTTAAAATCTACAATCCACAAGCTTTTGTGAAGGGTGCAAAGATTTATGAGGTGCTGCCCTTTGAACACGCAGACCTACGAATGGCTTATGCCCGCCGAGCCTTGGATACCCGCGAACTTCAAGTTTATGAATATCAGCTTGAGATCGAAGGAGAAATACGGGATGAAGAAGCCCGGATTGTCGCTGTGAATGACAAGGAAGTCATCTTCATCATTCGCGACATCACGGAGCGAAAAATCACTGAAGCAGCCCTACGGAAAAGTGAAGCGAGAAATCGGGCGATGATCAGCGCTGTACCAGATTTGCTCGTTTGCATGGATGAAACTGGGCGCTATCTTGATGTAGTGCAAGGTCAAAATATGCAATTGATGAAACCCGCAGATGGCTTCCACAATAAAACAATTTTTGATATTTTGCCTCAACATCTGGCTCAGCAGCGCATGGGATTTGTGCAACAGGCTCTACAAACAGGGCAGGTGCAAGTCTATGAACATCAAATAGAGGTGAATGGGGGCTTGTATGATGAAGAAACTCGGATTGCGATGATCAGTGAAAATGAGGTGCTGGTAATGGTGCGCGACATTAGCGATCGCAAGCGCAGTGACCTAGAACGCAACCAGGCAGCCGCCTTGCTACGACGACAGGCAAACCAAGAGCAAGCGCTCAATCACCTCACGCAAGCAATTCGTAATTCTTTAGAGTTAAAAACCATTTTTTCAACTGCCGTCCTCGAAATTGGCACCCTATTGCAGCTTAGTCGAGTCAGGGTTGTGAAATGGTTCCCCGATCAGGGCTATTGGCAACCTTTAGAAGAATATCTGCGGCATCCCAACCAGTTGTCTTCATTAGACGAGAAAATTCCGGATGAAGCCAATCCTATTGCTGCCCAGCTAAAACAGGGCAAGATTGTCAAAATTGATGACTCTAGCACCTGTGCCGATGCAGTGAATCAGGACATTGCTACTCGGTATCCGGGTGCCTGGTTGCTGATTCCGCTGCAAGTGGAGGGTAAGGTGTGGGGCAGTTTAACGCTAATGCGCCTAGGGCCACATCTCCTCTGGCAAGATGCAGAAGTCGATTTGGCGTGTGCTGTGGCGGATCAGTTGGCGATCGCCATTCAACAATCGCAGCTATACCAACGGGTGCAACAGCTAAATGCCAGCCTAGAGCAAGAAGTGCAGCAGCACACCGCTCAACTCTGCCAAGCACTTGCCTTTGAAGCACTCCTTAAGCGCATCACGGATAAAGTACGAGATAGTTTAGATGAAAACCAGATTTTGCAAACCGCTGTAGATGAGTTAGGGCAAGGGCTACAGGTCATATGCAGCAACGCTGCCCTTTATGATCTAACGCTCACTTCCCACACAATCACCCATGAATACTCCACCACTCAACCGTTTGCCCTTGGGCAACAGATAGCGTTTGCGGATTGTCCTGCGATCGAAATTTTTGATCAGCTAATCCAGGCTATTTGTCTCCAGTTCTGCTTTACAGTGTCAACCTATGCTCAGCCCCACGGTGAAATCTACACGATTTTGGCGTGTCCTATGCGGGATGATCAGGGCGTTTTGGGCGATCTCTGGCTATATCGACCCAAGCAGGATGCTTTTGATGAGTTAGAAATTCGGTTGGTGCAGCAAGTGGCAACTCAATGCGCGATCGCCCTGCGGCAATCTCGTTTATATCAAGCCGCCCAGTCACAAGTACAAGAATTAGAGCGACTCAATGGTTTGAAAGACGACTTCCTCAGTACGGTGTCTCACGAACTGCGAACCCCCATGGCAAACATCAAAATGGCAACGCAGATGCTAGAACTTAGCATGGAACAACAGCGACTCGTTTACGCCGATGGCAATGGCAATCTAGCCTGCACAAATATAGGCGATCGCATAGAGCGCTATCTACAAATTCTGAAAGAGGAATGTCATCGAGAAACTAGCTTAATCAACGACCTGCTGGATCTATCGCGGCTAGACTCTGGCTCAGAACCCTTATTGCCGCTGACCCATCACTTGCAATACTGGTTGCCCCACATCGCAGAATCGTTTGTAGAGCGCGCTCAAAGTCAACAACAGCAGTTTTCTATCACCATTTTTGACGATTTGCCACCACTGACGACTGATTTCAATTATCTAGAGATGATCTTGACTGAACTATTGCACAATGCCTGCAAATATACGCCTCTAGGCGAAGCGATCGCTGTCTCTGCGACCCTCAATTCTGCAACTTCGGGCGTAATCCTTGCGATTGCCAATTCTGGCGTAGAAATTCCAGAAACCGAACTCCAGCATGTGTTTGATAAGTTCTATCGAGTTCCCAACAACGACCCCTGGAAACATGGCGGAACTGGACTGGGATTAGCACTGGTGAAAAAACGAGTGGAACGGTTAAACGGCGCGATCGCGGTTTCTAGTCAAAACGGCTGGACGACTTTCACCATCCAGCTACCCTTACAAGCCTAATAGGTCATAACACAGATTGAAATTCACTAGACTTCTTGCATAAGTCGATTTTTGGCACGAGTTTCTAATAGTTTGAACCTCCTAATTTGCCACTTTTGCAAGAGATCTACTATAAAAAATCGCCGACCAACAGCAGAAATTAGTTAAGGTTGAGATAAGGTGGCATATTTTCAGCAGGCTTTGGCACTGGCGATCGGGTTAGGCATTCCCTTGGCAGCAGGAGTACAAGGCGTTGCAATTAAAAGTGGAAAATGAACAATTGAAACTGGCAGGAGAGGGGGAGGATTGGTGAAGTTTGAAATCCTTACACCACTTGAATTTACCGTCAGAACTTCTGAAAGCTACTGGCAACGGTTAATCGTCAAGCATCCTGATCTCGAAATGCTGGAAGAGGTAGTTCAACAAGCCCTCGCTACACCCGATGAAATTCGTCGCAGCAGCCGAGATAAAGACGTATTGCTGTTCTACTTGGCGCGAAACGAAAGCCGATGGGTTGTAGCAGTAGCTCGACGCTTAAATGGAGATGGATTCTTGATTACGAGTTACCAGACTGATGCAATTAAGGAAGGTGAAGCACTATGGCACAGGTAAAAATCTTCTATGAACCAGAAACAGAGTTATTAACGGTGTTCTGGCAAACTCCTCGGAAAGAACAAATCAGTACTGAACTGGGAGATGGGGTAATTTTGATTAAAGATTCCAGAACCAGTGAACCGATTGGGCTAGAAATTCTCTCCTACCATCCTGGAGACGATCGCTTTGATAGTGTCACTGTAGAAATGGGTCAAATAACGTCTGCTTTGGTGCCCAAAGTTTGAGCGTGACTTAGCACAACGTAATTCAACTACTTTTTACAATCCCAGGAGGTCATCCAGTTCGTTTAGGGCATCGCAAGCGGCAGAGGATGGCGAGATTGTAGAGGCGATCGCCCCACCAGAGGCAGTTTGCTCTGTGTGTGTCCGTCGTCCCAAATATTCATCAGCATAGCGACGAAACACCGCCTCAACCGCTGCCCGTGAGTTTTTTAGCCCCCATTCTTGGGCGATGACTTCTGCCTTTTCCAGCACATCCTGGCTGAGTCTTATCTTGTTGTCATACATAGCTGTAAGCCCTCTGGAAGTGGATACAAACCGCGCACATTGGCAAATTGAGGATCGGGAATCATGGCAAACAGCTTGCGTCCTGCCAGTCGCTCAGTGATTAGGTGCGACCCGCCGCCCGTCACCAAAAACCGCGTCACCCGCGACATATAAGGCGTATATTGTGCCTTCACCGTTTGAAAAATGCCCCGAAACCAGGGATCGAGATATTCTTCTAGCCAAGGTGACCAGGATAAACCCGTATCGGCGTAGGCATGTGCCGATTTGAATCCATCCATGACAATGCCGGGGTCGGCGGTGGTGCCTAAGGCATCCGCAAGGCGTTTATCAAAACTAATGGAGGTTGCCAGTTCGTAGGTGCCGCCCCGATCCATCACATTTTCATTAATCACATCGCCTTCCGCATCCACCAGCCGAGTCAGCCAGGTGCCGCCGCCAATATCAATCACGATGGTGTAGCCAGTATCAGGAATTAGCCCTAGCCGCTGCGCGTAACAGTAGGCTCCCATGCCTTCGCGCTCAACGCTAACGCGATCGACTGTCACCCGAAACGGAATGCCGTTCCGCTTAAATTCGTGAATGCCCATGAGTTGCGATCGCAACGCTTGCTCAGTGCGATCGGGTTCTGGCGTGGAAACATGCAAGTTTAATGAAAACTCACTGTTGCCATCCCAAGGCTCAAGACAGGCGTAAAGATGCAGCCGCGCCAGTTCTACCTTGTTTTCAATCACGGTTTGCTGCTGGCGACGATACTTATATGCCTGAGTGCCAAAGTGATAGCGGGTGGCATCAGCCAGTTCAATTAAAGGGGAAGTATCCAAGTAGCGAACGGCATCTCGACCTTGGGGCAACTGATAGCGAATGGATCGAATAGCACGAGGGTGGATATGACCATCCCAAAACTTCAGATCATAGTTGCCAGCATCTAACGCCAGAGTACGAGTTGATAGATTGGGCGGCGCAGGCTCTTTGATGGTGGCTTTCGTTCGACGGGTTTCTGTGGCGGTCATGGTGAATCTCCCAATGGGTTACATCTGATTGCAAGTTATGCATCAAGATAGGTATTAAATCGTTGTCCCCAATTGCGCCTGAATTCGCCCAATTAGTACACTCGAACTATATTAAACCTCTCTCTAGATGTCAACCCTAAAATTGACTGGTTAAATGACTCTTAGAGCCTATCTTTAATCTCTCATTTTCCGATAAGAATATCGGTGTTCTTCTTGCATTTAAACTCTCTGCTCTGTAAAATCGAGTTTCGATCATCGGTTTTTCACAGAACAATCGGTGATCATGAGTTCGCTTTGTATGGGAAGGAAATGCCAGTAATGAAACAGCGACAGGGGTTTTTGAGTCTTGGGGAAGGATGGATGCAGCGGATAGTGACTCGCTGGCGATTTAAGTCATTCAATCGCGCTATCTCCTTGTTTTTAGTTGGAATTGGTTTAAGCGTGGCGATCGCTGCTTGTTCAGGAGGCTCCACCAATACCAGCACGACGGGCGGTGCCAGCCCTACTGCCGACCCCAAAAAGGATGTTGAAATCAACCTTGTCGCCTACGCCGTGCCCAAAGCCGCTCACGATGCCATCATCACCCTGTTTCAGGAAAAGTGGCAAAAAGAAAAAGGGCAAACCGTCACCTTTAAGCAAAGCTATGGTGGGTCGGGTTCCCAAACTCGCGCCATCATTGATGGACTGGAAGCGGATGTGGTTCACCTGGCGCTGGGAGCCGACGTGGAAAAACTCGTTGAAGCCAAAGTCGTAAACGAAGATTGGAATAAAACACTGCCGAATAATGGCATCGTGGCAAAATCCGTTGCCGCAGTGATCACCCGTGAGGGCAACCCCAAAAATATCAAAACCTTTGGGGACTTAACCCGCGATGGCGTGAAATGGGTGACCGCAAACCCAAAAACCTCTGGGGGCGCTCGTTGGAACTTCCTAGTTTTGTGGGATTATGCCCTGAAAAATGGAGGAGATGAGGCAAAGGCAACCGAATTTGTTACCCAAGCCTTTAAGAATGTGGCAATTCTGGCAAAAGATGCGCGGGAAGCTACGGATGTCTTTGCCAAGCAGGGACAAGGGGATGCCCTGATTAACTATGAAAATGAAGTGATTTTGGCGAAGCAAAAAGGACAAAAGATCGATTTCGTGGTGCCCGAAGTTAATATTTCAATCGATACCCCGGCTGCCGTAGTGGATCAAAATGTGGACAAGCACGGGACTCGCGAAGTCGCTGAAGCCTTTGCCAAATTCTTGTTTACCCCAGAAGCTCAGGCGGAATTCGTCAAGCTCGGATTTCGTCCTGTTGGTGACTATGCCAAGACGAACGAAAAAACGTTGGCAACTCAGTTTCCACCCGTTAAAAAGCTTGCGACCGTTGACGAATATGGTGGCTGGGGCAAGGTTCAGAAGCAGTTCTTTTCCGATGGAGCCTTGTTTGACCAAATTCAATCCAAGCTGGGTAAGTCGTAATTTTTGTAGGGGAGATGAGGTTGTCTGACTTCTGTTGCTTGAAGTGCTGTCTGCATCCGCTGGCGCGTAGTATCACTGACTTAATTCGTGGTGCCGCGAAACTGAGCGCGTTCCAAAAAGTCGCTGTTGATCACACGGGGATGAATCCTCCCCTACTAGCTGTAACTGTACAAATAGTCACCTTGACAGGGATACTTTAGACCCCTAATTTACTCGGACGCGGAAGCGGGCAAAGCCAAAATTGCTGCCTGCACTATTGGAAACAGTGCCTAACTCATAAATCGCCGCACCATTCGGGTTCGTTTTAATAATGCAGGAGTTATTGTTGGGCAGCGGTGCTAAAGGCGCATAGAAGTTGCCACCGGAAAGCGTCGCTGCATTACCAATCTTCAACTCTAAAGACCCAGGAATGAAACTCATCCCCCCAGGAATCAAGTCGCAAATGTTGACCGCGATCGCCGGAGATGCACCATCCGACAAGAAGTAAACGGTGTAAGTCACTTCATCATTACTCTGTACTGGCGTAGTAACGGGTACAGCCGTCACACCCACCAGCGGAATTTGGGCAAAACCCGCCGCCGTATCATTAGTATCCGCTGGGTCATCAATCACTGCGCCAAAGTTGACCCCAGCCAGCGGTGCCCCATTGCGAATCACATTGGTAATCCGCTTCACCAGCTTAAAGTCAGCCCCAGCAGCCGATGGGCGCGTCGTTTTCACGACCGACTGCGGCACCGGAGCGCCTGCACCCGCTTGGGCACGCACCTTACGATCCATAAATGAAGTGGCAGTAATTGTAGTGGTGTCGGTCAGAATGGTGCCGTCCGGTTGGATGGCACCCGGTGCGGGGGTAACGCACAGGAACAGATCCACAAAGCCACCACTTGCTGCCAGAATGCCTGTATCCACCTGCCCATCGCCATCAGTATCGGTCAGCGGCAGGGTGCCTGCCTCATCTTGGAAGAATTGCGCGGTGTAGTTAGGGTTTGTGCCAGTGGGCACCAAGTTAACGATATCGGTTGTAAAGAAGTTGTTTATTACTCTAAACGGGTGGCAAACCCGCTGACCCACAGGAGTTTCGCGGGTAGTATCGGTTGTAATCGTAAAGTTTCCAGCGCGAGTGGGCTGGGTATCAAACAGCGGCAGGCGAGCCGGACCCGTATTTGCCTCAAATAAGGTTTGATTGTTGGTGGTGTAGGCATCCACCCGAAATTCCCATGATCCTGCGTCATTCAGTGGATCTAAACCAGTAATATTATCTGCACCAGTATCCAAGTTGCCGCCGCCATTCCAGACCCCATTCGCTGATACCGATACGGGGGTAGCTAAGCCACCTGAAGGACGGATGTAGCGAAGGGCAGCACCGTTATCAAGGTCAAAGTTGCGAAAAGACAGGGTGCCTGTCCCTGGACCGACCAGGGTGAACAGCCTCAAGTCAATTGACCCCGGGGAATTTTGCTGAATATTTCCCTGAAATTGTCCAATCAGCAAGTTTGCAACGCCCGAAACTTGAATTCGGAAGCCGTTATCGTCATCGTTCAAAGCAAATGTCGGATCTCCTAAGATGGGGAATGCTCCCGTCTCGCTAGTCACCTGATAAATTCCGGGAGTTGTGATGGTGCCCAGCAGATCATTTTGACCATCCGCAGTGGGTAAGCCAATGTTGTAGGTCAATGTCCCAAGGTTTGCACCGCCTGGAGCCAGCAAGGTAAATCGGGTTGGGTCGCAGGTGCCTGCTGCCACACAGGTTACGCTACCAAACAGACCAGCATTGATTTCATCAATTGCTCCATTGCTTTCTCCATCTAAAATTCGGACGGGAATTGCACCGCCTGCGGCGGCTAAATCTGATGGGGTAACGCTGATGAAAAATCGATGGATTCTATCGGTACTGGCAGAAGTGCGGGTAGTGTACCAATCGCCAATGATCGGAAGGCGTTCGCGTCCACTCGTTTGAAAGTTTAGAGCGGGGTTGAGTGCTGAAGGTAGTGTCGTTACCTGGGCGATCGCTGCCTGAGGATAAATGGCTAAAGTAGCAGCAAAGATTGTTAAGCCGCTTGTCATGCGAAGGTATCGTCGCATTGTCCGGGCTAATAACGAATTAGAAAATTGCACAAATTCTGCTCCTCACACTGAAAAGGATCGCTATTAACAAGTAGCAATCTCTTGAGAGAGTATCATATTTCTTTGGTGGCAAAACTTCGTAGCAATTTGTTGAAAACTGCCTAACAGTCTAGAGTGGCTTCCAGTTCCCAGGGGCTAATGTGGGTGCTGTACTCATTCCATTCTTGATGTTTGAGTTTGGTGTAGGCTGACACCAGCGCAGATCCCAGGATCGGAGTGAGAACAGTATCCGCTTCTAGACAGCGCAAGGCATCCAGCAGATTTGCAGGTAAGCGTTTGAGGATTCCAGTTGGCAGCGGATCGGTGTAGGCGTTATTATCGTGGCGATCGCCCGGATCGCGTTGGTGTTCCATGCCATCTAAGCCGCTGGCAATTAGGGCAGCAGGCAGCAGATAAGGATTGGCGGCACCATCTGCCAAACGAAACTCAAACCGTCCGGGTTCTGGAATGCGAATGGAGTGAGTGCGGTTGTTGCCGCTGTAGCTGATGGTGTTGGGCGACCAGGTAGCGCCGGAGGTTGTTACGGGGGCATTAATCCGCTTGTAGGAGTTGACTGTGGGATTGGTGAAGGCGCAGAGGGCAGCGGCAGAGTGCAATACGCCGCCGATGAACTGATACGCCGAGGGTGCCAGTCCGAGTTTGCCATTGGGATCATCAAACAGGTTTGTGTTGCCTGCGGTATCCCAAACGGACAGATGCGTGTGGCAGCCATTGCCCGTCAGGTGGGGGAAGGGTTTGGGCATGAAGGTTGCCCGCAGTCCATGTTTTTCAGCGATCGCCTTGACCATGTACTTAAAAAAAGCATGGCGATCGGCAGTCACCAGCGCATCGGCATAAGTCCAGTTCATTTCAAACTGACCATTGGCATCCTCATGATCGTTTTGATAGGCACCCCAGCCTAGTTTCAGCATGGCATCACAGATTTCTGCAATCACCTCAAAGCGGCGCATCAGAGCCTGTTGGTCGTAGCACGGTTTACTGGCGCGATCGCGTCCATCCGAAATCTGCTCACCATCCGCCGCCAGCAGAAAATATTCACATTCCACCCCCGTTTTCACCCGGTAGCCTTGCGCTGCCGCTTTGTCCACTACCTGCTTTAGCACCCATCGCGGCGTTTGCTCTACCGCTTGCCCATTCATATATAAATCGGCTGCCATCCATGCCACATCGGGTTGCCAGGGGAGTTGGATTAAGCTGTCGCGATCGGGAATCGCCAAAATATCCGGGTCAGCCGGAGTCATATCCAACCACGCCGCAAACCCTGCAAACCCCGCCCCATTCACCGCCATTGCATCGATCGCCTGAGTCGGCACCAACTTCGATCGCTGCACCCCAAACAGGTCAGTAAAAGAAATCAGAAAATAGCGAATCCCATTTTCACGGGCAAATTCAGATAATAGTGTGGTCATAGCAATGATTTATATCGGTGTCAGCAATTCTGTAGAGCGAGTTTAGCATCAGCGTCACCCACCATTCTTAGCAGTCTTAAGTTTCCAACAACTCCCAAACAGCCCCTTGGATAAACGCCTCATCTGCTGGATTTTGATAGGGATTCCCCGCCCGATGTCCCCAAATGGAAGGAATGGGGCGATAGATTGCCTGAGGAATCAAAGCCGCCTCAGCCTCACAATCTTCCGGCGTAAAGTATAAATCTGTGGCAGAAGGCATGACCAGAGTTTTGGCTGTAATCGATCGCAAAGCGTGAGCGTAGTCCATTTGACCGCTTAGATTATTGCCCACATCGCACCGCAGCCAAGTATCAATCATGGCAATTAAATTATGCGGATCGCGCTGACGATAAACCGCTTCCCAACCCCGCATCAAATAATCATCCAGCGACTCATAGCCCAGTTGATAATACAGACCTGCGCGATAAAAAGCTTGGGAGGCTGCCCAACTGGCATAAATTCGGGAAAAGGTGCGAAAACCGCGATCGGGCGTGCCATCAAAACCTGCACCATTCCAGGTGGGATCTGCGGTCAATGCCGATCGCAGACTTTCCAAAAAAATTCGATTGTGATCCGTCGTTCGTGCCGTGCCACAAAGCGCCGCAATCCGTTGCACGCGATCGCCAAACATTACCCCCCAGTGATACGCCTGCTGTGCGCCCATCGACCAGCCATACACCAGCGCCAACTGCTCAATCCCAAATACTTCTTGCAAAAGCTGGGACTGAGCGCACACATTATCAACCTGGGTAAACCAAAACCCTTGCTCCGCTAAGCCGCAATCGGCAGAATTGCTCGGCGAACTAGACAGCCCATTACCGAACATATTCGGAATAATGATAAACCAGCGCGTGGGGTCAAGAATGCCATTGGGTCGAATCAACCAGTCAATATCGCTGTGTTGGGCACCGTAGGACGTGGGATAGAGAATGACATTTTGGCGATCGCCTGCCAACTCGCCATAGGTTTGATAGACCAGCTTGGCTTCGGGTAATACCGTGCCGCACTGAAGCGCAAAATCTTTAAGCGTAAAGCAGCCAGCAGTCATGAAGGCGAACCCATTTGAGCGCTCAGGTTTGCAATAATATCGCGGTTGACTTTCACATAGCCCTGATCCACTTGCGTGAAATGAGACTGCAAAATTTCATGGGCAGCAGGCAGCGCATGAAACGGAATGGAAGCAACTAAATGATGCTCGGCATGAAATGACATGTTCCACATCAGCCAGCGCACCGGGGCGATCGTCAATGTGGTGCGGGTGTTGGTCAGGGAATTATCGTCAAGAGTACAGCCCGTATGTTCAGCCAGCAAAAATCCCCGTAAAAGCGGTTGTCCAATCGCTAAGGGAATGAGCCAATAGGTCAAAAACCAGGGTTGTTGATAGCCAATGGATAGGGCGATCGCGATTCCATAAACAAGCAGTTGCAGCCGGGTTGAACGAATCACCTCAGACCGGGCGCTATCGGGAATATAAGGACAGCCCTCTAGATTGCCAAGCGCAATTCTCATATGTCCGCGTACTTTGCCAGTCCACCAGTTATAGCCACTAATGGCGACTAGATATTCGGTCAAGGTTTGCGGCTTGCGATCGCTCAGTTCCGGGTCTTTCTCAGGAATTTGCGTGTAGCGATGATGCCACTTGTGATAACGACGATAAAACGTGCTGTTATAAAACGACAGCAGCCCCGCAAACCAGGCAACCCCATCATTGAGGCGATTGTTGGCAAACGCAGTGCGGTGGCAGCCTTCATGCATGGGTGCAAACATTGCCGCCAAACCAGCCCCATAGATAAACAGAGCAGGCAGGGAAATCAGCCAGCGATCGCCCTGAGTTGTCCAGAGATAGCCACTCACCGCCAGCAGCACCAGATGTCCTGCGAGTTGTAAGCCGCCTTTAACATCCGACCGAGCATTCAAAGTAGTGAGAGTTTGGGCAGACATCAGTTGATTCGGCGGGATGGCAACCGATGAATTGGAGAATGGCTCTGGCTGAGTCGCTGTTGGCTGGGTCAACATCGTGAGGGTGTAGTAAATAAACTTAAGAACATCCTGGCAGATTGATTCATATAGGTCAACAAAGTTTCATAAGATTTGCGGCGATCGCGCTTCAGGATTGGCGATAATCAGATTACTCCCATGCCTTTCAGGAATCATGACCGCTGTTTCAGACCCCGCTCTTAATGCAGACGACAATCAACTCAGTCGCTATTTGGGCAACACCATTCGTGAACTGCGGCAAAAACATCGCCTGACGATCGCCGAAGTTGCCGAACAAACCGGAATTTCCCGTGGAATGCTATCTAAAATTGAAAATGCTCAAACGGCAACCAGCCTGGAAACGCTCGTCAAAATCGCCAGTGCGTTGGGAGTTTCTATGTCAACTCTGTTTCGTCACTACAATTCGCCCCAAGGCGGAGCGCAATTGGTGAAACAGGGGGAAGGCATGAAAGTGGTGCGGCGTGGCACCAAACGGGGACATACTTACCACTTGCTTGCTTATGATCAAGGACCTAAAAAGCTATTTGAGCCGTTCTTGATCAGTATGGATGATGCCTCTGAAATGTTTCCCACGTTTGAGCATTCGGGCATCGAATTTATTCATATGCTAGAAGGCACGTTGGAATATCGACATGGGCAATCCACATACTTGTTAGAGCCAGGAGATTCACTCACCTTTCGAGGCGATATTCCCCATGGACCGGAAACCTTGGTTGCTCTGCCGATTCGGTTTCTTGCAATCATTTATTACGGTGCTTCCACTGCCACAGATGGATAGCGATCGCTCTGCTCAGATCACTTCACCAGAGTTTCGTAAGCGAATTAGTTGACGGCGCATTTGAGGCGAAGCTAATAATTCACAAACTTCTTGAGCCACTACCTCAACGTGAGTCGGTTCCATATATTCATCAGATCCATAAGAAAAAGCATCCAGTAAAATTTCTAGCAGCTGATCGCGATTTACGAACGCTCCTTTCTCTTCAACAAGCCTGAACTTGAGATGAATCTCGCACTCATATACGCCTAATTCAGAAGATGACGTTGATGAACGGTTCAAAGAATTGGATCTCATGGGGAAGAGCAACCTATTACGTAATGTGAAAAACCTGACAAAACTCAAAAACTGAACTCTGACAACCGATGAAATTTAATCTAAGAAACAAAATCTAAACCTGAAGATGATGAGTTAGATACAAAGTTCTTTTGC
This sequence comes from Leptolyngbya sp., assembly GCA_003249025.1. Lineage (GTDB taxonomy): Bacteria > Cyanobacteriota > Cyanobacteriia > Leptolyngbyales > Leptolyngbyaceae > ULC077BIN1. The sequence continues at coordinate 20,429 of QBMH01000015.1, read as the reverse complement.
TCAAGGCTACTTGGAAATCTCTCCATCACAGGACAAACCTAGCATTCCCATCTCTCTGCTCATAATCGGCTAAATTGCTGAACTTTTAAGCAAATAAAATGCATCTTTAAACAATCTTTTAATAACCCAATAAAGCCTTAGAAGCTACTGAACTGGATTGATACATAAGCTTCTTCATGGAGAAGTAGTTAGGTTGCTATCATCGCTTTAATACCAGTATTTATATGAAGCTATTTCAAAAAAAGTGAAGTTGATATAAAGCATTTAATTAGACTGAACTCGTTCTAACTATAGTAAAAATCACTAGAAAAATCAGGGCGTTAAAGTGCTTCAAGGAAGGCTTCTTCGTGTACAAATATATTTTTTATAGTTGATCGAAAGATATAAAAACAAGACTGGAAAACCACCAATTGTTGGTAATTTTTTCCCAGTCTTGTATAGATCAATTATTAATTTAACCGTGAAAATACTGCGATCGCGGTTAGGCATTTACTATTCAAAAAAGCAATCTTAAGACGATTGAAGGGGCGATCGTCTTCTTAAAGGTTAATCTTTTGTCATCAATCACACTGTGCTTCTACGGACACACCAAGAGGAGTGCTTTATTATCTCAACACACAAACAGATGGGGAGTATTTTTGAGATAGTTTTACCGATCGCGAGTGTGCTGTTCCAATCGCATTCTATAAAATGCTGTCAGCGCTGAGGGGAACCATTGCGCCAGTGAGTGTAAAACCTAAAAGCATTGCCGCGTTTAATGGAATCACCTTGCCCGTTAAAGCACAGCGTTCTTCTTGGTGAGCAGTGGCAGCGATCGTCGCGCGAATCTCCGGCAGGGAAACGGACGAGTGACAGTCGCCAGATTTTTGCTGAATGTAGTTCCATAAAATGTCTCGAATTAATGCCTGATAGCCTTGATTGCCAGACAATTCTTTTAATTTTTCTTTTAGCTCTCGTTCTAAACGAATGCTGGTCACTTCCATTTCGGTGGTGGATGTTCGCGTCAGTGTATGCATTGGGTGTCTCCGCAAAGTTTTCAAGTGTTTCGTATTACAATTGTAGTACGACTCGCCTGGGTTCAGAGTTTTTCTATGGATTGTTTTTAGAGCAGCGTTGAAAGTAGGCTGTTGTTAGCACTTAGTGGGAGTTTGATGAATAGCAACAGTGCTGAGGCAAGTATGGTTTTGTTAGTGGATGATAATGCCACTAATTTAAGCATTTTGGTTCAATCGTTGAGTCAGGCGGGCTATAAAGTGCGAATAGCGCAGGATGGGGAAAGCGCGATCGCTCAAATTCCCTATGCCAAGCCTGATCTAATTTTGTTGGATGTGATGATGCCAGGAATTGATGGCTTTGAAATCTGTCGCCGCCTGAAGGCTGTTCCAGAAACTCAAACTATTCCCGTTATTTTTATGACGGCGCTGTCAGATGTTTTTGATAAGGTCAAAGGGTTTCAAGTGGGCGCTGTGGATTACATCACCAAACCCTTTGAAATAGAAGAGGCACTGGTGCGGGTGAGTACTCACTTGGCGATTCAGAAATTGCAAAATCAGCTTCAAAATCAAAATGAGCAACTGCAAGCCGAAATCTGCGATCGCCAAAAAGCCCAAGAAGCCGTGCAAGTTTTTCTGAATGCGGTCTCCCACGATCTACGAAATCCGGTCACAGGGGGGCTAATGGTGCTTAAAAGTTTGCAGAAAGAAGCGGAGGCACAGGGGGGAACGGTTGCTGTTTCTCGTTCAATTTTGCAACGGATGATTCAAAGCCACGATCGCCAACTTGCCCTAATTAATTCCCTGTTGGAAACTCATGCGAATGATATGAGCGGCATCATCCTAGAGTGTCAATCTGTGGATCTGTTTACGTTGGTCAGTGAACTTGCGATCGAGTGGCAACCGATGATTGAGCAAGATGAATCAGTCTTACAAAATCAAGTTTCCTCTGACCTACCACCCATCAACGCTGACTCCAACCAACTTTGGCGCGTCTACGAAAACCTGATTGCGAATGCCCTCAAACACAATCCTCCTGGAGTGAATTTGACGCTAACGGCTGAAATTGAGCAGGTTTCTTATCCTGATTCCCCAATGATGCGCTGCACCGTTCACGATAACGGCATTGGTATTCCCCCGGAACAGTTTGACAGTATCTTTGAACTTTATAAACGGGGAGAGCAAGCTCGGCGCACAGTGGGATTAGGATTAGGACTCTATCTTTGCCGCCAAATCATCATGGCTCATGGCGGACAAATTGGACTCACAAGTCATTCTGAACCTGGCTCAACTTTTTGGTTTACCCTACCGCTGTTTGAACAGGCAATATAAAGTGTGAAGTAGCATCTGTACTCACCAGTTTTTGCGGAGAATTGCTCGTGGTAGACCCTGACAAATCACCAATGCCCTTTGGGGCAAAGCCCTTACGAATTCTAATTGTGGAAGATGACCCAATGATTCAGCTAGGGTTAGAGCGAATCTTGTCAGATTATCCTCAGTTTGAAATTGTAGAAATTGTTGAGGATGGCTTTTTGGGAGTGCGATCGGCATTGAAGCATAAACCTGATCTGATTATTATGGACATTGGATTGCCCGGAAAAGACGGCATTGCAGCCACTCAGGAAATTAAGCAGCAGCTACCGACTGTGCGAGTAGTTATGCTCACTTCACACACCGATGAAACCCAAGTGATGGCTGCGTTGGCGAGTGGCGCAGATGCTTATTGTGTCAAGGGAGCCAGTGTTGAGCAAATGATGACTGCCATTTCTGCCGCCGAAATTGGGGCAGTGTACCTCGATCCGCAAATCGCTCGAACGGTGTTGGAGAATCTCAAGCCACCCGCGCCAGATATTCATGTAGGGCATCTGACCGAACGAGAAATGGATGTGCTGAAGCTGTTGGTGGAAGGGCAAAACAACACTGAGATTGGCGAGTCGCTTTATCTTAGCCCCAACACCATCAAAACCCATGTGCGGGGGATTATGAACAAATTAGCAGTAGACGATCGCGTTCAAGCCGCAGTTGTCGCCCTCCGAGTAGGGCTAGTGTGAAAAACTAAGAAAGGCGTTACGTAAGATTCAAATATTGCTGAAGCGATCGCCGCATCACATCCACGGGCGCAGGCTGCTGAAGCCAGATTTCTAGGGCGGCGGCTCCTTGTTGCACGAGCATTTCTAACCCGTCGATCGCGATCGCGCCTTGTTGGGCTGCCTGCTGCAAAAATAGCGTCGGCTTGGGAACATAGATCAGGTCGTAGGCGATCGCGCCCGGTTGTAGCCTTTCTAACAGGGAAACATCCACAGGTGAGTGATCGACTTGGGGATACATTCCAATCGGGGTGGTGTTGACGATTAAGCCTGCGGTGGGAATCAGGGTTGCTAAGTCATGCCACTCATGGGTTTGAAGTAAAGCTGCTGCGGCTGAATGTGCCCAACTTTGTTGAAAAGTGGCTAGTTTGGCGCGATCGCGTCCAACGACGTGAATTGATCGACAACCCAACTCAGCACAGCCTGCAACGACGGCACGAGCCGCGCCCCCATTGCCCAAAATTACCGCATCGGTTTCTGTCCAAGGCTGATCAAGCGGCTTGAGTGGAGCCAGAAATCCAATCACATCGGTATTTGTACCGTTCCAACCTTGCTCGGTTCGCCAAACCGTATTCACTGCGCCGACAGCCTGAGCAATCGGGGTGATTTCCGTCAAAAAGGGCATTATTGACTGCTTATGCGGAATGGTGATATTGAAGCCCTCTAGCCCGATCGCGGCAAACCCAGCGATCGCCACCGCCAAATCTTCTGGCTTGACAGGCAACGGCAAATACGCAAAATCTACGCCAAGATTCGCGATCGCGGCGTTGTGCATCACAGGGGACAAGGAATGGGACACCGGATGCCCAATTACGCCCAGTAGCTTTGTTTTGCCAGTAATCACGGGATGAGCAGAAAAAATAAGTTAAGCAACCGATTCTGGTTTGGCGGGTTCGGTGGGTGTAGGGGAAAATTCGAGATCTGCCACTTCTACGGGAGTATCAGGGGAGATTTCAGGCAAAATAGCCGTATTAGACGATGCATCTGCTAACGCAGTGTCAACAGTGGATGTGGCGATCGGGTCGCCCGATTCGGTTAAGGTCACTTCTGGGATGGCGATCTCTGCGGTTTCGGGGCGATCGATCTCTGTGGAGGAGATCACGCGCCGGATGGGCAAGTTGGCGATCAGGGCAGTCGATCGCTGGTTGCTTTCCAGAGCAAATTCCATACTATCGGTGTCTAGCTCGACGTAACGGGCAACCACTTCTAGAATCTCTTTTCGCATGGATTCGATCATGTGAGGCGGCAAATCAGCGCGATCGTGTGCCAAAACCAATCTCAATCGGTTCTTCACGTCATGACGACTGTTGGTTGGGCGAGCAAAGAAACGTTCGATCAGTTCAAATAACATGAAGCAGGCGGGTAAAGTAGGGGGAAGACTTTAGAAAAGCTTGGTCGAAAACATCTTGCGAAGACGCGAGATCAATCCATCATTTGGCACGGTTAGATCTAAAAAATCAACGGTTTCACCTTCTAGTCTGCGGGCGATGTTGTCGAAGGCGGTTCCTGCTAGAGATGGGGTTTCTGACAATACAAGCGGTTCGCCTTTATTAGTAGATACAATGACGCGCTCATCATCGGGAACCACCCCAATTAAGGGTACTGCCAAAATTTCTTGCACATCTGCCACGCTCATCATGTCGTTTGCCTGCACCATGGCAGGACGAAGCCGATTAATGATCAAGCGCACTTGTTTAATGTTGTTGGCTTCAAGTAGCCCAATCACGCGATCGGCATCCCGCACTGCTGCAATTTCGGGCGTGGTCACGATCAAGGCTTCTTTGGCTGCCACGATCGCATTCTGAAACCCCATCTCAATTCCCGCCGGACAATCCACCAGCACATAGTTAAATGCTTTCGTCAGCGCATTCACCAACTGTTTCATTTGATCTGGCTTAACGGCATCCTTCGTCCGGTTTTGCGCCGCTGGCAACAGCATCAAATTCGGATAGCGCTTATCTTTGACCAACGCTTGCTCTAAACGGCACTGCCCCGCCAACACATCTACAGCGGTATACACAACTCGATTTTCTAAACCTAACAGCAGGTCAAGATTTCGCAACCCAAAATCTGCATCGATCACAATCACCTTGCGACCCCGCTTTGCCAACGCCATACCCAAATTGGCAGTAGTGGTAGTCTTGCCCACACCACCCTTGCCAGAGGTGACTACAATAACGCGACTCATGGAATGAAATTTATCACTAAACAACTCAACGCTTGTTATGTCCCACAGGAATGCCCTGAGTTATACAACCATATCAAACCTGGCTTCCTTATACTCGAAAAGCGCAAAGATGATGAAAAGTCATGCGATGGGCAACGAATGGCATCGACTCACTAAAAGGTTCAGATAAGCGGTTTGTTTTACAACGCTAGCTTTTGATATTTCGATCATTCCGTTATAAATGTCTAACTAGACTACGGTATGTTAAGTAAAGTTTTGAAGGATGAAAGTCAAAAGTTGCTGAAACTGAACAAAAGAAGTTTTGATTTTTCGTTCATGAAAACCAGACGAGTCATGGCTAAAACGTTTTAGGCTTTTTATAAAGAGTGTTTCCCGATCGCTTCAATGCACCGCTTCCTTAATTCTTAGGTGTTTCCGTGGAAAAGTCTTCTCTTAAGCCTCAATTCTCGACTCGTGTCCGTGGCATTCCATTACGCCTAGTGCTAATTTTGCCCTTTGTATTGGAAGTGGTGGGCGCAGTTGGGCTAACAGGATATTTGTCATTTCGCAATGGGCAAACGGCGGTTCACAGCTTTGCAACTCAGTTGACCAGTCAGGTGGGCGATCGCATTCAAGAACGCCTTCACACCTATTTAGAAACACCGCAACTGATCAACAACCTCAACCTGGATGCCGTTGAATCAGGGACTCTCTATCTCAAGGATTTTAATCAAATTCAGCGTCATTTTTGGGGGCAAAAGCGTTTTCTAGAGTCCGTCACAGCAATTTACTATGCCAATGAACAACGAGAATTTATCAGTGTTGCCAAGCTTGAAAAGGGGCTTACCTATTTATCCATCATGAAGCAAGCCGATAGTGGCTTGAGGCGCAATTATACCCTTGATGCTCAAGGCAAAATTAAGCAATCCATCAATCAAATTCCTAACTATGATCCCCGACTGCGCCCTTGGTATCAGGCGGCAAAGCAGACAGGCAAACCAACGTGGAGTCCCATTTTTCAATATCCATTTGATTCCAGGGTGGCAGTTTCTTTGGCATCGCCGCTTTATGAGCCAGTCGGTAAATTTAAGGGAGTGTTGGTTTCAGAACTTCCTCTCGAAGAAATAAGCAGATTTTTACAGAGATTAGACATTTCCCCTAGTGGGCAGGCGTTTTTGATGGAGCGATCGGGCAATTTGGTTGCAACCTCCACCTTAGAGACTCCCTTTAGACTGAAGCCTAACAAACAAAAAGGGTTTCGGTTGTCCGCCACTAGCAGCCAAAATTTTCTCACCCAAGCAACGGCAGCATATCTGAAGAGTGAGTTTGGTGATCTGAAGGCGATCGCTCAACCGAAAAGCCTGAGTTTTGTCGAAAACCATCAGCGAAATTTCGTGCAAGTGGTGCCCTACAAAGATAAAGCGGGTCTAGATTGGCTGATTGTCGTCGTCGTGCCTGAAGCCGATTTTATTGCAGACATTAACCGCAGCAATCATGTCACCATTCAGCTCATGATTGCTGCCTTAGCGACCTCACTTGCCCTCGGCTTAATCACCACCTATTGGATTACTAAACCCATTTCTCAGCTTAGCCAAGCTAGCCGCGATCTCGCATTAGACCGATTAGAAAACCCGGTTGATGACAATAGCCCGATCGTCGAACTAGAAATTTTGGCATATACCTTCAACCAAATGACCGCCTATTTACAAGAGTCATTTGAAGAGGTGAAAGATGCTTTGCAGGAGTCGGAAGAGCGGTTTGCCAAAATTTTTCGTGCATCTCCAGATCCAATTAGCTTGAGAAGTTTTCCAGAAGGAAAATATCTGGAGGTCAACGACAGCTTTGTGAACCTACTGGAATATTCCAGAGAGGAGATTATTGGGCAGACCCTTGATCATTTGGGTACTTGGGTGGCATCTCCTGAAGAACAACAGCAAGCGATGCAAACCTTAAATGACTCTGGCAGGCTTCAGGGTCTGGAAATTGAGTGGGTAACTGGCTCTGGCAAGCAAATATTTTTGCTGGCATCCTGTGAACTGGTGGAACTGGAGGGACGACGCTGCTTGCTCTCCGTGGGGAAAGATATCACCGATCGCAAACACCTAGAAGTCGCACTGCAAAAATCAGAAGCCAAGCTAAACCAGGTGCTTGATACAGCAACCATTGCCATTTGCAGCTACGACCTCTACCCCGATGGGCAAATCGAGTATGACTATTTTTCGCTGAATAACGAACGGGTGTTTGGATATTCTCCAGAGGAATTGCTTGCAGATACCCGCCTGTGGTTTTCGCGGGTGCATCCCGACGATCGCCACAAAGCCCTGGGGGGCATTCCTCCCGCTGAAGCAGGAACGGTAACAACGGAATATCGCTTCTATCACAAAAATGGCTCCCTCCGATGGATTGCCGACCAGGTGATGTTTCGCCAAGATCCGATCAAAAATTGCTGGGTTGTAACGGCAGCGGCACTTGATATCAGCGATCGCAAACAGATTGAAGACGATTTGCGACAGCAGGAAGCCAGTCTGCGAGAAGCTCAGCAAGTCGCCCGGATTGGCAGTTGGGAATTAGCTGTGATGACTAACAAGGTCAGCATGAGCGAAGAACTGTTCCGTTTGTTTGGTCTTGCCCCTCATCAATCAAGCCCTTCTTTGGAACAGCTTGAGCAGATGATTCATCCTGATGATCGCGATCGCTTCAGGCAAGTCTTTCAAACTGCGATCGCCCAAGGAACTTCCTACAAAATCGATCTACGGTTTCTTCACGCCGATGGTTCAATCCGCCATACCGAAAATCGCGGCAAACCTATTTTTAACGAGATTGGACAGGTGGTTCGGATGGTGGGCACCAGCTTGGATATCACCGCTCGTAAAAAAATTGAAGCCCGGTTTGAGCAACTATCCGCAACCATTCCAGGCAATATTTACACGGTGGTACAGTCTTTGGATGGGCGGGTCTGGTTTGAATATATGAGTGCGGCGATCGAAGAGATTCACGAGCTATCTGCCACCGATATCCTTCAGGATGCCTCTCTTTTGTTGCGCTGCATTCATCCTGAGGATGAGGCTGCCTATCAAGCGGCGGTTGCCCATAGCGCCGAAACCCTAACTCTGTTTAAGCATGAGTGGCGCATTATTACTCCATCGGGCAAGCTGAAATGGCTTCAGGGCAACTCTCGCCCAGAGCGGCGAGCAAATGGAGACATCGCTTGGTATAGCATTGTGACGGAGGTGAGTGAGCGTAAGCAAGTCGAGGTGGCACTCAAAGCCCAGCAGTTGTATTTGCGCCAAGTGATTGATGCGGTGCCTTCTGCCATTTTTGTGAAAGACCAAGAAGGGCGCTATCTCATGGTAAATCAAGCCTTTGCGGATATTTATGGCACCACGATCGCCGATATTTTAGGGAAGCAAGATACCGATTTTAATCCGGCTGGTGCCCAAGTTGAAGACTTCTTAGCCATAGACCAAGAAGTGATGCAAACTCGCCAACCACAGGTCATTTCACCCAAAGCAATTTCTACTCCCCAGGGTAAATTGCGCTGGCATCAAGTCAATCTTCGCCCATTGATTGATGCCGATAATCAGGTGCAAGGCATTATTGGTTCAGCGATCGACATTACCGATATTGTACGGCTTGAGACGATTCTCGCTAATGCAAACGGCTCCACTGACATGGTGAATAAAGTGAGGAATCAGATTTCCCCACATTGAATGCTCTGTTATTACCGTCAGCGGCGATTATTGGAGCTAAATATCAACAGGATTGAATGGGAGCATTGGACACCACTGACCTTTAAAACCGATCTTTATGAGATAAGCGCTTGACGCATTGTTCTCATATTGATTGGCAGGTCAAACTGAATTGCTTGCTGAATGAACAGACTGGGAACGGGGATTAATGGTGTTGCTTGGACAAAGTAGATTAATAGGGTGCCGTTACCAAAGTCCTGAAGGGTTAATTCAGCTAAAAAGTCGTGAAAACTGCCTGATTCAAACTGAAATTGGATCTGTTGCTGAAACGTTTCGATGATCTTAAGATAAATTTCGACTTGGGCTGATAAAAATAAAAAGCTTTTGCTAGCAGTTTGATAAAGTCTTTTGCACGCTACTTTGTCGGAGTTATCAGATTTTGGGAGATGATCCGTTAGCAGATAGCTGTTGTTGACATCTGGAAAATATCGAACCCACTGCGGATAATCAATCAGTTGTTGCCAAGCAGATTCACGGGGAATGGGCAGATACATTTGAGCCGTAACCGCTGCTCCCCAAGCAGTGTGGGCACGAGTTTCAAGTAAAATATCTCCTCGCATTAAAGCCGCTGAGTCAGATTTTTGAGCAACCCCTACGGAGCGAGTGCGATCGCCATTGAAGCTTGGTGCAGTTGAAGCAACCATATGGATTCTTAACTCCTAGGTTAAGTTCAGAGCCAAAGATAAATATGTGAGATTTTAAGGGAGCTTTAATCAACTAAAGTACTTTAAATAAACTGTTCTTTCTCATGAGATTACTCCTATTTTGTGAAACCGGGTTGCGTGATAGTGCGGAAGGACATAAAAAATTCATAAATGGCGACGTAGTTTTTCCCACAGAATAATTCTTTAAACGTGTAAAATTTGCCGTGAATAGGTTTCTCAGTCTTTTTATTACTATTGGGCTTTATATTCTTGGCATTGCATTGGTGATGCTAGCCATCCTGGTTGTGCTGAAGGGTTTAGGATGGGTGACTAAAATTCCCGATTACATCGCCTGGGCACTGACTCTGTTTGCGATCGGGGGTGGCATTTTAGGCGGGTTACGGAGTCTCAAACCGTAACTCACATACCAGAGGTAATTAGGTGACCAAACGCTTTAAAGTAACTACGCTTGTGTTTTTAAGTGTTGCAGCACTCACGCTGGCACTCTGGATTTTGCGAGGATTAACGCTACTAGGCTTTATGCCGGGGTGGATTCTCTGGGGGTTGATTATTGCCTCCATTCTGCTGGCGGTATTGAGCGCGATCCGATAGATCACGATTGGCGAGAGCAGCATCGGGTCGAATTCTACCTAAGGATTGAGGCTTTGGATGCATCGCCTTGCCGACAGTGAAGTTGAGTTGTGCCCCAATCAAAAGGGTTAAGGCTCCTAGCTGCAACCAAAGCAGCACCACAATCACGGCTCCAACCGCCCCATAGATCCGGTTGTAGTTGCCAAAGTTAGCCACATAAAAACTAAACAGCTTAGAGCAAGCTGCCCATGCCAGGGTTGCTAAGAAGGCACCGGGCAAAATTGGCGTACCTTTATACCAACGGCTTGGTCCAAATCGATAAATAAAGGCAAAGGCGATCGCCACCATGCTCAGCGCCAACGGCATACTCAATCGTTGCCATACCCGGAGTACCTGAGGCTCCAGAAAGTTTGGGCGTTTTGCCACCGCTTCTACAATCTGGTCGCTCTGGGCAACCACAATTTTGATGATCACATCACTCACAAAAACAACCGTAGAAGCCGCGACCAACAGCAAAATAGTTCCAACCGTCAAAATAATGGAGACAATCTTAGCTTTCCAAAAAGGGCGCAGTTGCCGAGATGGAACTTGGTGGATGCGATCCAGCGCGCTCATCGTGGAACTGACTGCTCCAGATGCCGCCCATAATGCTGCCAAGAAACTAATCGATAGCAAGCTCTGGCTGCTACCCGGACTTACTTCTTGAATAAACCGTTGAATGATCTGGAGCACTTCCGCTGGAGCGATCCAGCTTAGCTGTTTTGCCATCTCGCCAAATGCTGCTTGAGAAGATCCAACCAAGCCGATCGCGGTCAGCAATGCCAGTGTTGCCGGAAACATTGCCAACGCAGCACTATAAGCAATCTCTGCTGCCAATCCGGATAGGCGTTGATTTCCCGTGCAGACGACGACTTCTTTTACCGTTGCTAGATTGAGATACTTGAAAAAGCGAAAGAATCGGCGGGTCATCTTAAAACGGGGCACACGATACCCACCTGATTAAGGGAATTATTTACAGTTTGACTGATCTAGAAATACTCGTGAAATGAAATTCAGGTACGGTAATTGTGCCAGTTTGCATGACCTCGATTAATTTGGTTTGGGCGATCGCCCAAAAATTTCGCCTCTTGCTCACAGTGCCTTCAGTGAGATAATTAGGATCGCGTAAGCAAACAATGGTGTAAGCGGAAGAGGTTGACCCGTGGGACAGTATGAACGCTTGATCATGATGGCAGAAGATGAACTGACCCAATACAGCACCGATGCCCGAAAACTAGAAAAACTGCGCCAAAAAATTGGTCTGTCCGTCAGCGCGAGGGAGCAAAAGCAGATTAAAGAAACTTTAGTGGCAGAGATTCCTACTGATCCGATTAGTCAAATAATCGTGGAACAACGGCAAACCGTAGCCCTGCCTTTTTGGGGCATTGCTGGATTAGGGTTGCTGTTTGGCATCTCCATGCTGCAACCGTTAGACCTGATTGTGACTGTGGTTGCAGGTGGATTGGCGATCGCCCTCCAGCGCTATGGCTGGAAACTTGAGGCAAAACGCCTGGTGCTGCAAACTTTGTCAGAGATTGAGGAAAGCACGCAGAAGCCGGAGAAGTAGGGGTCAGGTTTCGGGTGTCAGGTGTTAGGTGAATTTCAAAACTCCTATTCCCTATTTCCCCTCATTGCAGAGTTGGCGGAAATGATCACCACGTTGCTCAAAGTTCTGATAGTGATCAAAGCTGGCACAGGCAGGTGAGAGTAGGACTACAGCAGCACCTAACTGGGGAGCTAGTTCCCGCGATCGCGCGATCGCGCGATCCATGGTTTCAACGATTTCGTAGTTAGAATAGTTTGCCTCGTCTAGCCGCTTCGCAAAAACCGGGGCAGCCGTGCCAATCAGCAGAACCGCTGCTGCTTTTTGTTGAATAGTGGCAATCCAGGCTTGGTCGTCTCCTTGTTTGGCTTCGCCACCGGCAATCAAAATTGCTGGACTGGTGACAGAGGCTAATCCGACCTGAGCGGCATCGTAATTGGTGGCTTTACTGTCATTGATAAAATTAATGCCTTGCCAAGTGCAAATGTATTCCAGGCGATGGGGCACTCCTGAGAAGCTTGTCACTGCTTCGGCGATCGCTTTCTTATCAATGCCTGCTAGTCTTGCTGCTGCCACTGCCATCAACAGATTTTGCTGATTGTGACTTCCAGGCATTTTGAATAGGCTAGCTGGCAAGATTAATTCCGCTGGAGTTCTCACCCAACCGTCTTCAATGTAAACGCTTAGCTCAGGGTTGCCAGGGATATTTGCCAGACCTTGCACACTCGTCCAGCAGGTGTCTGATCGCACGGGTTCTGCCATCAATTTGCTGACGCTGCGAAGGTAGGGATCATCGGCGTTGAAGATTTGAAACTGCGATCGCTGCAACAGTTGCGCCTTGATGTTGTAATAGCGCTCCAGGGTTTTGTGCCGACTAAGATGATCGGGTGTGAAGGTCGTCCAGATGCCAATTTTGGGAGAGATAGAAGAAGATGCTTCGATTTGATAACTGCTGAGTTCCGAGATCGCCCACTCCGGTCTTTTCGTTGCCAACGCCACTTCACACGCCGCATAGCCAATATTGCCAAATGCCGGAGCGTCAAGTCCAGCCGCTTGGAAAATGGCAGCCGTTAATGCGGTCGTGGTCGTTTTGCCATTGGTTCCAGTAATGCCAACCCAGGGAATATCCTTTAAATTACGCCATGCCAATTCCATCTCGCCAATGGTTTCAATCCCCAACTCACGACAGCGCAATAGTCCCGGCACATCCCACGGCACCCCCGGACTGACCACGACCAACTCCGGCGCTAGGGCTTCCGGATCGAAAAAACTACCTAAGTTAACCTCAATCTCTTCAGACTCTAATTGCTGCTGCTGTTGTTGCAGCGCTGCTGAGTTGCCAGAATCATTGACAACCACTTGCCAACCTTGACGTTTGAGCAATCGGGCTGCGGCAACACCTGATTTTCCCAGACCGATTACACAGGCTTGAGGCATAGCTACTGAGTCGGAATCCCTAATTTTGTACCCCTCATAGTACTGCTAATCCGGATCGTGCGATCGCGCTGAACAACGCGAATCGTTATAATCCCAAACATAAGATGCATTCACTAAAACTCCTATGAATCTTTCCACAGGCAACCACGCCCAAACTCCGACTATCAAACGCTTCACGCTAGAGGAGTATCATCGCCTGGGTGAGCTTGGTTTTTTTGCACAAGGCGATCGCATCGAATTGATTCGAGGAGAACTGGTATACATGGCAGCAAAAGGCACCGCGCACGAAGCTTGTAACCGAAAACTAATTCGAGAACTTCCTAAACTCATTGGCGATCGGGCAACGCTTCAAGATCAGTCTCCTGTAGTCATGCCAACTGATGGGGCACCCGAACCTGATTTTGCTGTCGTCAAAAACCGTGATGACGACTACGTATCAATCCATCCAACTCCAGAGGATGTCTTATTGCTGATTGAAATTTCTGACTCTTCTTTGACTTACGACCAGGAAACAAAACTGAGTCTCTATGCTGAAAACAACATTCAAGATTACTGGATTTTCAACCTACTGGAAAACGTTTTAGAAACCTACAGCGAACCTTATCAGAGATTTCAAGGAGATTTTGGTTATCGAATTAAAAGAGTGTCGCTACCCAATGAAGCGATCTCCCTGCCGCACTTCCCTGATTTAATCTTAGATTTATCCAAAACCTTTCCCGCAAAAATCACACCTTAAGCAGCAATGCCCGATAGCGACCGATCGCGGTCAGGGGAAAATGTTGCAGATACAGGTGATATTTCAAGTAGAAGTGCCCCGGAAAACCCGTTCCGGTGAAATAGGCTTCATCCCAGGTGCCATCGGGTCGTTGGGTATCAAGCAAATACTTCACTCCGCGTTCGATCGCCGCCAGGTTGTGGGTGCCCGTCGCGTCACCTGCTGCCAGCAATCCTGTGAGTGCCCAGGCGGTTTGGGAGGCAGTGCTGTCGCCCTGACCCATCAACGAGCGATCGTTGTAGCTGAAGCAGGTTTCGCCCCAGCCGCCATCTGAGTTTTGGCAGGTGAGCAACCAGTGGGCAGCGCGTTCAATTTCCCGCTGGCAGATACTTGGAGCCAGTAAGGAAAGTGCAGACAAAACGCCTGCTGTCCCGTAAATATAATTAACTCCCCAGCGCCCAAACCAGCCGCCTTCGGGTTCCTGCTCGTGGCGCAAATAGGCGATCGCACGATCTATGGCAGTTTGGGATAGCGCTGCCGGACTGTTGCCATCCAATCGCCCCATCATTTCCAGCACCCGTGCCGTCACATCCGCCGTATTCGGGTCGATCATGGCTTTGAGGTCGCCATAGGGCACCTGATTCAGCCAATCGGCATCGTTATTCAGGTCAAAGGCTGCCCAACCGCCGCCATTACACTGCATTGTAGCAATCCAGTCAACGCACCGGGCGATCGCCTGCTGTTTCATGCTCTCATTCGGCATTTGCACTGCATTCAGCGCCATCACCACCACCGCCGAGTCATCCACATCAGGATAAAACCGATTGATAAACTCAAATGCCCAACCTCCGGGCTTGCCAGCTTTATTTTTCACCGTCCAGTCGCCATCATCCAAAATTTGGTGATCCAGCAGCCATTGGGCACCCTGCACCAAGGCTGGATGGTCGGGCGCAATCCCAGAATCCACCAGGGCACGAATGACCAACGCCGTATCCCACACGGGCGAAACGCAGGGCTGCATCCAGTAACCGTCCTCTGTTTCAATCGCAAAGCGATCGACGGATTGCATCCCCCGCACTACTTCTGGATCGTGGGCATCGTATCCCAGCGCCCTCAACGCCAGCAACGAATTCAACATGGCGGGAATAATGCCGCCCCAGTCGCCCGTGGGTTCTTGCCGCTCCAACACCCATTTTTCGGCGGCGGCAAGTCCTTCTTGCCGAAACGGGACTAAATTGAGCGCTTCGCCCAGTTTAAATGCCTGGTCGAGCCACAAAAATATATCGCTCCAGTCGCCTTTGCTGGGCAGTTCAAACTTGGCATGTTCGCGCCCTTCGGCATAAAGTTCATCCAAGTTGATCGCGGGATCGACGACATACACGGGCTTTCGATCAAACACAATCAGCAAGGGCACGGTGCTGCCCCGCGCCCAACTGGACATTTCGTAGATCGGGAAACTGTCGGGTAACAGCATCAGCCAAGGTGGAAGAGACGGCAAGCCGCTCCAGTCATAGCAGCCGATTAATGCCAGATGAAACTTGGTAAAAATGCGAGTTTTGCTGATGCCGCCGCGATCGCAGATAAATTTTCGCGCCCGTTGCAATGCCGGATCAGAGGCAGGTACGCCCAATAATCGCATTGCCATGTACGCTTCAACACTTGTGCTCAGTTCGCCGCGATCGCCATAAAAAAGCTCCCAACCGCCATGATCACACTGTTGCCGCCGCAAATAATTCTCAACCTTGTGCAAGGGACGAGTCGCATCCGTGCCCCAAATTTTGTGAACCAGCACCGTCTCCGCTGCCATGGTCACATTCGACTCTAGCTCTGCCCACCAGTAGCCTTCTGTGGCTTGCAGCGAGAGCAAATAATCCTGGCTGCGATCGATGACCTGATCCAGCTTTTCTAGCGAGATACTCGATGACAAAACTTGATCCTGCGTTGGCATTGATTCACACTCCTCCCCAATGTTGATGTATTGTGCCTGTGTATGTTGAGTTTGGCAATCGTGCGGATGGGTGAACTAGGTCTGGCGATGGCGCTGCTATCTGCGCTGATTTGGGCAGGACTACTGGCGCTTTGGGGACAGTTTTGGCGCTGCAATCAGCGGCTAGAAGAAAAGAGTGCGGAGTCGGGGGTGCGGAGTGCGGAGTTTAAAAAAAACATCCCAACACCCGACACCTTTCCTACCGTCTGCGCGATAATTCCGGCTCGAAATGAAGCGGATATGCTGCCGAAAACGCTGCGATCGCTGCTGTTGCAAGATTATCCCGGTGAATTTCACATGATTGTGGTGGATGACCAAAGCACGGATGGGACGGGCACGATCGCGCAGGCGATCGCCCAAGAACTCAATGTATCCGAAAGGCTAACAGTGATTAGTGCCAAACCTCTACCCCCAGGCTGGACGGGAAAACTTTGGGCAATGGAGCAGGGCGTTCAACAAGCTCAAACCTACGACCCGGTGCCAGACTATTTTTTGTTGACTGATGCCGATATTGAACACGATCTCGCCAATCTCCATCAATTGGTGACCAAAGCCCAACATGATGACCTCGATCTCGTTTCGCTGATGGTGTTGCTGCGGTGTCAGAGCGTCTGGGAAAAATTGCTGATTCCGGCTTTTGTCTTCTTTTTTCAAAAGCTCTATCCCTTTCCCTGGGTGAATCATCCCAATCGTTCGACTGCTGCTGCTGCTGGCGGCTGTATTCTGATGCAGCGGCAAGCCCTGGCAGGCATTGGCGGACTGCAAAGTTTGCGGCAAGCCTTAATTGATGATTGCTCCTTGGCGCAGCAGGTAAAAAGACAGGCAAGCAAGGAAGTGAGGCAACCCGATCGCCTACCCTCTGGCACCTCTGGCAAAATCTGGCTGGGATTAACGCAAACCACACGCAGCCTCCGCCCTTACGATACCCTGGCAACCATTTGGGAGATGGTGGCGCGCACTGCCTATACCCAATTGGGTTACTCGCCATTCTTGCTAATGGGAACCGTGTTTGGCATGACGTTGATCTATTTGGTCGCCCCGATCGCCCTCTTCATTGGCGTTTTCACTCAAAACTGGACGCTGAGCATCACGGGTTTACTGGGCTGGATATTGATGGCGATCGCTTATTTGCCGACTGTGCGACTGTATAACCTGTCTTTCCTATGGGCAGTTTGCTTACCCGCGATCGCCTTTCTCTACAACTTAATGACCATTGATTCTGCCATCCGTCACTGGCGCGGACAGGGCGGAGCCTGGAAAGGGCGAGTGTATCCCACGGAAGCCAATTAATACCCCTCATTAAAAGGTAAATAGCCTTTGAGTCAACTCTTGCAGGCTTTTCAAGCCATGTAGGGAGCCACGGATGAGGTGGGTGGCGGCGATCGGGTGGCGGAGCATTGCGATCGCTAAAGCTACAGGCTGCAATGAACCTTCGGCATTAAAGGCATTGCTGAGATTGGGAATGTTGTGATGGCAATCATCACTAACGACCCGTAAAACGGCGGTGGAAACCCCGATCGCGTTCAGAATCGCCAAAACAGCAACACTTTCCATATCCACCACATCCGCACTGAACTGAATGGCAAGCTGCTGTTTATCGTGAACGGTGGAAATGACGCGATCGCTGGTAACACCTTGAACAATCGGCACACTCAGCAGAGACTGGAGGTGGATCGTCAGATCGCGATCGCAAGTGTGAGGGGTGGCAGCAAGGCTTTCGCCATACAGCACGGCATCACCGATTTCCAGCTTTGCAATTAAGCCACCACATAAGCCCATCATCAAAACCCGCTGCCCTTTGACAAGACAGCCTGCGGTTTGTAGCGATCGCAAATAGGGCGCGATCGCCGCTCCGGCAGGCGTAGGCAACACCGTCGGCGGATCAGCAATGCCCCGCAAACCTCGACAGACAGCGCGATGCTCTGCCCCTTGCGGTACTAAGATTGTTTGAATCATTTAGATGCTAATCCTTGACGGTGCCATAATATGTCTTCCCTTGATAATGCAGCAGGAGTAAAGTAGAGGCGAACACATCCGTAAAGCTCGA
This sequence comes from Leptolyngbya sp., assembly GCA_003249025.1. Lineage (GTDB taxonomy): Bacteria > Cyanobacteriota > Cyanobacteriia > Leptolyngbyales > Leptolyngbyaceae > ULC077BIN1. Next base: position 2,431 of record QBMH01000015.1, on the reverse strand, counting down.
ATGGCAGTAAACCGTGATAAACCCGATCTCTGGAAAGCAGACGTAGCGCTGTCTGTTGATATGTATAACACTTGGTTTATAAATTTTGCGCCACAAGCATTTCGTGAAACTCGTGTCAAAGTCACGGAAGTTGTTGCTTCTAACCTAAAAGCTACCGACAACCTCAAGAATTTGCATTTGGAGATTCTACGCCAAAATCCAGGTATACTTTCGACTCTCAGGATGTGTACTTGTCCGCCTATAGCCAGAGATCGACTCATTGGACTAGCTGGTGTCGCGAAGAGTGTCGTAGATCGAATGGAGATTCAAGGTAAGCTCCCCGTTCGTCTAACAAGCGATCGTCTCAACGAAGAACTAAGAAAAATCACAAGCATTGTTTCAAGGCTTGCTGATCGAGATATTTTCCCTTGGCTCGATACGAATCAAACGCCGACAGAAACTGAGATCTATCGTGCAGCCACAATTGTCGCAGATCGGTTATGTGGTTCATCGGCAGATCCTATTGTTCGTAACGCCCAGGAGACAAGACAATTGCGGGAGATAGCCGCATGGCTTGATGGGCATAGCTATCGCCTACTGCCTGCTGCTCAAAGGGTGCGGTTTAATGAAATGCCGCCAGGAACATACAGTTTTCGTTTGAATATACCTGTCAATTTGTCTGATGAGGGGGAAAGACAGTCAATATTCCTATTGATGCGGTGATTATGCGTAAAACAGCCCAATCAGGAGATCGCCCTTTATTGATGGAAGCAAAATCGGCAGGTGACTTTACAAATGTCAACAAGCGCAGAAAAGAAGAAGCTCGAAAAGTCCAGATGCTCAACGCAACCTATGGCAATCAGATTGAGTTTGTTTTATTCTTGTGTGGCTACTTCGACAGTGGATATTTAGGCTACGAGGCGGCGGAAGGTATAGATTGGGTTTGGGAACATCGCATCAATGACCTTGCAGAATTTGGATTATGAGCAATCTTGCTATATCGCTTCAATGGAAGCTAAGAGGATTATTGAACAGACTCAATTAGATGCTTCTAAGAATGCTGCGGAACGTAATCGTTCAGGGCAGTTTTCCACGCCGAATGCCTTGGCGATTGAAATTCTCAATTACTCTAAAACTTTACTTCCACCCCATGAAAAAATTCGATTTTTAGATCCGGCGATCGGGACTGGTTCCTTCTATTCTGCCTTGCTGCAATTATTTCCGATTGAACAAATTGAAAGCGCTGTTGGTTATGAAATCGATCAAGATTTTGCTGAAACTGCCCTTAAGCTATGGGTCAATACTCCTCTACAACTTAACATTGCAGATTTTACAGAAAGTATTGCACCTAAGAACAAACAGGATAGAGCCAACTTATTGATTTGTAACCCGCCTTACGTGCGGCACCATCATTTGTCAATCGATAAGAAAACTTCTCTTAAGAAACTAGGGATAGAAGCCACTGGTACTCAACTAAGCGGTCTCGCAGGTCTTTACTGCTACTTTGTCTTAGCAGCACATGGATGGATGTCACAGGATGGTTTGGCTTGCTGGCTAATTCCTTCCGAGTTTATGGATGTAAATTACGGAGGAAAAGTCAAAGAATATCTGTTAAATCAAGTAACTTTACTTCGAGTACACAGATTTAGTCCTAATGATTTGCAATTTGCTAATGTGCTGGTATCTACTTCCGTTATTTGGATTAAGAATACACAGCCAGTTTGTGACTACTCTGTAGAATTTACTTGTGAAGGAAGTATTAGTAAACCAAGCTTTTCACATACTGTCTCAACAAAAACTCTACAAAAATCCTCAAAATGGAATAGAGGCTTCATTCTAGACACTCAAGAAACAAGTATTAAGTCTGAAATTAAGTTGTCTGACTTATTTCAGATTAAGCGAGGAGTTGCCACTGGAGCCAACAACTTTTTCATTCTCACACCAGAACAGATTTGTCAGCTTCATATTCCAAATGAACTTTTAACGCCCATCTTGCCGAGTCCTAGATACTTGGTAAATGCTGAAATATTTGCAGATAAACAAGGAAATCCTGACTTCCAGCGCAAACTTTTCTTGCTGACCTGTAAACAGCAGTCAGAAGAGTTACGCATTAATTATCCTTCTGTTTGGAATTATCTTCAACAAGGCATAGATGCTGGAATATCAGAGCGTTACTTGTGTAAACATAGATCGTTGTGGTACTTGCAAGAAGCTAGAGATCCTGCAAGGTTTCTTTGTACGTATATGGGGCGACATCAATCTAAGGACGGCAAGCCTTTTCGCTTCATCCTTAACCACTCCAAAGCAATCGCCCCTAATGTTTATTTAATGATGTACCCGAAAGAACATTTAGCAACTCTGCTCACAGCGCACCCAGAACTGCTCCAATCTGTCTGGAACCCACATTCCGCCCTTCGTACTGTCACAAGCGGATTAAATACCCTCTTCAACT
>QBMH01000159.1 GCA_003249025.1 Leptolyngbya sp. | reverse complement strand
ATCCCACCCTCTGTAATTACGGCATTATCGCCGCTTAGATTTGTCCGAAGTATTGTTAGAGGCAGTTATTCCAGAACTCAGAACTGTATTATATATTTGGCTATAACTGGCTATAGCTGGGTATCAAAAGGCGATCGCTCAATGGAAAAATATTCTCCACTGCGACAAACCCCTTTTACTTTTAACAGTTGCGAAACGGGCATCGTATTGCCACTCTGTTCTTCCCCACTCCTTTCTTTCAGGGTTGTGGTTTCATCCTTCCACTCAAAAATGGTGAAATCTGCCAACTGACCGGGTTTGAAACCGCCTAGCTGACTGGATTGACCGATCGCCGCTGCGGGCTGATGGGTAACTCGCTCTACCACTTCACTGAGAGACAACCCTAAATTCACAAATCGGGTCATGACGGCTGCCAAATCGCTGGCACTTTCCACATTAAATCGGTTGAGATTCGTGGAAAGAATATTGGGCAAAATGCCTTGGGCGATCGCGGCTTTTGCAGTTTCGATCGAACAGTCTGTATTGCTATAGCCCACATCTAACAACACGCCGCGATCGATCGCATCTTTTGCGGCAGGCAGTAGTTTGTGATTCGTATCAAACAGGGCATGATTCGGTTGAAAGCAATGAGTCACAATGTCTCCCGCTTTCAGTTGAGGTAATAGCTCTACCGATGGCACGACTTCATCCTGCGGAAATTGCCCCAAATGTATCAGCAATGGTAATGAAAACATTTCTGCTAATTTTTTTGAGGTTTCTAATACCGGAGAATTTATTTCTCCAGCACGGCGAACTGGGCGGACGTGAAAGCCAACGATCACATCTCGGTGTGCCTCCACGACAGCGGCGGCACGATCAATATTTTGGTTGTGCGGATTGGCAACAATTTCTAGCTGATGAGCGATCAAATCTGAGGTGGCAATGTAAAGCAAAGAGGGATTCATGAAGGAGAAAACCCGCGTTTTTGCAGTCGCAATCGCCGTTTGATAAAACGCATCAAACGTGAGAATGCTAGAGGTGCCTGCATCGGCAATGGTGGTCACACCAGAGCGGATACCGACATCATCGGCAGACAGGCAAAAATCACCGATAGTATTAAAGACATGGGTATGAATATCCATCCAACCAGGAGACAGGAAAGCGCCTTCCAAGTCAATAATTTGGGTATCCCACTGGGGAACTAAGATGGGTACAATTTTGCCGATCGCAGAGTCATCTTGCAGCACACCAACAATTTTGCCATTTTCCACCAAGACATCACCGCGCCCCTCCAAACCCTGAATCGGATCTAGCAGGTAAGCATTTCTAAATATTGTTGCCATACCCGATTTTTTGCCCTTAACACGCTTTCCAGAATACCGCCTTTGTGGTGCGGTGCGACGCAAGGTGTGGTTCGATCGCTTCGTTCCTCAATTGAGGCGTAGCTGGAAAGTTTAGTGGTGAGTAACGTGGGTGCAGAGTTTTACGATTGACCTAGAGGTGAAGAATGATTGTAAAAAAACAAAATGATAAGCGAATAAACTGTAGGTAAAAATCAGGAAACTATCCTGCTACCGCTTAATCGCAAAAGCTATGGGTGAACTCATGGTTCAAGTTTTACACGATCGCTACCGTATTCAATCTTTGCTGGGTCGTCAGACGGGTCGAAGAACATTTTTAGCAAGCGATTTACAAACAGGCTTATCTGTTGTCGTCAAGTTGCTGCTGTTTGGTCCTGACTTTACCTGGGATGATTTGAAACTGTTTGAACGGGAAGCAGAAGTTCTTAAATCTCTTGACCATCCTGCCATTCCTCAATATCTTGATTACTTTGAGGTTGAGACTAAGCGAGGGAAAGGCTTTGCGTTAGTTCAATCTCACATTGAGGCGCGATCGCTACAGGACTGGGTGCAGTCTGGTCGTACCTTCAGCGAGTCAGAGCTAAAGATAATTGCCAAAGAACTATTAGGCATTCTGGACTACCTTCATCACCGCCAGCCTGCTGTCGTCCATCGAGACCTTAAACCCAGCAATATCTTGCTAGGAGATCGCACCGGAAATAGCCCTGGGCAGGTTTACCTGATTGATTTTGGTTCCGTCCAAACAGCAGTTCATGGTGGGACACGAACAATCGTCGGAACCTATGGCTATATGCCCCCTGAACAATTTGGTGGGCAGTCCATCCCTGCGTCAGATCTCTACGCTCTCGGAGCAACGCTCATTTATCTGGTAACGGGACAGCATCCTGACCAACTGCCACAGCGGGAGATGCGGATTCTGTTTGAGGATAAAGTCAATCTCAACCCAACTTTGATTGACTGGCTGAAATGGCTGACAGAGCCAAGCACCGATCTACGGCTGAAATCTGCGAGGCAAGCATTAGAAGCTTTAGAAAAACCAACTTTAAAAGCTTTAGAAAAATCAACTTTGCTACCAAGCGGTCTAGCAACCCTTGCCAAACCCATTGGTAGTAAAGTGCAAGTGACGAATACTCCACAGACGTTGGAGATTCTCATTCCGCCACGCGGTTTTCATAACGGGCTAAAGGCCTCGATTGGAGCAATCGCATTGAGAGCCTGGGTAGGCTTGATGATAATATCTTCCATGAATATTGCGACTTGGGATTTTGGCTGGTTCTTCGCCGCAGCTTTAATTTTTCACTTGTACTTTTGTATTGCGCCTATTCGGAGCCTTTTCCTCGCTTTATTTGGAACAGTCAGATTGCGGATTACTCAATCAGAAATTTTTCTCACCTATGAAGTATTAGGGTTGAGGTTTTCACGATCGCTCACCGCCCCTCGACAGACTATTGTAAAAATTGAACTCACTCGGCGTTCTTACGAGAGAGATTCGGACGGGAATAATATCGCACTTCCTGCTCAGATTAACATTTGGGCAGGAGCAAAGAAATTCCCACTGGGTAATGTAGACCGTTTGACTGCCCCAGAACTTGACTGGCTCGCTGAAATCTTGAGCGATTGGCTAAACTTACCGATTACCTAAAGATGAGTAATAAGTTATACCGAAAAGAACGTTTGCCATGAATCGCAATATCCTATTCTTAGGGTGCTTACGTACCCTTATAGTGCTTGCGTAAGTCCTGGCTTAAACGAAATTTCACTGCAATGGCAAATAGAAAACTACTACCTTTGTTGACTAGCGTGGGCACATGGACTGTCGGCGGTCTGATTGGAGGTGTGGTTGGCTCTTTGGCTGCGGTGCTGCTAACCATGTCGATCAAGCAGATCCTCGGTGCCGTCTCTGGACTAGGCACCGCTTGGCTGCTGCTGCTGCCGCTGCTCGGTGTCACGCTATCTGTGCTGGTATTGCACGGATTGGGCAAGGGCGAAGCCATGCAGTCATTGGTTCCTCGCAAAGCCGCTTTCCCTAGGCGGCTTCCTCCACCCACGTGGTACTGTTTCCCGCGCGACGTGGCTCGGGCTGATATCACCGCTGACGTGGTGACTACGTCCGGAGCAGAAGAGAACTTCCCCTGGAATCTGGCACCATTGCGCGCCCTGGCTATCCTGCCCACCGTCGGGTTGGGTGCGGCGATGGGAACAGAATCCCCGGCGGTTCATCTCGGCGTTGCGGCGGGAACCTGGCTAGGCAGCACGAATCCAGCGCTGCGCCGACTGGTGCAACCCGCTGCGATCGGCGGTGGTGCTGCGGGTGTAGCCGCTCTGATGGGGATTCCGCTGGTGGGTAGCTTTTTTATGCTTGAGCTGAGCCAGCGACGAAAGGTGCCGCTTAGCCTAGAACGGGTGGCTGCGGTGTTGGCGGGGGGTCTGGTTGGATGGGGGATCAACCTTGCTTTCAGGCTCGATCTGATCCGGCTTGTCGTGCCGAAAGTTCCTCCCAGTGACCTCTGGGATGCGGTGGGCGCTGCTCTATTCATTGGGGCGATCGCGGGTACTGTCACATCGCTCTCTGGCGAGGCGATCTACTGGGCACGAGGCTGGAAAGCCAGTCCAGGCATTCGTCTTCTGCTCGGTGCCTTGGCTATGCTATCTTTTGCGGCGGCGACAGCACTGATTGCTACCCCAGCAGCGGCATTTGGTCCAGGGGGAGCCGCTATCATCTGGGCTGAAACCGTCCAAACCACTCCCTATCACCTGCTAGCAGTGGCACTGCTCCGTGCTGCGTCTACTGTTGCTGCTGTGTCGGCGGGGGGCTGTGGTGGAGTGTTCGTACCCTTTCTGGCGATCGGCGACCTCAGTGGTCGGGTATTTTCGGCAGCCTTCGGGGTACCGCCGGATCTGGCGGGCGCTGCTGGGGCGGCAGCCGGCATTGCTGGTGGATATCGGCTGCCATTCACAGCCGTGGCGATGGTGTTGGGGGTCGGAGGTCCAGAAACAGCCAAGCTAACCTGCCTCGCCACAGTGGTGGTCGCCGCTCTTTGTGGATTGGTGACTGCACGGGCAGTCAATAAACTCTCCAGTTCCCTGCGCGCCACGATCCGCCGGACACGATCGCTAGGGGGCTAGACTTGTGATTGATTGAGTCAGGCTTGAAACCGCTCAACCCTCTTGGCTGAATCACAGTCTTACTCACGGAGTCAAGTTGTGAAATGACTCCGTTTTGTCAATTTACTGAGACCATTTCTAAAGAGGGTGATCTGATGGAGCCGTCTATTGTTTTGCAAAATCACGTTAATGGTGAGTGGGTTTCTTCTAACACAACCGATTATCTGGATGTACTAAATCCAGCAACTATAGAAGTTTTGGCACAGGTTCCGCTGTCTGAGGCGAGGGACGTGGATCAGGCGGTGCAGGCAGCGCAGCAGGCATTTACAACATGGCGCAGGGTTCCCGCAGGCGATCGCATCCAATACTTGTTCAAACTCAAAATCTTGTTGGAAGAACACCTGGATGACTTGGCGCAAACTATCACCATGGAATGCGGCAAAACGCTAGCAGAGTCCAAAGGGGAACTGCGGCGCGCGATCGAAAATGTGGAAGTTGCCTGTGGCATTCCGATGATGATGCAGGGCTACAACTCGGAAGATATCGCGAAAGGCATCGACGAGTTTATGATCCGGCAACCGTTGGGCGTGGTGGGGATTATTTGCCCGTTCAACTTTCCCGCAATGATTCCTTTTTGGTTTATGCCCTACGCAATCGCCTGTGGCAACACGGTGATCCTCAAGCCGTCCGAAAAAGTGCCGCTGACGTTGCAAAAAATAGTGCAACTCATTGAGCAAACAGGCGTACCGGCAGGCGTGGTGAATTTAGTCAATGGCTCGAAAATTGTAGTCGATACCCTGCTTGATCATCCTGCCGTCCGCGCCATTAGCTTTGTTGGGTCTACTCCCGTTGCCAAGTATGTCTACAGTCGGGCAGCAGCAAATGGCAAGCGTGCCCAATGTCAAGGTGGAGCCAAAAATCCGGTGATTGTGCTGCCCGATGCCGATATCGCTACCACGACGCGAATTATGGCAGATAGTGCTTTTGGCTGTGCCGGACAGCGATGTTTGGCGGCATCTGTGGCAATCACGGTGGGTGCAGCGAAGCAGACATTTACCAAGGCGATCGCGGAGGTGGCGCAAACTCGGACGGTCGGCTATGGGCTGGAAGACGGGGTTCAGATGGGCGCGGTGATCACAGCAGACAGCAAAACTCGAATCGAACGTTTGATTCAGCAGGGAGTTGATGAAGGCGTAGCGGCACTGGTGGATGGTCGCCAACCCAAAATTTCGGGCTATGAGCAGGGCTATTTTGTGCGTCCCACCATTCTGCAAGATGTGAATCCTTTGGGCGATCTGGCAAAAACTGAGATTTTTGGTCCCGTGCTGAGTTTGATTCACCTGGAAACGATTGACGAGGCGATCGCGCTCATCAACCAAGGGCAGTATGGCAACATGGCGTGTCTCTTCACCTCCAGCGGTGCGGCAGCCCGTAAGTTTCGCTACGAAGCCGAAGCCGGAAATATTGGCATTAATATTGGCGTGGCGGCTCCCATGGCGCATTTTCCCTTCAGCGGTTGGAAAGATAGCTTCTTTGGCGATCTTCACGGACAAGGACACCATGCCGTAGAATTTTTCACCCAAACTAAAGTAGTGATAGAACGCTGGCATAGCTGGACTCGGCAGTTTTAGAAACCGGAAACGCCGTCAGGGTTTAGCTGTGTTTGGGGTGGATGCTTTTGGGGTAGGCACCGTTGCTAGCTGCCATTCGCTGAGGGGACGATTGACCGCATTCTCAAAATCCAACGACACCAGGAATATTTTCAAGTCTGCGCCGGATTGCGGATCAATTTGAGCATAGAGCGAGGTGCGATTAAAATCAGGTTTCCCCAGAATCAGCCGATGGGTTTTGCCGTCTTTTAAAGTAAGGTTTACGATCGCCAGCGGTGCATCAAACCCAAATTCTGCTTGTTTTGCTGTGGGCACGGTCAGCGGCTGGACACTTTTTGCAGACGCGATCGCGTTGAGTAAATACGCCACCGATGCATCATTGGCAGGCGCTTGATTAGGCACCGTCATCTTCCAGGTCGCAGGACTGGGCGCATCGTTTTTGACGAAAGACAAATTTTGCCCTGATGTTTTCAAGCTCAGCGATCGCACATCCGCTTCCTGAAACCCAAACAGCAATTGAGCCTGTGACTGGACTGGCGGCGGAGCGGTTTGCTCTTGCAGATACACCACGCTCCCCAGCAATACAGCAGCAATCAACAAAATCAACGGTGCGCGGTTCAGCTTCATAAGGGGTTAGTAAGTGGAGCGATCGCAGCCTGATAAAAAGGATGATTTTTTGTTTGCAGTCAAGGCTTTTTTTGTAGAGCTACGGCTTGAATCAGTAATGACTATGGGGTTAAAAGGCTAGATAAAACTAGCTAACAATCGTTTAGCGGCAGCCTAAACTATCTCTGGTTGCAATGCCTGTGACTGGATGAATGCCTTTGGCTCGTTTGCAGAGTTGAGTAATGGTATAGCGATCGAGAATAGCATCGGTAAAGTCGGCTCCAGTAATATCCGCTTCCTCAAAAATGCTGTTGGAAAGTGTCGCTCCCGTAAAGTTGACGTTGGTCAGATTGGTTTTGTAAAGCGTAACGCGATCAACCAATGCCCATGCCAAATTAGCGCCGGATAGGTTGGCTCCCAGTAGGTTACCTTTCGTAAACATGGCATTGGTCAAGTTAGCTCCACTGAGATTCGCGCCCCGCATTTCGGAGGATACAAAATTTCCCCCCGATAAATCCTGATTGGAAAAATCTTGGTTGGCGAGTTGGGCATTGGTGTAGCCCGTAAATTTCCCTTCCTCCGCAAAGGCAGGCTGGGCGCTGAGCAAAACCCAGACTAATGCCAGAGCGATCGCCCCTAGAACTACCAATGTTTTTCGCAACCAGTGAATCATTTCGTTTTCTTTCCCCAATCATCTCCAACGCGAATGGTGATGTCTGCTTCTAAATCACCCGTGGAATTGGCATCAACCACGCCCAGCCCCAACTGTTGTTGTAACACTTGGGCAGCCTGAAGATCTCCCCGCTGAGCGATTACCTGGGTTGTGGCTTGTTTATCTGCCCAATCAGCGGTGATGAACACATTTGGAAAGCCTAAGGCGATTAAACGCTGGCTCAATTGAGAGGCTGCGTTAGGGTTACGAGAAGCATTCTGGATAGAAATCCGCAGGGTATTAGTCGAAGCATCCCCTTCTAGCGAGGGTGAAAGAGGAGCGATATCAAAGTACTGCTTCATGACGCGATCGCGTCCAGTTGGGTCCATGATCCAGTAGCTTGCCCTAAATTCATCTGGTGAGCTAAACCGCCCTGGCAACATGACCATCTTAAAGTTACCGTCGCCCAGCTTGCGCCCTGCACTCACCAACGCTAGCATTTCTTCCACCGTCAGATTGGTGTCAATATACTTCTGCATCGCCTGCACGAGGCTCGGAATGCGCGGAATCACAGTCGGACTTGTCAATTGCTTTCGCAGCGCCTTTAAAAGCGCTTGTTGACGCTGCACTCGCCCAATATCTCCCAGATCATCGTTGCGAAAACGGGCAAACTGTTCCGCTTGGGCACCGTTTAAAACTTGCTTTCCAGGCGACAGATTAATTTTTAGTTTTTGGGTTTTATCTTCATAAACCATGGGTTTAGGCACGTAAACTTCAACACCCCCCATGAGATCCACTAGCTCTCTGAACGCCTCAGTACTGACGCGCAGATAGCGATCAATTTGCACCCCATTCAACACACTACTGACCGTTCGAGCCGCTAAAGTAGCCCCACCTTGCACATTGGCATCGTTGATCTTAGTGGTGCCAACTCTAGGAATTTCAACCTGAGTGTCACGCGGCATCGACAACAGGCTAATGGAGTCGGTGTCTGGATCAACCCGCAGTAACAGCATCGTATCGCTACGACCGCTAAAGATTTCGCGAGAGCCGGGTGCCGCTGTTGGCACGCGATCGATGCCCATGACTAGAATATTAACGGGGCGAGAAACCTGGTAACCAATGCCAAATTGCCATAAATCGAGCGGCTTGGCGGTTTTATCTTTGGCAACCAACCCCATGGGCAAAGGTAGCAAAAGGGCAGCAGTTAAACCAACCGTTGTAGACGCAATGGTCACAATGCCTAGGGCAAAAGCTTTTTGCAGCCAGTTGGCATTAGAGAGATGGTGAGTTGACTTAGATGATACAAGCGGCACTTGCTTAGAGGATGGTTGAGCCTGATTAGTTAATTGCGGCGGTGATGAATCTGACTTTGCTTCGGTTTGCACGCTACTGGTATCAATTTGTTTCACAGTTACTCCTGTCCCACTCGATTCATTCAGCCCCATTTCATCCAATGTCGTGATCGACTTTTGCGATATGTAAACTTTTCGAGATTATACCCCGCTGTTGACTCTTAACTTATTTCTATAAAAATGACAGAGTTAAAAATCGACACTCTAAACAGCGATACATCAGATAATCAGTTGTTTCCGTAGATTTTAAAAGAGATTGGACGATTAGCTTTGCAGAGTTTACCCATTTTGCCGATCAGGTGACTGATGGCGATCGCTATTCTAATCAATTGCTTTCCTGATTAGACGCTGAATCTATGAAAAAGGGTTGAAAGGGGATGCAATGTCTACCTTAAAACTCGACTCAGCAGTCCTATTCAGGCGAGAAACCGCTGTGAAAAACCGTCATTGGCTTACTCTTGCAGAATCTATTATGCTGGTCGGTTCCGGTATTGGCTCCGTAGCAACGGCTGTTTCCCAGCAATTGCTGTATACCGCAGCTCCAGTTTCAGCATTGCTGCTGCTGAATGTGCTAAATCATCGTCGGTTGGAGCAAGAAACTCAGTCTGACCTTGATGGCGCGATCGCCCAAGTGGATGAAAAATTGTCAGGAACCATTCACCTGATGCAGCAGCAAATTCAAGGATTGCCCAGTGCGCTTCACCTTGCCCAGTTGCGAAAAGATCTCCAAGGGAAAAATCAAGTCCTTTATAGTGACCTATCTAACAGTATTTCGCGGTTGCAGCAGGAAATTACCAAACCCGAATGGCGATCGCTCCGGCAAGAAATGGCTCAGTTGCAACGGCAGCACGCCGCTTTAGATAATTCTTTGGCAGGAGTCCGGGAGTCATTAGTGCGGCTCACTCCAGCTAAACAACCGACTAACTGGCAACCCGATATTGAGCAACTCAAAGCTGAGCTTACTCAACTGCGGAGCATTCTCCAGCAAATGGAGCCTCAGCAAAAGTTAGGAAACTATCGCACCCTGCAAGATCAGATTAGCCATATCAATCGTCGGCTGAATCATTTGCCTGCGCCTTTCGATGCCAATGCCCTCAAACAAGACGTGGAAGCATTAATCAAAATGGTGGGCGAGATGGCAACCAGGCGTGATCTTTCTCGCCTAGAGATGCAGATTGATAAAGTGGCTCAACAAGGTGGTTACATGGAGCAGACGATCGCGCCCCTGAAACTGGCAACCACAATTTTGAAAAAGCAACTAGATGTGACAACTGCAAAGGTGGTAAATGTTGAAGTCTCCCAGCAAGCAAGCCCTGATATTTCAGCCACACTGACGACTTTGCAAACCACCATCCACACCTTAGAACAGCGGCTAAACCAACTCACCACCGATGATTTTATCCAGTTAAAAACAGAACTACAGGGAGAATTAACCACCCAACTCGATCAGGTGCAGCAGCAACTAGGCGGATTACACCAGCGATCGCAAGATCTAGAACAGCAGCAGCAACGCTTACACGATTCGGTACAACGACTACCTCATTTATTAGATACCAGCGCTCTCCAAAATGAGGTCAAATATTTAGCAACCCGCGTGGAATGGGCAGAAAATGCCGTGACCCACTTTCAGCAGGAAAAAAATGCAGACACCTTAGCTCCTCGCCATGAGTTTGTGTTTGATGTGCAAGCAAGGCGAGAGGCAAGTGACAACAGGCAAACCCGTGAAACCGACCCTTCCCAGTTAACCAGCCGCGCCATGCTAGAAGCAGCGCTCAAACAAGCCCAGGCTCGGCTGGTGATGGTCTATCCCTTTCCAGAAGCAGCGATTTTTGATGATGCCCTGATGCAGCAGTTGCAGCAGTTTTTAGCCCAAAAGGGCTGTTTGGATATTGGCTGGGGACATTTGGGCAATACTAACGATCGCCATTTGTCTCGCCCCGTCGATCGCCGTCGGGCAGTCAACTCGACCGAAAAAGGCTTTTTATACACCACACTGAATCAGTTGATGGCATTGAAAAAGCAATATCCTGACCAGTTTCGCTTTAAGGTTCTAGGAACTCATGAACACTTTTTGGTCTGCGATCGCGCCTATGCCATTTTAGGCATCCCCGCGATCGCCACAGCCAGTGCCGTTTTCCCTGCTGCATCGGTGGGGTTACGCACCACTGATGCCAGCGTAATCCAGGGCTTGATTGACCGCTTCGACAACCCAACCCTCGATGCAGATGATGCAGAGGCTTACTTTAATCGCGCCTGCACGCGCTACGATTTGGGCGATTGTCCTGGCGCGATCGCCGACTATACCGAAGTATTACGGCTCAATCCCCAAGACGACATCACTTACAATAACCGTGCCTTAGTCCGCTATGACCAGGGCGACAAAAAAAACGCGATCACTGATCTAGACATAGCAATTCAACAAAACTCAGCCAATTTTGTTGCCTACTGTAACCGTGGTTTTATTCGGTCAGAGTTGGGCGATCAATTGAATGCGATCGAAGACTACGCCACCGCCATTCAACTTAATCCCGACTATGCCTCTGCCTACTTCTATCGTGGATTAGCCCGCACTCGTTTGCAAAATAAGCTCGGAGCGATTCAAGACTACACCGAAGTCATTCGCCTCAACCCTGAAGACGCGATCGCTCACTTTTATCGGGGGCTTGCCTACGCCAAAATTGGACGGCGATCAGAAGCCATCTATGACCTGCACCGAGCAGCCCAGCTATTTTCAGACCAAGGCAACACCACTAGCTATCGCCAAGCCCTCACCGCCCTCAAAAAGCTGCACAAAACCCTCGCCATTGGTGAAACTGATAAACTGCTGGTGCCAAGGGGATAGGCTAAAGATGCAATGTCGTGGCGATCGCTGTATAGAACCTATTTGGGATCTTGGATAAGGGGGTAGAATTAGAAATAAATGGCATATTCGAGCAGCTTAAGCGACGCAGAATGGGAGATCATCCAACCACTGCTGCCTCAAAAGAAGCAAACTAGACCGCCAG
>QBMH01000158.1:9744-11760 GCA_003249025.1 Leptolyngbya sp. | reverse complement strand
ATTTCAGTGGTATCTAATCTTAGAATGCTGGCTCCCCCTCTAGCTTCCCTCTTATGCTCGAATTTCTAGCTGGCAAACGTTTCAAGCCTTGTGGCATCCACTTTTGTCAGTCAACCAGATCCCACCCTCTGTAATTACGGCATTATCGCCGCTTAGATTTGTCCGAAGTATTGAACGATCCTGAAATGGAGGAAATGATCAAGGAATCCTCTTTCAATGCAGAGCTTGCACAACTGATTTATCAAGCAAGAACTCACGCAGGATTGACCCAACAGCAACTTGCTGATCGCATTGGGACAAAACAGTCGGTGATTGCACGGCTTGAGGATGCACAGTATGAAGGACATTCGCTTTCAACGCTGCAAAAAATTGCACGTGTCCTGAATCAGCGACTAGAAGTTCATCTGATTCCTATCATCCCTGAGAAAAATCACGCTTATCAGCTTAACGCATAAGTTAAGAAATAAGTGTGCGCGATCGCCCTTTTATCATTTTCCTCAACCGCGCTCCCTCTCAAAAATAGAACTACGATCGCCCGTTTTTTTATGACCAAATGCGATCGCGTTCATGGAACAACCGATTCAATGGCATCTGCAAACGGGCGAAACGGGACAAACGTTAAAGATCGCTCTTTCTTACGAAGGGATGAATATCATTTGCCTAACAGGGATTTCTGAAGCGCAAAAAGCCAGCCTCAAGGCATTAGGAGCGATCGAAGTGTGAAAGCCTCTAACTCTACGCTATCCTACCTTTTTAGGGCATGACCATTATGTTTGCATCGCTGCCAGAAATTACGGTTGATCAATTGGCGACCCTATTACAGGAAGGGGGCGATCGCCAGTTTGTAGATGTGCGAGAACCCCAGGAATTAGAATTGGCTCAGCTAGAAGGCTTTGTCAACTTGCCCCTGAGTCAGCATGGCGAGTGGTCAACTGATATCCACAGCCGCTTGGATGCCAACAAGGAAACCCTGGTGTTGTGCCATCACGGGATGCGCTCTGCTCAAATGTGCCAATGGCTGATGAGTCAAGGTTTTGCGAATGTTAAAAATGTGACAGGCGGCATTGATGCTTACTCCTGTGTCGTCAATGCTGCCATTCCTCGATATTAGGGTCGGCTATTCGCAATAGTGGTCATACAGTGGTGGCAATACAGTGGCAGGGCGATAACTTTCCACCTTATATTGGATACATAAGCCATCTACACAATAGTTCGCTAAGAACACCTTTAGTTCAACATTTCACTGATGATTAGTCTTTATACATAAGCGATAAGCAGTGCGATCGCCCTTGATGCCATCCCTTTAGAATTCGCGCCTTACCCTCATGTCCTTACCGATTAAACTCACAAATCGTCAGCAACAGGTTCTTTGGGCAACCGTTCGTCACTATATTGCCACCGCAGAACCTGTTGGCTCCGAGGCACTGTTGAAGGAATATAACCTGAGCGTCAGTTCTGCCACGATTCGCAACTCAATGGGCATGTTGGAAAAAGTTGGGCTACTCTATCAACCCCATATTTCCGCTGGACGAGTGCCCTCCGATTCGGGCTACCGCATTTATGTTGATAAGTTGCTGACCCCATCCAGTGACTTTGCACTTCAGATCGAGCATTTGTTCAGCGATCGCCTCACCCGTGAAGATGGCAGCCTAGAAGCGATGCTGCGAGGAGCCGCTCACATTTTGGCAACCGTCAGCGGCTACATTGCTCTGATTACCATGCCTCAAACCTATACAGCCCGGTTACACCACATTCAACTGGTGCTGGTTGACCCCAATCGGGTGATGCTGATTTTCGTCACTGATTCCTATGAAACCCAATCTGCCCTGATGGATCTGGCAACGGGTGAAGATAATACACCAGCCGAAGCGGAACTATTGGAACGTGAATTACAGATTTTATCCAACTTTTTGAATAGCCACCTGCGCGGCAGGGCGATCGCTGAACTCACCCAAATGGATTGGACTGAACTCGATCGCGAATTTCAACGCTACGGCGATTTCCTCAAAAATATTT
>QBMH01000158.1:0-9734 GCA_003249025.1 Leptolyngbya sp. | reverse complement strand
ACCAACCTCCCCCGCCGTTCCCAGTCTCCCGCGCCCACCCAACTAATGATGAGTGGGTTATCAGAAGTGATGCGCCAACCCGAATTTTCCGAAGTGCATCAGGTTCAAACCATTGTGCATCTGCTGGAAGATGAGCAAGATCGACTCATTCCCCTGATCTTTGAACCCTCCCCCTTTGACCACTCCGGCAAACGCGTTTCAGTGCGGATTGGTTCCGAAAATACGCTAGAACCGATTCGCGCTTGCACCCTGATTTCATCTACCTACTACAAAGGCACAACCCCAGTGGGCAGCGTTGGCATGTTAGGACCCACGCGGATGGCATATGAAAACGCGATCGCCCTAGTTGAAGCCACTGCCGACTATATTTCAGAAGCGATTAGTTAGAGAGCAGGGGGCAGGGGGCAGGAAAGATAATACTGAAACCCGAAACCCGAAACCCGAAACCCGAAACCTTTATATGATGCGAAAATAGCCACACCCCTGTTAAACCTATCTCTATGTCTCAGTCTGAAATTGGCGTTGCAATTGTTGGCACAGGCTTTGGTCAAAAAGTCCATATTCCTGGGTTTCAAGCACATCACCGGACTCAGATTGTGGCGGTCTATCATCGAGAGTTGGAAAAGGCTGAGGCGATCGCTCATGCTCACAACATTCCCCATGCTTGCCAAAGTGTTGAGGCGATCGCTGCGTTGCCAGAGGTACAGGCAGTCAGCCTTTCGACCCCGCCATTTCTGCATTATGAGATGGCAAAGACGGTTTTGAATGCAGGAAAACATTTGCTGCTGGAAAAACCGACGACGCTGAATCTGTCTGAGGCAGAGGAACTTCATCACCTTGCGATCTCCAAAAGACTCGTGACCACGATGAATTTTGAGTTTCGCTGCATTCCGGCGTGGCAGCGCTTGCAAGAATTATTGACCGAAGGCTATGTTGGGAAAACCCGCTTGATTAAAGTGGATTGGCTGGTTCCCAGTCGAGCCGATGCTTCCCGCCCTTGGAATTGGTACGCCCAGAAAGAGTTGGGCGGTGGCGCACTGGGGGCGATCGGTTCCCACACTTTTGATTATATTGCTTGGCTGTTTGGTTCTGTGCGGCGGCTGAATGCGCGGTTAAGCGTGGCGGTGACCCAGCGCCCTGATCCACTCAGTGGTGCGCTGAAACCAGTCGATGCTGATGATGGTTGCCAGATTATGCTGGAGTTAGCAGATGGAACACCTTGCCAAATCACCCTCAGCGCAGCAACCTATCAAGGGCGGGGACATTGGCTGGAAGTGTATGGCGATCGCGGCACGCTGATCTTGGGTAGCGACAACCAAAAAGATTATGTCCACGGCTTCAAACTCATGGGCAGCCAAACCGGAGACCCGCTTGCAACCCTCGAAATTCCCGATCGCCTCGCCTTTCCGCGCACTTGGGATGATGGACGAATTGCGCCGTTTGTTCGCATTATCGATCGCTGGGTTCAGGGCATCGATCAAGGAAAATCAGTAGCTCCATCGTTGCAAGAAGGCGTGTATTCCCAACTGCTGATGGATTTGGCGCATCAATCGAATCAGCGTGGAACTTGGGTAGAAGTCCCTCAGAAATCTACTAGCTCGAAGGCAAGTTGAGAGTATCGTCGATCAATAGTTTTTCTAGCAAATTGGAGATTTCGGCGGCTTGGTTCATCACCATCAGATGTCCACCTTTTGCCAGGATGAAATCAGGTTTGATGAAGCGCATCAGAAAAATGCGATCGCTCGATCCATGGATGTGCTGAAGATTTTCAGGGATCACATGATTTTTCCAAGTCACCACTTTATGAAATGACCATTTCAAAAAATGGGGATCAATGTCTCGCAAAATTGCTTTGAGCATCTGCCGTTCATCCACGGTATTCAAACTGAAAAACCAGTAGGCAAGCCAATATCCCGCCCAAAGCAAACTTTTAAAAGGGAACACACGATGGAGTGGGAACCAGCGAAACATCCTGAAATAGGGAGGAACTTCACAGCAGGTTTTGGTGCTAGAAATTAGGATTACTTTTTCAGTTTCAATCTGCTTGGCAATTTCAATCGCCATCATGCCGCCAAAGGACAAACCCACAATAATCGGGCGATCGCACTGAATTTGGGTAGTCAATCGCTTGGCATAGGCTTGCATCGGCTCCCCTCGCTCTGGTTGCACCCAATGAATGTGAATGGGTCGATAGCCTTCACATTTCAACAGCCGAAACACACGCTCATCGGTGCCTAACCCACTGACAAAGTACACATCCTTAAGCGCTTTCTCAAGTTGATCTGTTGCTTCAGCCTGCCGAACAATTTCCTCTACAACTTGTTCAGGAGCTTGAGCTAGCTCAGCTTTTACCGACTCTAGAACAGCATCAGACTGGATTTCTGTCATCGCGATCGCTCTCTTAAAAGCCCATTCCTCTATTGTCAGGTTTTGCCCCAAAAATGCAAGAAACCATGCATGTTCCGATTCGCCTTACTTCGATGATTTATACTCATGTTCTCAATTGAGGTGGGCGTAGAATGTACAGTTCGTTGAATAGTTAGAGACGATCGCGATGGGCATTGATTTTCACTCTCAAACAGAGATGCCATTGGTCAAAGCACTGAGCCAATGCGCTGAGCATCTTCACGCCCCGTTTTATACACCGGGACACAAGCGTGGACAGAGCATTGCAACGCCCCTAAAGAATCTGCTAGGGGAGCAGGTTTTTCGGGCAGATTTGCCAGAGTTACCCGAACTAGATAATTTATTTGCACCCGAAAGCGTGATTTTAGCAGCGCAGGAACTCGCAGCGGCAGCGTTTGGGGCAGAACGCACCTGGTTTTTGGCGAATGGTTCTACCAGCGGCGTGATTGCGACAATTTTGGCGACCTGCAATCCGGGAGACGTGATCATCTTGCCGCGCACGGTGCATCAGTCTGCCATTTCTGGACTAATTTTGTCGGGTGCGGTGCCTGTGTTTATCCATCCTGACTACGATGCAAGTCTAGATATTGCTCACAGCATTACCCCAGATGCAGTGAAGGCTGCCTTAGCGAGTCATCCCAAAGCAAAAGCAGTGCTGATGGTGTCGCCGACTTACTATGGTGCCTGTGGCGACGTGAGCGCGATCGCCCAGGTTGCCCATGACCACGGCATTCCCCTGATCGTCGATGAAGCCCATGGTGCCCACTTTGCCTTTCATCCCGATTTGCCCCCATCCGCCCTGCAATCCGGTGCCGATGTTGCGATCCAGTCTACTCACAAAACCTTGTCTGCCCTGACGCAAGCAGCAATGGTGCATGTTCAGGGCAGTTTCGTTGATCGCGATCGCCTCTCTAAATCTCTCGCCTTGGTGCAATCCACCAGTCCTAACTATTTATTGCTGGCTTCTCTGGATGCCGCTCGATGGCAAATGTCAACCCAAGGTAAGACACTCATGACCCACACTTTGCACTTGGCGGAGCAGGCGCGATCGCACATCAGCCAGATTCCCAACCTCGCGACCTTGAGCCATGACCACGCCACCACACCCGGATTTGTGGACTTTGATGCCACTCGCCTCACGGTTACCGTTTCCGGCTTGGGCATTGATGGTTTCATCGCCGACGATATTCTCAATACAAAACTTAACGTCACCGCTGAGTTTCCCTCCCTCAACCATCTCACTTTCATCATCAGCCTGGGCAACACAGCCGCAGACATTGATCAGCTAATTCGCGCCTTTAAACAACTTGCCCAGGAGTGCAGGGTGCAGAGTGCGGAGGGCGGAGTGGAGAGTGCAGAGTGCGGAGTACGGAATGCAAAATTCCTTTTCCCTATTCCCTGTTCCTTCCCTTCCCTTTCTCCTCGCGACGCTTTTTTTGCTGCCACCGAAACAGTCGCGATCGCCCATGCTATCAACCGTATCAGCGCTGAACTGGTCTGTCCCTATCCACCGGGCATCCCTGTACTAATTCCTGGAGAAGTGGTGACTGAAACCGCGATTGCTGACTTGCAACAGATCCTTGCATCGGGCGGCATTCTTAGCGGTTGCTCTGATTCTAGTTTTGTTACTTTAAAGGTCGTCAAAGCCTAGCCTTTTGATTCATTGCTCCAATTCTCCATGGGGATGATGGTTTGATCGTAGTTTTGGGGTCGTACTTGTTCCGATTCTTGTTCCTGTAGATGATAAGTGGCGTGAATCTTGGGACCGAACATGATTTCATCGCGATCGTTCAGATCGCAGGCTTGTACTTTTCGCCCATTTACTAGTAGTCCATTGGAACTCGGTTTTCCTTTAGGAGCGCCATCCACGATCCGATATTGATAGTCTCCGTCATCGCCAGGAAGTTGCACCAACGTTGCATGACGGCGCGAAACAAACTGAGAAGCTAGGCGAATATCGCAGTTCGGATCTCTGCCAATCGAATACATTGGTGCATCAAGAATATGTTCTTTGCGCCCCTGATCGTCTTCAACAATCAACACATGCTTAGTGTCTAAAACCATTAGTAGAAGGCAAATTTAACGAAAGTATTTTATTATTCACAGCGAAAGGGCGATCGCCCGGATTTTGCCCCAAATGAGTTAGAACACCCTCGTTTGGGGAGGGGTGAGTGTAAGGTGTAAGCAGTTGGGTCAGCTAACTTTATATAGTCTACTTACCACCTGCAACCTTGTCTCATGCTTTCTTCCTCATGGTCTTATGTTACTCCAGGAATCCCAGATGAGATGTTTGAGCGTCTGCCCGGAATTCCCATGACTCCCCGCGAAATTCGGCTGTTGCTCCTATCTTATTTGCGATTAGAGTCTAATTCGGTGCTGTGGGATATTGGCGCAGGCACGGGCACCATCTCGGTAGAAGCGGGATTGCTCTGCGCCCAAGGGTCTGTGATCGCGATCGAGCGAGATGAGGAGGTTGCCAGCTTAATTCGGCGCAATTGCGATCGCTTTGGAGTCACCAATGTTGAAGTGATTGAAGGCATTGCCCCAGATTGCCTCAAAGATTTGGCGCGATCGCCCCAGCGGGTGTGCATTGGAGGGGGGCGATCGCTCAAAGCAATTTTGACGGAAGTCTGGCAGCACTTGCCATCTACAGGGCGGGTAGTTGCGATCGCCGCCAGTTTGGAAGGGCTGTATCAGGTATCGGAAAGCTTTGCCGAGCTACAGGTTCGTAATGTGGAAGTCGTGCAGCTTGCCGTGAACCGCTTGGAAAAACGCGGGATTAGCCAGGTTTTTACGGCAACTGACCCAATCTTTGTTCTTAGCGGAGAAAAACTGTAAGTTAGGTTTCGGGTGTTAGGGTGTGCCCTGATACAAGTGAGAAAGACTATAGATTTTTGCTGTCTTTTTTCTAACTAAATTCGCTACTTTAAGGGTATTGGGTTGATTTTTTGAGTCCTGTCCGAGTTTAGGCAAAACTAAATCGGTTAAAGTGTTGCAAAGGCTTTTTTAACTGTTACTTAATCTTTGCTAAAACCTGTGTCTGGGTCTTCTTCACCCCCAACAATTTCTATGCCATGGTCCCGTATTGTGAGTGGCGCGATCGCAATTGTGATTGCGCTTGGAATGGTTTTGCTGGGAGGTTGGTATTTCACCCTGGGGTTTGGCATCATCATTTACTTGGGGCAGCTTGAATACTTTCAGCTTGCTCGGGCGAAAGGGTTCGCTCCGGCTGCCAAAACAACGCTGGTAGTCAGTCAAGCGCTGCTGGTTATTTCCAATCTTTCGCCTGCGTATGCCGATGCCGTGTTTCCAGTGGCAGGCACCTTTATTTGCTTTTACCTATTGTTTCAGCCCAAGTTTGCCACGATCGCCGATATTTCCGCCTCGATCATGGGTTTGTTTTATGGCGGCTATTTGCCCAGCTACTGGATACGATTGCGATCGCTCGGACAAATTGAGGCAAGCAATCTGCCCCTCGATGGCTTTTGGATCAATGATTGGACAAGCCTACACGCCCTACCCCAAGGATTAACCTGCACCTTACTCGCCTTCATCTGCATTTGGGCAGCCGACATTGGCGCTTACATTTTTGGCAAAGCCTTTGGACGCACTCGCCTGTCTGACATTAGCCCCAAAAAAACGGTGGAAGGTGCAGTCTTTGGTGTAGCTGGCAGTGTAGCAGTGGCGATCGCGGGTTCCTGGTATCTAGGCTGGTCAGGCTGGCCCATCACCGGAGCCGCCCTCGGCTTGTTAATTGGCATCGCTAGCTTGCTGGGCGACCTGACCGAATCCATGATGAAACGAGATGCTGGAGTCAAAGACTCAGGGCAACTGATCCCAGGACATGGCGGCATTCTCGATCGCGCTGATAGCTACGTTTTCACCGCACCCCTCGTCTTCTACTTCGTCACCCTGCTCCTGCCGCTCCTCCCCTGACCCCGTCCCTCCCATGTCTCTCATCACCGTTTTACCCGAAGGACTCTACTGCGAACAGGGCAATTTTTTTATTGATCCCTGGAAACCTGTGGATACTGCGCTGATTACCCATGCCCACTCTGACCATGCTCGTTCGGGTTCTAATCAATACTTTGCCACCCAAATTTCCGCAGGCATCTTGAAAAAGCGACTAGGGGATCAAACCAATCTGCAAGGGGTGGAGTATGGCGATCGCGTCAAACTCGGCAACACCTGGGTTTCGTTTCATGCCGCTGGACATGTTCTCGGCTCAGCCCAAATTCGCGTGGAGTGCGGCGATGAAGTGTGGGTCATATCGGGCGACTACAAACGCTGCGCCGATCCGACCTGTGCTGAGTTTGAAGTGGTTCCCTGCGATACTTTCATCACCGAAGCCACCTTTGGCTTGCCGATTTATCACTGGAATACGGGTGAGGAAACCTGTCGTCAAGTCTACGAGTGGTGGAAGAGCGATCGCGATCGCCCTTCCCTCTTGTTTTGCTACTCCTTTGGCAAAGCTCAGCGAGTCTTGGCAGAATTGCGAAAATTCACCGATCAGCCCGTCTATGTGCATGGAGCCGTTCAGGTGCTGACAGAGATCTATCGGCAGGTGGGCGTGGAGATGGTGCCCACTATTCCGGTTTCAGAAATGCCGCGTGACCACAAATTTAGGGGCGATCTCGTTCTAGCACCGCCCTCTGGTCATCGGTCTACTTGGATGAAACGTTTTCAGCAACCCCAAACCGCGTTTGCTTCTGGCTGGATGGCGGTGCGGGGTGCCCGTCGCCGCCGGGGCTATGAACGCGGCTTTGTCTTGTCCGATCACGCAGACTGGAATGGGTTGGTGAATACCGTACTGCAAACGGGCGCAAAAACGGTCTACGTCACCCACGGTCAAAGCGATGTTCTGCCTCGCTATCTGTCAGAAGTCCATCACTTGAATGCGCTCCCGTTAAAAACCCTGTTTGAAGGCGAGGCAGATATTTAAGCAAACGCCTTAAGATGGAGATTGCTGCCATTCGAGCGATCGCCAATTTCCATGTCTTCACCTTCAACCCTTTCTCCATCCACTCAAGTATCTGCGCCTCTACTCGGTCAATCGTTAACAGACCTGACTGCTTGGGTGCAGGCACAGGGACAGCCGAGCTACCGAGGCAAGCAACTGCACCAATGGATTTATGAAAAAGGGGCGCGATCGCTAGCCGATATCACCGTTTTCCCGAAACAATGGCGAACGGACATGCAAGCGGTGGAAATTGGGCGATCGCAGGTTCACTTTCGCTCGGTTGCACCCGATGGCACCGTCAAATTTCTCCTACGCCTCACCGATGGACAGATTATTGAAACCGTTGGCATTCCTACCTTTGACTGGAAAGGCAAAAAAGCAGATGGGGACAGTCCAGATCTCGATCGCCTCACTGTTTGCGTCTCGTCTCAAGTGGGCTGCCCCATGGGATGCGATTTTTGCGCCACGGGAAAAGGGGGCTTTATTCGCAACCTGGCAACCCACGAAATTGTCGATCAGGTCTTAACCGTTCAAGAAGACTTTGGGCAGCGCGTCAGCAATATTGTATTTATGGGCATGGGCGAACCGATGCTCAACACGGATAATGTAGTCGCTGCGATTCATAGCCTCAATCAAGATGTCGGCATTGGGCAACGTCTGATGACCGTTTCCACCGTGGGCATTCCCGGTCACGTCAGGCGATTTGCCGAGCATCAACTGCAAGTCACCTTAGCCGTCAGCCTGCACGCATCCAACCAAAGACAGCGAGAAACCCTAATTCCTAGCGCCCATCACTATGCCTTAAAAGATCTGCTGGCAGAATGTCGGGATTATGTGCGGCTCACGGGTCGGCGGATTAGTTTTGAATATATCTTGCTAGCAGACCTGAACGATCGCCCAGAACACGCCCAAGAGCTAGCCGCTCATCTGCGCGGGTTTCAAAGCCACGTCAATCTAATTCCCTACAATCCCATTCAAGAAGTCGATTACAAACGTCCCACCCCGCAACGAGTGCAGGCATTTGTAGAGGAGCTAAAAAAACGTCATATTGCTGTCAGTGTGCGCTATTCCCGTGGTTTAGAAGCCGATGCCGCCTGCGGACAACTCCGCGCTTCAACCTCAGCTTAAGGCATTCAGAAGTTTCTTTGCTCGAAATCTTCTACGAAATGGCAAAAGCAGCCTTAATACCAAATTGCGTTCTAGCTCGTAAAGCTTTGATACATTTTGATTCAAATCATACAATTCAAACATTTGAATAGACATGATTTCAATCATCCCTATGTGACATTTAAGGGGGTTAAAGTTAATTGCAATCTATCGTTGCTTTGCCTTAGCCGTGAATCTCTCTAACTTAACGCGGGGTACAACTTTACCGATTGCCCTTAGCCTAAATTCCTCTCCCGCACTGGAAGAGGGATGACGATCAGGTTGAGTGTTTCATCCACTACCGGTATCGCTAATGAATTCATTGTCATTGCATCAACCAAAATGATCTTGGTGGATAGAAGTCTATACCTCTGTTCCCCAGGAAACTTATCACTTAGGTTCCTTTAATAGTCAAGAAGAGGCACAGATTTCTAGAGGCGCTCACGCTGAAGTTTTATATCACAAGGACGCGAGAGCTATTGTTGCCTTGATTAAGCAGCGTTAGCCTCACAAATTTTCAATAAAAAGCACTCAATACATCTTTGATGCTGATTAAGTTAGCGATCGCTTCATGGCTGCTTTAAGCAGAATTCCTACGTTTTGTACCGTAGTTCATCACCTTATTCAATCGACTGAATCTTTAGGAGAACGAGCATGTTAGATATTGATGAGATGAGTTCAAAAGAAATACAAGGCTTCCTTGAACAATTAGGATACGGTCATCTTGGCTTCATCCACAAAGGAAAACCCTGCGTGATGCCAATGCGCTATTATCTCGAAAATTCGGACATTTACCTGTTTACAACTGAGGGTATGAAGACTCATGATATCGACGCGAATCCAGAAATCTGCCTACAGGTTGAAGAGATTCACGATCCGCTTCATTGGCGTAGCGTGATTGTGAATGGTCGAGCCGATCGCCTCACTGAGCAGGACGATATTGATCATGCAATGGAATTTATCAAAGCACGTAATCCAACCCTTTCGCCCGCAATCAATCGAACTTGGATCGATTCCTGGGGACGTGCGGAGGTAATAACCATCTATCGCGTCCACGAGGGCGAAATGAGCGGACGCACGACTAATGGAGTCAGCAGTCAGTCCGAACTGAAGGAGAGCGTTCAATAATCTGCATCCTTGTGACAGGCAGCAACGAGGATGGCACTAAGAGCCTATCCGGAAAATGTTAGGAGCTTACGACCGACAATCAAACAAGCGGCAA
>QBMH01000157.1 GCA_003249025.1 Leptolyngbya sp. | reverse complement strand
CTTTGCAAATTCGGCTGAAGCGTCGGGAAGTGTGTAGCAACTAAAGTCTCCCACTAAAGTGGGTAGTTTTGACTAGCGTTCTGGGACAATAAAAAGTGCAGAGTGCAGAATTCACCTTGGGTTTTAAGTTTGAAGACAAGGACTATTGCTGTTTTCAGAAGATTATCTGGCACATTTCAATCTCAAACTGGTGCAGGATTATCGGTCAGTGACTTTTTGCTCGGCAATATTCCAATAAGTCAGCCCCAACGCTGTATATTTCACATTTTCAATTCGGTTCCGCACGGCTGCCATTGCCATCTGGTTTGCCAGGTAAATAAACGGCAAATTTTCTTGAGTGATTTTCTGAGTTTTCGCGTAAATTGCCTTCCGTTTGTTTTCGTCTAACTCCTGTGCGCCTTGGATATAAAGCTGCCCAATTTCTTTTTCCCAATCAGCGACTTGCCGCCCAAGCACGGGTTGACCTCCTGGTTTAGAACCCTGATTGAACGTATGAGAACCGCCATCTGGATTCCACACATTAAAGCCATCGTTGGGTTCAATCCCACCCGTTAACCCCAGCATGATGCATTCCCAATCGAGGGAAGTATCCAGCTTTTCAACGACCGTGCCGAAAGAAATGGGAGCAAAATCGACCTGCATTCCGATCGCGGCGAGATCTTGCTTAATCTGGGCACCGATCGCCACTCGCAGTTTATTTTCTGCATTGGTAATCATGCTAAATCGAACTCGATGACCCTCGGCATCTAATAACTGCTGCTGATTGTCATACTTAAACCCCGCTTGACGCAGCAATTCTTTCGATTTTTGCGGATTGTAATCGTAGGTTCTAAGCCCTTCCTCTGGCGAAAGATAGAAAGGACTTTGCACTGAGATTGGCGAGTTTTGGGGTTTTGCCAATCCGCGAAACACGTTGTTGATCAGCTTATCTCGATTGATCGCATAGGCAACCGCTTGCCGAAATTCTTTGGTGTTAAACCAGCGCGACTTGATTGGGTCAACCAGGGGCGTTCCATCTTTGCGGCGACCTGTGTTCAGGTTAAACATGGTGTAAAGCGTGCCCGTTCTTAAGCCGCCCTGCTGAATTTCAAAGTTGCCGCGCCGTTCCTCTTGCTTCAGCAGAGAAAAATCTTCGGGGCGGAGGGAACTTAAGCCCCCCAACTGATCCAGTCCGCCGGAACGAAAACGCAGAAGTTCGGTATCGGTGGACTCGACAACCTGCATCACAATCCGTTCAATATGAGGCAGCGGTTGACCTTGACTATCTTTGCGCCAATAGTTGGGATTCCGCCGAAACACATAGCGCTGGCTGGGAGTATAGCTTTCCAGCATGAAGGGTCCACTGACGACCAGTTCTTTCGGATCGGTATTGGTGCCCCAAGTAGACAGAAACTTTGGTTTGCCTTCGTCATCGTTCGTAAAGACGGATTCCCGTAGCGCATGTTCAGGCAGAATTCCTACGCCTAAGACTCTCAAAAATGGTGCAAACGGCTCTGGCGTTGTAAATTCTACGCGCTGTTGATCGACTTTGCGAACGCTCGGAAATTTGCCACTTTTGCCAATCCGCAGCAAATCGCGAAAGTCCGTGGGGATCTTTTCGTTGAGATAAACATCTCGGTAGGTGAAAATTACGTCATCCACGGTAAGGGGGTGCCCATCCGACCACTTCAGCCCATCTCGCAGGGTGAAGGTAACGCGCTGTTTGTCGGGAGAGATCTCCCAGGATTCGGCAAGGGCAGGCTCAATCTTGGAGTTTTCGCCATTTTCACCGATTAAGCCTTCGGATGTGTAGAGAAAGATGTTGGGAAACTCGCCGTTGAAGGCAGGGTTGAAGGTTCTAAAGTCTCCTAGGGTGCTGATCACAAGCTGTGAAACTTGGGCTGCTTCGGTTTTAAAGATTGCCTGACTGCACGCATTTAGGGCGATCGCGCAGACTAAACCGATTCCCACCACTATCCATCGATTTAACTTTGGTAAGGAGATATTCATAATTTATAGGACTTCCAATAAAACTACGGCATAGGCGGCAATTCCTTCTTCTCGCCCGGTCGCATCGAGCGTTTCATTGGTGGTCGCTTTGATGCCGACCTGATCGGGTCGCAGTTTGAGGACACTAGAGAGGCGATCGCGCATCTTTTCAATGTGGGGCTTGAGTTTGGGGCGCTCTGCCACGATTACTGAGTCAATGTTGCCAATTTGCCAGCCGCGATCGCGGATCAATTGGTCCACCTGTTCCAGCAATTGCAAGCTATCTGCATCCTTCCATTGGGGATCAGTCGGCGGAAAATAATGACCAATATCACCCAAACTGAGCGCCCCTAGCATCGCATCCATAATGGCATGGGTTAAAACATCCGCATCACTATGTCCCAGCAATCCCAAAGAATGTTCTAGCTTTACTCCGCCCAAAATTAAAGCGCGATCGGGCACTAATCGATGAATATCATAGCCGTTTCCAATCCGAATTCCAGCCATCAAACTTAGCTCTTAGCAGTTAGCGACCAGATTTGATTATAGGAGATTGAACAGTGCGGAGTGCAGGGTACAAAGTGCGGAATGCGAGGGATAAAAAAGTATCTGGATTTTCGCCTGTGAGCGCTAGGGTGAAGTAGCTGCAAGCAAAAAGCCTTTTAGCTGACGGGGCTAAAAGGCTGATGAAAATATTCAAATGCCGCGGTAGGAAGAGGTAATCAGCTTTTAACTGGCTACGCCTACGCCTGCCGAGAATAATACTCAACGACTAACAGTTCATTAATTTGTAGCGCGATCCATTCACGCTCAATAATGCTGTTAACCTTACCTTGCATTTTGGCTTTATCAAATTCTAAATGGCTAGGCAGGTTTGCCAATCCAGGATAGAGCAAGTTCGTTTCGACCATTTTGCGAGAGCGCTCGTTGTCTCTCACGCCGATCGCTTCACCTGCACGGCACTGGTAGCTAGCAATATCTACTACGCGCCCATTAACAGTGATATGCCCATGATTGACTAATTGACGGGCTGCGGGAATGGTCGGAGCCATACCCAACCGAAAAATGGTGTTATCCAACCGCATCTCTAGCAGTTGCAACAGCGCTTCACCCGTGGAACCGGATGCACGACGTGCTTTGCGAACATAACGAAGCAGTTGGCGTTCGCTTAACCCATAGTTAAAGCGAAGTTTTTGCTTCTCCTCCAAACGGACTGCATATTCAGAACGCTTTTTGCGTGCCTGACCATGTTGA
Source organism: Leptolyngbya sp. (assembly GCA_003249025.1). Classification (GTDB taxonomy): domain Bacteria; phylum Cyanobacteriota; class Cyanobacteriia; order Leptolyngbyales; family Leptolyngbyaceae; genus ULC077BIN1. Next base: position 8,645 of record QBMH01000157.1, on the reverse strand, counting down.
CCAGGTGGATATGCCCGTCGGGGTGATTTGCGCGTTAAACCAGGCAGATCTCCTAGGCGACGCACAATCCGGAGGCGCGGACCTCTATATCGCGACATTTACCTTCCTCTGAAAATCGAAAACTAGACAAGACTCCTTATCATAAGCGATTAGGAAACAGGATGGAAGCCCCCTAGATGATTTTGTTGATTGATTAATGAATTCTTCTAGAATAAAACCATGAAACAAGTTTTAATTGGTGCGATTCGCGGGTATCAGGTAGGAATTTCGCCGCTGTTACCCCCAACCTGTCGATTCCAACCCACCTGTTCTGAGTATGCGATCGCCGCGATCGCCAATCACGGTGTGCTGAAGGGAAGCTGGTTAACCACATGGCGGATTTGTCGCTGTCATCCGTTTCATCCCGGCGGCTATGATCCAGTTCCGCCGATTGCCCCACCCTCTCAAGCGCCGACTCAGGTAGATAACGATCAATGAAGCCTCACTACTCCATTCCCATTGCAGAGTGCAATGAACCCTTGGTGCCCATTCCCTTGAAGCGATTTGCCTGGGTTTCTCCTCATCCTTATCTAGCGCTGGGTGCGCCCTATGAAGGCAAGTCGCCGTTTTTTGTACGTCGAACGGTGTTAGAGCGATTATTTCAGGCACAATCCTATTTGCAACAGCAGCGCTCTGGTTGGCGGCTGCAAATTTTTGATGCCTATCGACCGCTGAGCGTGCAGCAATTCATGGTGGATTATACGTTTCAAACAGTGGTGGCAGAGGCGGGATTGGATGCCCTTACTCTGACTGAGGCTGAGCGCCAAGAAATTTTGGAACGAGTTTATGAATTTTGGGCAGCCCCACTGGTTGATCCCGCAGCCCCACCGCCTCACAGCACGGGAGCGGCGATCGACCTGACGCTGGTTAATGAAGTTGGCAACCCGGTCGAAATGGGATCGGTGATTGATGAATTGTCGCCAAGATCCTATCCAAACTACTTTGTAGATAGTGTTGAAATTGAGGAGCAACATTATCACACTCATCGAGAATTGCTGTGGGAAAGCATGGCGGCCGGTGGGTTTCTGCGGCATCCGAAGGAATGGTGGCACTTTTCCTATGGGGATCAGCTATGGGCATGGTTAGTGCAACAAACAGATTTGGAGAATTCAGCGATCGCTCAGTATGGGCGGGCAGAAGAAACCGCCAGATCTGTCTAAAGAACGGGATCAAAATCAGTCTTGTAGGGGATGAATTGATTCATTCAACTCAGTATGCTGTAATGCATTCAATAGATTTGACTTAAGGAGTATAAGAAATGAACCTATTATTAGCAGTTGCAACCAGTGCGGGTGAGCGTTTTCCGACAGCGTTTACGGCAGTTTATGTTGTTGGTTTTATAGCGGCTGTGACAATCGGCTCGATCGCCTGGTACAACGCTAAACGCCCAGTTGGTTGGGAAAGCAAGGATCGTCCTGAAGTGGTGCCGGAAGTAAAAGACACTGAAAACCCAGGTGTTTAAGGAGTTATCTTTTTAGGGGCGGCATGGGATGGAGAGCGAAGTAATTATTCCAATTTAGCAATCCAGCGTTGATAGAGACTACGAATCGCTTTTAGTACTGTATTGCTTGATTGGACTCCGCTAGGATTACTCGGATCGAGAGACTGCAATTCCGTTAATAATTTCGCCTCTTCGGTATCAACCATGCCGTCGCTGTAAATCAAGCCACTGATAGCTTCTAGAAGTTGTTGGCACTCTTCAGATGTTGGGCGATCGCCCAAGTATTGCTTCACCCATTCATAGCATTCGCTTGGTTTTACTGAAGTAAATTCATTCAATAATGGTTGAATCTCAGCTTCATCAGCAACTCCCTTTTCATGAGCAATACGGTTGAGGTATTCTCGCTCTTCAGGTTGGATTTTTCCATCAATCCAGGCGGTTCCAATCAAAATTTTGACTAAATTTATAACGTTTTTATCTGCCATAACTTTAAAAACCTTACTTCAAAAACCTGAGTGACTAAAGAGTCGGCAATTTAGTTGCCTTCTCTTCACTGTTTACCATACGTCACTCAGAACAATGCTTTGTAATTTGTCACATAATTTTTATTTGAATTGGCATCCTACCGACTAAGCTGTGCCATAAAAAAGCCATCCATGGCATGTTGATGGGGCAAAACTTTGATCCATCCTGCTGAAGATGCAAACTTAGAGGCAGGCAAATCACTAATGGGTTGCAGTTTCCAGTCTGGATGGGTAGTTAGAAAGTGTTGGATTTGATTTTCATTTTCTACTGGGTGCAGCGTACAGGTGGCATAGACTAATATGCCGTGGGGTTTGACCCACGTTGCCGCTTGATTCAGTAATTCAGCTTGTAAGGTTGCTAAATCTTGAACGGTTGCGGGAGTTTGTCGCCAGCGAGCATCAGCATGGCGGTGTAGAGTGCCCAAGCCAGAACAGGGAGCATCTACCAATACTCGATCTGCTTGCGCCAAGTGCGTCAGTGTGCGGCTATCGGCGGTGGCAATTTGGATGGAATGTAGCCCCAAGCGATCGCAGTTTTGTTGCACCTTTTTTAAGCGAGACGCAGTTTTATCATAGGCATACACCACGCCGCGATCGCTCATCAATTCTGCCAGGTGAGTTGTCTTTCCACCGGGGGCAGCACAGGCATCAATCACCGTTTCGCCCGGTTGTGGATTGACGCAATGGCTGACCAATTGAGCACTCCAATCTTGCACCATCCACCAGCCTTCTTCAAAACCGGGTAGATTGCGAATGGCACCTGCATGATTGACTAGCCGGAGTGCTTGCGGTAAAACAGGCGATCGCTCGACGAATACTCCCACAGCCTGCATTGCCGCTTCTACCTGCTCGACGGATGCCCTTAAGATATTAACCCGCAAATCGATTCGCGGCGGTTGATTCATCCACTCACACAGTTTTTCGGTATCCTCTAGCCCAAATTGATCCCGCCACACTTCCACAATCCAATCGGGATAGCTGTGTAAAACCGCCAAGCGCTGAATGGGATCACTGGGAAGTTGCAGCGGGTCAGATGCCGAAAGCCGGATATATTGGCGCAGAATGCCGTTGACCACCCCTGAAAGTCCGGCAAACCCATTTTTTTTTGCAAGCTCTACTGAGGTATTGACGGCTGCGGAAGGCGGCACTTGAGTCAAATACCGAAGTTGATAAAGTCCTAAATGCAGAATTAAGCGTAAGTTTGGCGGTTGGCGATCGCTAGATTTTTTTCCCAGTTGCGTAATCAGCGTATCCAAAGTTCGCTGCCGTCGAACAGTGCCATAGACTAATTCGGTGGCTAACCGCTTATCCAGGTCACTTAAATCCTGTTGCAGGGTTTTCGCCAAAATATCGTCGGCAAAGCTACCCTGAGCGATCGCTTGGAGTGCCAGAAAGGCTTGTTGCCGAGGATCTTGAGCCACTACCGGGGGGGACGACGACGTTGGAGGAACTCAGGAATATCTAACCCAGTCATCGGCGGTTTCGTCTTTGGTTCTGGGATTGAAGCGGGTGGAACGGCCGTCGAACTCATGGGGCGTTTCAGTGCAGAGGGCTTAGCAGTCTGAGTCTGACGCGCTTGAGGTTCTCCAGTAAACCCAGTAGCAATCACCGTAATCCGCAGTTCCCCTTGCAGCCGTTCATCAATCACCGCACCAAAAATAATATTGGCATTGGGATCAACCACTTCATAAATAATCTCTGCCGCTGCATTGACTTCATGCAACGTCAGATCCGTACCGCCAGTGATGTTGAAGACGACCCCACGGGCACCGTCGATCGAAGACTCTAGCAATGGTGAAGAAATCGATGCCATTGCTGCTTCTCTAGCCCTGGATTTGCCTGTACCTACGCCAATTCCCATCAAAGCAGATCCGGCATCTGCCATTACTGCTCTGACATCGGCAAAGTCAACGTTGACCAACCCAGGAATGGTGATGATGTCTGAAATTCCTTGAACCCCTTGCCGAAGAATGTCATCGGCGGTACGAAACGCCTCTTGAACAGGGGTTTGCTCAGAAATAACCGTTAACAGTTTATCGTTTGGGATGATGATTAGGGTATCCACTCGGCTTTGAAGCGCCGCAATGCCTTCTTCTGCCTGACTGGTGCGACGGCGACCTTCAAAGGTGAAGGGACGCGTGACGACTCCAACGGTTAAGGCTCCCAATTCTTTGGCAACTTCTGCAACCACGGGAGCTGCGCCTGTTCCAGTGCCACCGCCCATGCCAGCCGTGATGAAGACTAGATCAGAATTTTCGAGCGCCGCTGCAATTTCATCTCGTGATTCTTCGGCTGCTTTTTGCCCAATTGCCGGGTTTCCGCCTGCGCCTAATCCTCTGGTGAGTTTTTGCCCGACCTGTAAGCATTTTGAAGCGGAGGACTGCACCAATGCTTGAGAATCGGTGTTAATCGTCCAAAATTCAACTCCGACGACCTCGCTAGCAATCATTCGATTTACGGCGTTGCCGCCGCCGCCGCCCACTCCAATGACTTTAATCTTTGCCACACTACCAGGCACAATGTCATTACTCCTACGATCGTCTCTGGACAACCCTTTTGCATCATTAGATTGGTTCATATGATTACCGGAGTTGGTGAATGGGCTGGAAGGAGCGATCGCCAATAAAAAGTTGGGCTGTCCTTCAGGAGTAGTGGTATTTCCGTGGGCATTTTCTAAGCCGTTATTAAGTGTCATTGGAATAGCAGGCAATTTAACAATAAATTTAGATGAAATTTGAGTGAATGACTGCAAACAAAGCTTTTAGGGCTGAATGACTTTGATCAACTATAAAGGAACTTGTTTGAAAAACCAATCTTGTTAAGGAGCTTATGATAGCGTGAAACGTCAACGTTGCTTAAGTTCATTAAATTGCTTGGCGAACCTGTTGTGATCATTTTCTTGACCTAATCTTAAGGGCTATCTGGTTTAACAGAACCTTTTGATTCAAACGTTTGAATAAACGGCGAGTTTGGGTTTCTTAAGTCAATATAGGCAACTTGATCAAGACTAACTTGATTAGGAAGTTTACGCATTCGATCAAGGGTTTTAATTTGTTCAGAGAACTGTATTCCGTAGGGACCTAGATGAATCGTTCCTATTTCAGTTTTCAGGACTAAGTTTGCTGGATTTTGAAAATCAATTTCGGTGATTTTGATTGGGCTACGGCTAATTTCCCGATACAGGGTAGACCAGTTACTACGATAGTACTCTGGGTTCCCAATTACCTTCAGACTCGGCAGCTTAATGGAATGCTGGATAAGCGTGTAGTTTTCTAAAGGCAGCCGGATTCCATTCTCATCTAACAATCCAATTTTGGCGGCAGTTTCTTTGCTTTTGATAGAATTTTGCGACAACAATTGAATATCACTGGTATTTGCTAGAACGATCGCGACGGGATAGCGCTCTACAACTCGAATAGTCAGGCTCGGTGGAAAGAGTTGCCGATTCACGACCACATCCGAAATGGGAGCCTTGGATCTCAATTCTTTGGCGATCGCTTCGGGTTTCAACTGCAACAGTGATTGAGGATAATGAATCGGAACTAGCGATCGCAGTGCCTGCGATGGAATCAAGCGATTGCCTTCAATTTTAATTTGCTCAGGCTTGCGAATTAACCAAATTGGGAGCGTTGTCACCCACACTAAGCTCGCTGCTAATGTGGTAACCGTCAATCCTCTCCACAATGCCTGAAATACGCGAACGCGACGTTGACGACGTAGCCGTTGCCGCCGTTGGATCAAATCTACTTGTGAGGGAGAAGTAAAGTTACCAGCCATCCAACTCAATTACCTAGCGCTACTTGTAGGAACTAGCCTCTCAACATAGCCGAATTTTGCAGATTTGTAGAACAAACTTACGACGGTTTTGGGTTGTCTGATGCTACAGGATATCTCAAATGTTAAATAAGACTAATTAAGAACCGTTACAGAATTACGATCGCTTCTCAGATTTTTCATCCCGCCAACTCTTGTAGCTGATTCGCAACTCGTTCTCCAAATTCAGGATCGGTATTCGCGAGTCCTAGCAGTTGCAAATATTCTTGACGAGTTAAGCCCGCTGTCTCAATGATTGCCAATGCTTCAGCTTCAATCTCCTGTTCCAGACGGCGTGATTCGGCACTGCCCTCTGTGCTTTGTAAGTCTCCTTCTCGTCGTTCTATCAGTTTGACGACTTGAAGACAAGCTCGAACAAATTGGTTCACTTTCTCAGAGGGAATATTGCCAGGATCTAGGTTGGGGCGAGTGATTGACGGTGGCTCAAGGACTCGCTCAGATAGCGTAGAAAGATCGGCTGCGAATCCGCTAGAACTCAGGAATATACTGCTGGCGATCGCCAGCAGCACGGCATAGAGGACTATTTTTAGTGAATGACATTTTAGCGAATGGCGAAAGGTCTGCCACATGGGAAGATTAACTAGAAAGTGCAGGGTGCGGGGTGGGGAGTGCGAGGTGCATTGGTTCAAGTTAGAGCAGCGGTTGGTTGGGGTAGGGTTGCCTCAGCCAGTTGGGGGCGCAGCACCAAATAAATCACGGCTCCAAATAAAGGGCTGAGAGTCACTGCCCAAAAAATGCGGGAATCTTTCAATCCGCGTCGTGCCATATCGTCGCCCAGCATTGCGGGAAAGAGCAAACACAGCAGACAAAAATCTAAGCTCATAACGTGAATAAAACGACTGGTTTGCCACTGAGACACAAACTCTTGCCAGTTTCCTTGAGTCACGCCATAACTGACCAGGCTGATGGTGGCGATCGCCACACCCATTCCTAACCAGCGAGAATCCAACAGCTTAATCAGCCAAGTTTTTTTGCCAATAAATGATGGGTTAGGCTGGCGCAACGTTAAATAGGGCAATAGAGCAAAGGCACCGACGGCAAAGGATGCCACTGAAAATGCCCAAGCAGGCAGCCGTTGCCCTCGTCCATCGGCATAGAGAAGGCAGGCATACATCACCGGCAATACGCCCATGATGTTAAACAGAGCCACAATCACAGGGTTGATTCCCTCGACCTGTGCTGTGGAAAGGCGTTTAATTAAATCTAAGGTATCTGATTGGTCAGGTGGAGCAAAGTCAAAGGCGTAGACGATAAAGCTAAGCCATAGGAATCCCAAGGTGATTTTTCTAAGGGTAGGCTGGTTCATGGGGACGGGAAAAGGAAAGAGGGAAAAGGAAGAAAACAAAATCTATAGGGCAATAGAAAAAGATTGGGTTGATTTTTAGAAAAAAATTGGCATGACGCTTTCAGTGTAGAAGTTTTAAGGGAGTTCTACGAATGGATCAGGGTCTATTGATCAATTAATTCAGTTTGGAGTGTAAGACTTAAAACGGTATCACTTTACAAGCGGGGTTTGAGATAGACGATCGCTTGCCGCCAGACAATGGTGGGTTGGTCATACTGATCCGTTAGAGAGATACAATGATTGTCTTGCCAGCTAATTTTTCCGGCTAACAAGTCGCCTGTGACAAGTTTTAGCTCGACTTCCTTGCCCTCCCGAATCAAGTTTTGAATTTGGCGGATACTGGGAAGTCCGGTCTCTAGTTCTGTGGTCATTGCGCGTGCCCCATGAAAGAAGGATGAATGTTAAGGAATCGACGTTAAATTTAGAGTCCCAGCACAATGCTGAAATCTCGTCTTTAATAATTTATCTATTCTCACGACTTATAACTTATTTTTCTTCGATTACCGCACTCTCTTTAGACATCTATTAAGACCATCATGCCAATCGAGTTCACCAAGTACCACGGGTTAGGAAACGATTTCATTCTGATTGATAATCGCCTGTCCGATCGCCCCCGCCTTACGCCAGAACAAGCCGCAACGCTGTGCGATCGCCACTTTGGCATTGGTGCTGATGGGGTTATTTTTGCGTTGCCGGGTCAAAATGGCACCGACTACACCATGCGGATTTTTAACTGTGATGGTTCAGAACCAGAAATGTGTGGGAACGGCATTCGCTGTTTGGCTCGCTTCATTGCCGATTTGGAAGGCATCACCGCGCCGCGCTCTTACACTATTCACACCTTGGGCGGACTGATTACGCCGAAATTAACCGCCGATGGATTAATCACCGTAGATATGGGTGAACCGATTTTACGAGCGGCAGACATTCCGACCACTTTAGGTCAGCCTGATCAACCTGTGGTGAATCAACCGCTTGAAGCAGCCGGGAAAACCTGGGACGTAACCTGCGTCAATATGGGAAACCCTCACTGCGTCACATTTGTAGATGATGTAGCAGCGATCCCATTGGAAACGATTGGTTCACAAATTGAATGTCATTCCGCGTTTCCCAAAAAAATTAACGTGGAATTTATTCAAGTGGTGCGATCGAATTATTTGAAGATGCGCGTCTGGGAGCGGGCAGCAGGGATCACCTTAGCCTGTGGAACGGGTGCCTGTGCTTCCCTAGTCGCAGCAGTGTTAACTGATCGCAGCGATCGCCGTGCCACTGTTGAGCTTCCCGGTGGCTGCCTGCTGATTGAATGGTCGGCAGCGGACAATCACTTATATATGACAGGACCCGCCGAACGGGTGTTTGCGGGGAAAGTATAGTAGAGTTCTTCAAGAATAGGGAGGATGTGGCATTCTAAAGAGAGTCGAGTTGCTTATCGAGCCATGAATCACGCCTACTTCAATCGCAT
>QBMH01000156.1 GCA_003249025.1 Leptolyngbya sp. | reverse complement strand
ATCAACCTCTCCATCAAACCAGTTTCTCTGATGGAAAACAACAAACCTAGAACATTACCGCCAAGTTTGGGGTGAAGTCGGAGACGCTGTTTGTGTCCGATCGCCCTGGCTATGCTGCCTTTTGCTCAGACGTTGCCAGCAAAACGTCGATTAAGGAGCGGCTGGAGGCAAACCCTGACCTGCAAGCAGTGGTCAGCGCCCATCACACGACGCTAGAAAGCTGGTGGCAAGAGGCACGGGATGATTTTGCCAAGCTGGAAGGGCACAACATTCTGCCCCAGGTGCGCCAGGAGCTACTGACCAGTCTTAGAGAGAAGCTGATGCCGCTGGGAGTGCTGGATGCCTTCCAGTCGGCGGGTGTGTTTGTCAACTGGTGGCAGCAAAGCCGCTATGACCTCAAGACGATCGTCAACACCGGCTGGCACCATACCCTGATTCCCGACAATTACTTACTGGCGGCTTTTTTCCAGGCGGAGGTGGATCGGATTGAGGCACTGGAAAGCAAGATTAGTGCGGCACAGGGCGAACTGAGTGAGGCGGTGGAATCGGCGCAGGAGGTTGCCAGCTATGAGCCGGAGGAAGGGGAAACCGTGACGGCAACGATCATCAAGAAAGCACTCAAGGAATTGATTGATGACTTGAAAGCGTCGGCAGGCAGTTCCGCCACCAAAGAGCGCCAGTCCTACGAAACGGCATTTGACGCGATCGCCGCGATCGAGAAGCGCATCAAGCAGTTCAAGGACACGTTGAAGCAAGAGCAAAACGAGCTAGAGCTGAAGCTGCGCCTGAAACGCATCGGCGGCGATGAGGCAAAGGCAGAAACCAGCGAACTGCTGCAACAGGTGGAAACACAGCTTAAAGTGCTGAACCCGAACCACAAGGACGACAAGAAGCAAATCACCGCACTGCATAAGGACAAGGCAGCACTGGAGCTACGGCGATCGCGGATTGATGGGGTGCTGGCTGCCATCGGGGGGCAGATGACCGATGCAGAGGCGAAAACGCTGATTTTGAAAAAGCTCTACGACTGGGTGAAAGAGCAGCTTACCCGTTACTTGAATGCGGAAAAGCGGGCGCTGATCGCCACAGTTGAGAATTTGTGGGACAAGTATGCGGTATCGAGTCGGGAGTTGGAGACGGAGCGGGAGAAGACGCTGAAAACCCTCGATACGTTTTTGAGCAAGTTGGGGTACTTGGCGTGATGACTATAGAAGGTTGGGAGACAGGAATTCTAGGGAAATTATGCCGAATTTCAATTGGTGGGACACCAACACGTAACAACCCTACATATTGGGACTCTGGAAAGGAAACAGAGAATCTGTGGGTTTCAATTAGAGATATGAATCAGCGTGTTATTACTGACACGTCTGAATACATAACTGATACAGGTATTAAAAACTCTAATGCGAAAACACAGTATCAAGGTACTGTTCTTCTCAGCTTCAAACTCACTATTGGTCGAGTCGCTTTTGCTGGAAGAAAATTATATACAAATGAAGCAATTGCAGCCTTAGAGACTGATAACCTCGACTCTACTTTTCTTTATTATGGGTTGCAGCAATGGGATCTACTTCAAGATGTAGACCAAGCTATCAAAGGGGCAACCTTAAACAAGGCAAAACTCAATAAAATCCAGTTTGATTATCCAAACTCTATAGAAGAACAAACTCAGATCGCCGCGATTCTCTCGACGGTCGATCGCGCCATTGAGCAAACCAAGGCAATCATCGCCAAGCAGCAGCGCATCAAAACCGGACTGATGCAGGACTTGCTGACCAAAGGCATTGATGAAGATGGCAATGTGCGATCGGAAGCAACCCACGCATTCAAGGATTCCCCACTGAAGCGGATTCCAGTGGAATGGGAGATAAAAGCGACACAAGACTTTTGTAGTGAAATTGTGGATTGCCCACACTCTACCCCAGCTTACGAGCCTGCCGGTATTCCATGTATTCGCACAGCCGACATGGTGCCTGGTCAGTTGTTGCTCAACACGGCATGGCGTGTCAGCGAGAAAATTTATAAGGAACGTATATTGCGATTAGAACCCCGTAAAGGAGACATTATTTATTCACGAGAAGGGGAAAGGTTAGGAATTGCTTCTCCTGTAGGCGAAGAAAGAGTTTGTCTTGGTCAACGAGTGATGCTCTTACGACCAGATACTGACACAGACTCGACCTACTTCCTCTGGAGCATGAATGCAGACGATTACTACCGGCGAGCAATTAAGGGGTTAGGAGCAACGACATCGCCACATATTAATGTAAAAGACATCAAGCTGACACCGATGAGATGCCCTCCCTCTCAAGAGCAAAAAACCATAGGAAAAGTTTTAGCTCAGCATCACTACGATTATGCAGCTAATCTAAACATGCTTTCTAAGCTCTCACGTCTTCAGATGGGTCTTATGCAAGATCTCCTTACTGGCAACGTTCGCGTCACTGCCTTACTCAACGACCCCAAAACCGCCCAGGTATGAAACTGTTACCTTTAAGTAGCGCCTCTGTTCACCCTCAAAATTGTCACGATCGAGGTTTTTTATGCAGGCAATCGAATTTCAGACGACTCTCCACAACGGTGTTGTCACCATTCCCCCCGAATACTCCGCCCAGTGGGAAGGCAAAACCATCCGCGTCATTGTCTTAGATGAAGCTGCCCCGACCCCAGCCACAGAAGCCAATCCACTCAAAGGCAGCGTCACCTTTGAAGGCGATCTGCTTGCGCCGATCGACGAAGCGATCGCGCCCGACTCCTTACTATCGCGTCTCAAACAAATCAAGATAACCGCCCCTCACGACTTTTCAGAGACGTTTCATTTGTCGTGAGGCAAAACCGCAAAATAGCCGTCGCTCTCGCCTGCGATCGTCCTGCTTCAGGAGCCACCCATGATTAACCGCGAACAACTAAAACTCGAAATTGACACCATTGATGATGCCTATCTTGAGATCTTGCATCGCATCATCCTGGCATTAAAGCAACCATCGCTAACGGCTACACCGCTGACTAACCTGAGCGGAGTCAATCCCTTAAAAGGTAGCGTCATTTTCGAGCATGACTTGCTTTCACCCATTGATGTCTCATGGGATGCCGAAGCATGATTGTTTTAGACACTCACGCCTGGATCTGGTGGACAAATGAGTCTACAAGCCTCTCCCAAAAAGCGCTTGATGCGATTGAGCAAACTGATCTCATCGGCATTCCTGCCATCAGTTGTTGGGAATTAGCAATGCTAGTCTCCAAAGGAAGAGTTGGGCTATCAATGGATGTGCAGGTCTGGATCGAGACATCCCTTCAACGCCCAAACGTGACACTACTGACATTAACCCCTCAAATCGCCGTCCTTTCAACCCAGTTACCCGGAGGCTTTCACGGCGACCCAGCAGATCGCTTAATTGTTGCTAGCAGTCTCGTTCATCAATCGCCGCTGGTCTCAAAAGACGAAAAAATTCAGCAATGGGGTCACTTACAAGTTATCTGGTCATGAACAAACCACCCAACCCGATCAAACTTGATGAGCGCAACCACGTCGAGAAGCCGCTGCTCGACCAACTGCATGGGTTGGGTTGGGACGTGCTGGATCTGGAGATGAAACAGCAGCCGGGGGAAACCTTCCGCGACAGCTTTACCGAAGTGGCGCTGTTGCCCGTGTTGCGCCAGCAGCTTCAAGTGATCAATCCCTGGCTAGAAGCTGACCAGGTAGAAGAAGTGGTCAAGCAGCTTACCGCCAGCTTCCCCAGCAGCAGCCTGCTGGAAAACAATCGCCATGTCTTCACCCTGCTGCAAGAAAACACCAGCGTCTCAGAAAACCGCCGGACGGGTGAGAAAAGCCCCACAGTGAAGTTCATCGACTTTGATCACCGGAGCAACAACCGCTTTATCGCCGTCTGTCAGTTCAAGGTGCGGATTCTCGGCACCGAAAACCATATCATCCCGGATATTGTCCTGTTCCTGAACGGCTTGCCAGTAGTGGTGATCGAGTGTAAATCGCCCAAGGTCAAAGAACCCATTCCCGAAGCGATCGACCAGATCCTGCGCTACAGCGAACAGCGCGGAGCCAAAGGCGAAGGCAGCGCGCCTCTGTTCTTCTACAACCAGTTTGTGGTGGCGACCTGCCGCAATCAAGCCAAGTTTGGCACCCTCACCACCCATACCGAGAAATACTTTTACCGCTGGGCTGATCCCTTCCCCCGCACCTTAGAAGACCTGGATCATGGCGGCAGTTCCCCCAACGATCAGCAGCGACTGGTCGCTGGGATGCTTGACCCCGCTAACCTGCTGGAGCTGATCCGCAACTTCACGCTCTTCTCCGTCAACGACAAAGGCGAAGCCATCAAAATTGTCGGGCGCTATCAGCAGTTTCGTGCCGTCAAGAAAGCCGTGCAGCGGTTACTGGACGGCAAAACGCCACGGGAACGCAGCGGTATCATCTGGCATACCCAGGGGGCAGGGAAGTCTCTGACCATGATGTTTATGGTGCGGGCAATGTACCGCCATCCCAACCTGTCCCAGTGGAAGGTGGTGTTTATTACCGATCGCACCCAGCTAGAGCAGCAGCTCGCCGAAACGGGTCAAAACATCGGCTTCACGGTCAAACCTGCCGATAGCATCGCCAAACTCAAGGAGTTGCTCCGCAGCGACTCCTCGGATCTGGTCATGGCGATGATTCACAAATTCCAGGAGCGCGACCTGCAAGAAGCCTTTCCAGAGCTGAACCGCAGCGCCAACATTCTGGTGATGACCGACGAAGCGCACCGATCGCAGTACTCCCTGCTAGGAGCCAATCTCGACAAAGCCCTCCCCTACGCTTCCCGCATTGGCTACAAGGGCACGCCGATCGACAAGACTGAGAAAGTCTTTGGTGACTATATCGACAAGTACACCATGCGTCAGTCCATTGAGGACAAAGTGACCCTGGAAATCGTCTATGAAGGACGCACCCATAATGCTGAGGTGCCTGACCAGGAAGGGATGGACAGCGCCTTTCAAGACGTATTCAGTGAGTACAACTTACAAGAGCGGATGCAAATTTTGGGTTATGGCTCGCGGGATGCTTACCTCGAAGCCCAAGATACCATTGCTGCCAAAGCTCAAAACATCGTGGCGCATTATCTGGAATGGATCTTCCCGAACGGCTATAAGGCACAGGTAGTGGCGACTTCCCGCGAGGCAGCGGTGCGCTACAAGCAGCATTTGGATCAAGCCATTACCGAGGCGATCGCCAAACTGGAGCAGTCTAATCCCCATCAAATTCCCCGCGATCGCCTGAAAAAGCTCAAAACCGATGTGGTGATTTCTAGTGGGAATAACGACCTGCCACACTTGAAGGAATACACCAACGCCTCGAAGCACGAGACCACCATCAAGAGCTTCAAATTGCCGTTTGATGCCGAAGACCACGGCGTAACTGGCGATATCGGGATCGTGGTCGTCAACAATATGCTGCTGACCGGGTTCGATGCACCTGTCGAGCAGGTGATGTATCTCGATAAAGTCATCCAGGCGCATAGCCTTCTGCAAGCGATCGCCCGTGTGAACCGCGTGGGTGGGGCTGATAAAGACAAGGGCTTTGTGGTGGACTATGTGGGCATCGGTCACCACCTGAAGCGAGCCATTGATACCTACGACGAGCTGGAGCAGAAGGAAGTTGAAGAGACCCTGAGCTTTCCAGAAGAGGAAATCCGCCAGCTTGAGGATGACCACCGAACGATCCTGGCGCTGTTGCAGCAACATGGACTCACCGATCTCACCGACCACGACGCTTTTTACGATCTCTTCTACGACGAGGACATTCGCTTCGAGTTCATGCTGGCGTTTAAGAAACTGACCCGGAGCCTCAACCTGGTTTTTCCGGCGAAGGAAGCCCTCAAATACATGACCGACTATCAGGTGTTGACCGAGGTGAATGTGCTGGCGGGCAGGCACTTCCGCGATGCGCGACTGAGCATGAAGGGCATCCCTGCCAAACTACGGGCGCTGACCGACGAGTACCTGCGCTCAAAGGGCATCGATGAAAAAGTCAAGCCGATTTCGATCCTGGATGACGACTTTGAAAGCCAGGTTTCAAAGCGGAGCCGCACTAAAACCAAAGCCGCTGCCGTCGAGCACGCCCTGCGTCATCATATCGACATCGAACTGGACGATGACCCGGAGCTGCAAGCCTCGTTTGCGGCAGCGCTGACAGCCATTCTGGAGCAGTTCAAAGACAACTGGGAACGGATCTACGAAGAGCTAGAAAAGCTGCGCCAGCGGGTGAAAGACGCAGACAAGGAGCCGACCTACGGCTTGCATAAGAAAAAGCAGATGCCGTTTTTCCGTATGTTTCGGCGGGAATGTTTTGGGGAGTCAAACCTGAATGATGATACGATTACCCAGGTGGTTTCTTTGACCCAACAAGTGTTCACCGTCGTTGAGCGGGAATTGCAACTGACGGGTTTCTGGGAGAGCATTCCAGCCCGCAAAAAGCTCGAAGCTGAAATCCAAAATGGTATCTTCTTGTCGCCTGCTTTTATCAAAATTCCCAATCTGGTGAAAAATCGGGAGCAGATCATTTCGCGCGTGATGGAACTGGCTAAGAAAAATACTGACCAGATTCTGTACGCTGAATAGACGGACCAGCGGTGCATCATCATGAATCTCGACTACAACGTTATCTATTCCGCCAACCGCAAAACACTAACAATCACCGTCGAGCGCGATCGCTCGATCGTTGTCAAAGCACCCGCAGGCACCCAACCTGAGAAAATTCGGCAAGTCGTAGAGTCGCGCAAGCAATGGCTTTATGAGAAGACGCATCACGCGCAAAAATATCAGCCGCTGCTCCATCCTCCTGGCAAGGAGCTGGTAAACGGTGAATCCCTACTCTACTTGGGGCGCAGCTATCGGTTAGAGCTGGTAGACGAGGATGGTGATATCCAGTTTGCCAATAGCCTCTTTCTCGTGCCCAAGTCCAAGGCAGAGGATCGCGGTAATGTTTTCAAGGATTGGTATATCCAGAAAGCCAAAGAGAAAATTCTTCCCCGTGTTGAACTTTACGCACAGCGCCTTGGTGTCGAGTTTAATCAGGCGAAGATTACCGATAGCAAGTACCGTTGGGGTTCTTGCACCCCCAACGATAATGTAATTTTTAACTGGCGGCTGGTGAAAGCCCCGATGTTTGTGATTGATTATGTGGTGGTGCATGAGCTGGCGCATCTGCTTGAGCCGAACCATACCCCACGCTTTTGGAACATCATTGGTGCCCAAGTGGCTACCTTGGAAAAGGCTAAGCAATGGCTCAAGGAGCATGGTGAGATGCTTGAGCAGACGCTTTAAGGGGTCAAGCCAGTACAAATCAGAAGCAATGAGATGCTTGAATGTTTAGACATCTAGACATTCAAGCATCTCCATCTTGAGTTTAGCAATGGCTATACAAAGGCGAAAATGAGCGGTTGGCTGAATGTGCAATTAGTTCAGTGTTCTTTGTTGGGGTTGAGTTAAACTCATTACTCTGCTAGCTAGATTTATGGATGTTGATACACCCCTAGCTGCGGCGACCATTTCATCTAGCATTTCGTCTTGTTCCTCACTGAAACGAATAGGGATAGCGTGTTCTTCAAACTCTTTTTCTCAACCCATTATTCTTGTTCCAAATTCTCAGCAACTTTAAGCCACTTGCTCCAGCGCCTCCAGTACCTCTGCCGCATCCTTTTGCCCCCAGTAATAGCCCATCGCCTCGCTCATGCGTTGCGCCCGCTCTGCCTCCAGCCGTGCTGCATCGAGATTGCCTGCTGCTCGGTGCATCCACGCCAACCCCATACGAATATCTGCCTCGTAGAGGCGATAGCCCCCTGCTACCGCATAGCCCAACGCCTCTTCTAAATCGCTACTCGCTGCGGCTGCATTTCCCTGGCGCGCTGCCCACCGCCCCCGCGCCAGCAGCGCCTCGATCAGCACACTCCGTTCAGAAATACTACGGGCAATTTGCAATGCTTCGTTGTAGTAGTACTGGGCAGTAGACAGCTTCGAGGCGGCATCCAGATCACCCATAGCCCGATGGCAAAGGCTGAGTTGCTCCACCCAATGACTTCGCTCACAGATGCTCCGGTTTGCCTCGGTGATGCGGCGAGCGTAGTCGGCATCTCCCCAACGGTGCAGGTGGTCGGCGTGTTTGATACCTACCAGTCCGTAGAGGTATTGCTTATCTGGCTCTCTCGGATGAAGCAGAGCCGCTGCTTGCTGGAAAACATCGGTTGCTGTGTCTAAATGACCTAAAAGATGATCAACCCATGCTTGCAATCCCAATGAAAATTGCTCACTCCCCTGATCATTGCCACGACGGGCATAGAGGAGAGCAGACTCGACAGCGCTGGCACTGGCAGGAAAATTGCCAAGATAGATGTAGAGGATTGCCAGGTTGTGATAGATAGCGCTAGCAAAACTCCATTTCTCCCCAGAAACGTAACCTGCTGCTGCCCGCTCATAAAACGAGGGCGCTTCTCCCAACCGTCCCAGGCTCATCAGGCAGAGTCCGATGTGATTGAGCACAAAGCATTGGGCATCCGGATCACTCACTTGAGGGTTTTGGGTCGTGTCGCCCTCCAGGAAGAATTCCTGCATCAGGGTTAGGTCTGCGTCGTAGGCACCGAGTTGGTGGATAAGGACGGCGAGATCGCCCTGATGAATGCGATCCCGGCGAATTATGTTTGCCTCATCATAGTCCCCTGCCTGACAGCGATGATGCACTGCCTCAATCAAGGGAGTGAGGTCATTCAGAGTCGGAAATCTTGGGGTTTCTCCGGCAGTGGTGAGGTAAAGGTCGGCAATCTGGCGATGCAGGGTCGTGGTGCGGTCTCTAGCTTGCTTCAGCCGTTGCAGGTAGTGTTTGCGAATAAGGGGGTGGATGGTGTAGGTGGAGTTACCCGCGTTGTGGTGCAGAATGCGGTAGCTAACGAGGCGATGGGCGATTGCTAAGGTTTGCTTGCCCCCTAAATCCCCCAAGTTTGGGGGATTTAGGGGTTCAGTTTCTCCCAACTTTGGGGAACCAGGGGAGGGAAATTCCGTTTCTCCTGTAGAAGAAGAGAGAATCTCCAATGCCGCCGCTGGCACAGGCAATCGAAAGGCACTGAACCTTTCCAAGAACGATCGCTCCTGTGGAGTCAACACTTCGTCGTAGCGGCGCAGTACCCGGCTTACCCGGTCATACTTTGTCTCTGTTGCCGTGGGTGCCAGATTAGCAGGTAACTGACGAATATCGCCGTCATGATGATCCACCAGATAGGAACCTAACAGGCTTAATACCAGGGCATAGCCGCCCCACTGCTGCACCACGCGCCTCAGATCAGAGCGATCTGGTTCACTGCCCCGCACACCCAGCTTCTGCAAGAGTTCCACCCCTTCGCTGTCGCTGAGGCGTTCCACTTCCCGGTGAGTGTAGGTGCTGTAGTCAATCAGATCCAGCAGGGGGGCACGGGTGGTAATTAGACAGAAGGACGAGTGGGTGGCTTCGGCAAAGTCGCGTAGCCAGTTCTTTAAGTCCACGCTGGTAAACAAGCCATAGTCGTCGCCCTCCGGGTGTTGCAACACCTCCAGCCCATCCAGCACAAACAGGAAGCGATGGCGGCTGCGATGCAAGCCCGTTTTCAAGTACGCCATCCTAGCGCTGCTGGAGGCATACTGGCTCAGGTCAATATTCGGGTCTAAATAGAGCAACAGCGCCTCAAAAAACTTGTCTATATCCCAGTTGTCATAAAAGCCCCACCAAAACACGCCGTCGGGTTGGGGCAGGTTTGAGTGCAGCAAGTTTTCAATCCAACGCCGCGCCAAGGAACTTTTGCCTTCTCCGCCGAAGCAATCAGCCCGGTAATGGAGCGATCGCCCCCACTCCAATCCTGATCTAGGCGCTGCAACAATTCCCCGCGCCCCACCCATTCATCTAGAGGTTTGGGAGCGCGTTTCAGGTCTAGGCGATTGGGCGGTAGCGGAGTTTGGGCAAGTGCCACAGGTCTAACTCCCGATGAAGCAATAGGGACAGTGGTAGGTTTGGGTGGGGACGTTTGGGACGAGCGATCGGATTGAGTTAAGGATACCAGAGATACATCTGATAATGCCCCATTCAGGCTAGGCAACCTCTGCACCACGGCATAATCAACCGCAAAACTGGTGTCCCGGTCTGACCCTGTACGAACGTCAGATGTTTCAGCGATGATGCCTACAACTTTATTGAGTTGTTTATCCAGCACGGCTGCGCCACTCATACCGCTGTCAATGTGCTGCGATTGCAACATCAAAACGTCATTCTGCAACGTGCGATCATCGGAGGGTGCGCCAGAAAAATTGATGATTGTACCATTGGCTGGCATGCCCTGATAGCCTAGCTCTCGTCGATAGCCAAGACTGTCGAACTGATGATTCACCTCATACCCAACTGCATTTTCAGCCGTATCCAAATCGGCTGGAATGATTCCTTCTGGTAGAGCAGACTGAAGTTGGAGCAGGACAGCATCATCGTCATAATCATGAAAACAACTTTGTAGAGTTGCCCATTGTTCTTTCTGCTCTGAAATCCGCGCCCACTGAAAATATACCGGAATTGGAGTTGGAACATCCTGCACGTTATTTCCAGGAAAAAAGCTCTGGCTCACCAGGTTCCAGTAGCTGGGAATCGGTCGCCCTAAGCGTGGATTCAACCCTGCTGCCACTACCACATGGGCACAGGTTGCAATCAATCCATCGGGCGAGACCACAAAACCTGTGCCCACGATTGCTTGGGTCTGAATATGCCGGATCTGGACGGTAAAATTCCGCAGGTTTTGAATTTTGGGAAAAGTGGGAGACTCTGCCATCGCTGCTGCCTCTAAGGATTGGAACGGCCGGTGGCGCGATCGCCCCTGTAGAAGTAAGGCACCACAAACGACCAGCCCAAGACCAGCAAAGAACCCAGCTTCGGCTCATACAGTTTAAGCAAGGCAAAAACATCTCCCATTGAGTATACCCACACCAGGTAAGAGACACAGGCAATTAACACCGCTGGAATTTGCGGTGGCTGGTTTTCTTTAGGGTCAGCAGTGCCAAAGAGTCTCGCCACTACGACTGCAAGGAAGCAAAAGATCGTCCAGACAATCCAGTAAGACAGCGGTGTCTCGGTCGCTTGCCCTGCTCCAATCACGCCCTTGCCCACCAGATACAAACTGATTACTTCTGCTGGAATTAGCTTAACCAGTCGCCCCAGGTAGTCTTTTACCTCTTCTGATTTGCCAGCAGCAACTCGCTTAACGCTTGGACGGTTAATCCTGAACGGTGCAGACATCCCTTAAGCCTCACAACACTCTTTCTCTTTATTAAACTGCAATCATAGGCATAGCTTTCTAAGTTTCAAAGGATTTCAGATGCTCTTCTACTCTTCAACACGCTTCATCTCGTGCCATAACCCGTTTTTTTCAAATGGTTTGTTGCACTTGAAAAGCAGCCTGGTCAGCGACCGCTAAGCATGATGGAACTTTCAACATTCAAGCATCTAAACATCTAGATGTTTTATTTTGACTCTAGCCACTGCTGAACCAATTCTTCAATAACATCACTCATTTCCCTGTCATCCGCGATCGCAGCGGCTCTGAGCTTCCGATGTAACGCTTTGGGCAGATAAACAGTAGTTCGTTGGTAATCGGGATCTTTGCTTTTAGAAAGCGAAACATCTGAATGTTTAGATGTTTCAGTGTTTGAATGCTTGAATGTCTGGACATCTGGATGTTTGATATTCTCGACTGTCTCATCGGTTGATTTTGCTGCCTTTGCCGCTCCAAACAATCCATCAAATCGGCTTTCTTTCTGAGTCATGGCAGTATCTCTTTTCCTACATCCTGGTAGCATCGCCATGCAATTCCAGCGCGGCTATCCCCTTTGACCTGGTTCACTGGCACACCTTCTAAAGCGGCGCGTTGAAATACAGCAAACCGTCTAATGCCAGCTTTGAAAATTGGTAAGCCTGCATTTTTAATCGCTGTCCTTGCCTCATCTCCAACTTTGCTAGGCTATCCGTTAGGCAGAAGTATATAGAAACATGACTGGGCTTGAGTTTTGGGGAGC
>QBMH01000155.1 GCA_003249025.1 Leptolyngbya sp. | reverse complement strand
CAGCCCCAATCCCTTTCACCTACCAGGTTTCCCGGCTTAAACTATAAGCCACAAAAACGAGCTATCTCATCATCTTCTCGCCCTCCAAAGATGGCAGATGATGTGTTTGAAGTGTTCATGGCGATCTCCAAAACCGAAGGCAATCTCTTGGACAGCGTTCAATCTCAAAGCCGGATTTGGGCTTCCAGTTTTTTGCGAACAAGAGATTGTCGCAATCTTTATATTTTCACTGATCGTGCCTACGAAGAAAACCACGGATTAGTGCGGCTTGCGATCGCGGCTGCAACTCCCTCATGAGGATGAAAAATCTTAATACTCCGCACTCAGTATTTTTCTATCTCCTCTGGTGATTGATAGAGGGGAATTTCAATCATAAATTCTGTGCCTTTACCAGGGGCAGAGATGCATTTTATCTGTCCACCGTGCTTTTCCGTCACAATATCGTAGCTGATGGATAATCCTAGCCCGGTGCCCTTGCCCACAGGCTTGGTGGTAAAAAAAGGATCGAAGAGTCGGCGCTGCACGGTTTCTGGAATGCCGCAGCCGTTGTCTGCAATGCGAATGATGATGTGCTTGGAGGGGGAGAGTTCGGTATGGATGCGAATAGTGGGCGGTGGTGGAGAGTTTTGAGTTTTGAGTTTTGTTCGCGTAGCGTCTCCGTAGGAGATATTTTGAGTTTTGTTCGCGGCGGCGGCGTTTTGCACTTTTGAGGCTTCGACATCAGCGCTCAGCCGAACGTTTTGAGGGTTGAGTTCTAAGTGTTGAGGTGTCGTTACTACTTTAGAGTTCAACATTGAGAATTGAGGGCTTTCTTCTAGGGCATCGATCGCGTTGCTAATCAAGTTCATAAACACCTGGTTCAACTGTCCGGCGTAGCATTCCACGAGGGGTAACTTGCCGTAGTCTTTGATGATTTGAATATCTGGGCGATCGCCCTTTGCTTTCAGCCGACTTTGCAAAATCATTAAGGTGCCTTCAATGCCATCGTGAATGTTCACTTCCTTCACAGCCGATTCATCGGTGCGAGAAAAGTTGCGGAGAGACACGACAATTTGCCGAATGCGATCGGCTCCTACTTTCATGGACTTCAGCATCCGAGGCAGATCTTCTAGAATAAACTGCACATCGATCGTGTCCGCTTCGGTAAGAATTTTCTCTCCAGGATCAGGAAATTTCTGCTGATATAGCTTCATTAAGCCCAGCAAATCTTGAGTATATTGATCGGCATGGCTCAAGTTGCCAGAAATAAAGTTAACGGGATTGTTAATCTCATGAGCGATCCCTGCCACGAGTTGCCCTAAGCTAGACATTTTTTCGCTTTGCACCAGTTTAGATTGGGTTTGCTGCACATAGCGCAATGCCTCTTCTAGCTGTTGGGTTTGCTGCCGCAGTTGTCCTTCCGATTGCCGCAGCGACTCTTCTGCCAAGTGGCGTTCGGTAATGTCGCGTAAAATCACGACGTATTCTTGCCTATCTTCCTGATCGCGATCAGAAATGGACACCTCCAAGGTTTGAAGTAAATCTAGGGACGCAAGCCGCTGTTCGCTTCTGGCTTTCCACTGCGCTGGGTCCTTGGCTAACTCAGTTAAATGATCGCTCAAGGGATGCCCAATTAAGTCAGCGGATTTTAGCCCAAATAGGGCGATCGCGGCAGGGTTTGCTTGCCGAATCACGCCCGTTTCATCTACTACCACAATGCCATCTTGAGCAATGGTAAACAGATATTCAGCAGATTCACGAGCTTCTGCCATTGCCACCACTTGGGGCAAACTTGTCCAGCAGGCGATCGCCACGCCCCCAAACGCCACAAGCATCAACAGCACCACGATCAAATGGCTGCCGCGCGCTTGCTGGGTCAGATCTAATAGGGCGCGAAACTGCCAGCCCGCCAGCATGGCAGCACACAGCAACACGATTAACATTGTCACCTGCACCACCACCGAATCACGGGCGATGGTCAACGGCGATCGCTTGTATTGCCCAATCCACCACTCTGGCTGACAAATGCCAAAAGGCGCGAGACGAATTCCCCCATCGATCGCCAAAATGACTAAGGGCACCGCCAGCCCTAGCAAAAATGCCTGCCAGCCCCAAGCAATGCCGCCAACTAATACCACGATTGATTCAAGCCCAAAAAGGGCGATCGCCACCCAAGGCAACAAACCCTCCGGTTTATGCCGCTGCACCCATAGCCCCAAATGTACCGCCATAATTGAAACAAACCAGCCCACATTGCCCACGACTACCGTTTCTGCCACATTGCCCCGAATCAAGCAGAGCAAACTCAGCCCCAAGGTTAAAGTCAAGGCTGGACCCAACACGCCCCGTTTAGACACCACGGCAAACACAGGCGCAAGATGCTCATCCAGGGCAAGCTGATGCAACATTCGGGGACAGTTGGAGACAACCGTGGCACAGCAGAGTAAACAATCCGCTGCCAGCAAAAAGGTAATAATTAACGCTGCCCAGTTGCCCCAAAACGGCTGAGCCGCTGTTAAAAGACTGAGAAAGTGATTTTCCTGAACTGTGCCTGTAGAAAGCCGCAGAAGCACCCAAGAGCCACCCAGGTAAATACAGGGCATTAACCAGGCAGCAATCCCCAAAAATCGCAGTGTCCCTTTGGGCTTGCGACTATCGGCGACAAATGCGGAAGCAGACTCGCAGGCATAGGAGGCATAGCTGACAAATAAGAACCATTTTGCCCACTCGAAGAAACTAGGTGGAGCTACACTTTGCATTGTCCAATCGCTAGGGAAAAAGCCCGGACTCGCTGGAGAAAGCGCCAACCAGCCCAATCCCTGAAGACAAAATGCCAGCAGCAATCCGATCGCCGGGATCACAAAAAACAAATGCAGAATGCTGAGGGCACGAGTGCCGCTAAATGCCACCACAAACGGCAATAGCGTAAATCCAACCTTGAGCAACCCTTCAGGACAGGCAATCCCTAGCATGTTGAGATTAACGCTGATCAAATCCGTGAGGACGATCGCATTAATCGGCAGCACCGACACCCAGCTAAAGAAATAGCCGATCGCAGCATAGCGGGCAATCCAGGGATATTCCTTAAGCAGTCGGGTGGCATAGTTAGGGGTGCCGCCTGCCACATCCATAAAGTGACTTCCCAACCGCTTCACCTGGTAATTTAGCAACATACCAAATAACGTTGCGGGAATCCAAACATAGATGGCTTGAAAGCCAAGTGCCTCATGCACCGATGGCGCGACATTGATCCAAATAATATGCCCGGTTAGCCCAAAGCCCCAGGTTTCAGCAGCGCTGAGGCTTCTAGTCAGGCGGGTGAAGGAAGACTGACGCAAAGCAGTGCCATTGAGGGAGGTCATAATTAAACCAGGTTGTTATAGCAAGGTACGGAGTTTGGAGTGCGGAGTTTGGAGTTTGGAGTACGGAGTTTGGAGTTTGGAGTTTGGAGTGCGAAGTTTGGAATGCGCGAGTCACAAAAAATTCAAACGTAAGATGCAGCGCTCTGGTAGATGCTTTTTAGGGATGATTAAGGATGCATTTGGATTGCAACTAGGAGATCGCAAAAGCCGATTAAACTTAAACATTCCCAATAATTTAAGGGAATTTAGATTGCCTGGTAAGCTGCGATTGTTGAATTCTCGATAAAGATTGTCTGGAATTGCTCATAAATCGCGATCGCTAGCCTTGCCCAGTCACGGATAATCCATCCACGATCAGCGAGGGCGTATAGCAAGATCCATTCCAGTCGCCATCGCCACCCAGTTCAACCAACTGCTTCAGCGCCGTGTAGACGTTACCTGACACCATCGTATCTTTCACCCGCCCTAAAATCTTGCCATTTTTAACGCGATAGCCCAAATCCACATTGATAGAAAACTCGCCTGAAATTCCGGCTCCGCCCCCTAGCATTTGATCCACAATAAGGCCGTCATCTAAACTGGCGATCAGTTGATCTAGCGATTTCGCGCCGGTCGATCGCGGTGTTCTCGATTCCACAATCAGGTTAAACAAGCCCGGTGTGGGATAGCTGCCCAACCCAGGACGAAAACCATTACCCGTCGTACCGCTGCCGAGAGCGCGCCCAGTGGTGCGATCGGCATAAAACAGCTTCAAGACCCCGCTGTCAATAAAAGTGATCGGTCGCGTTGGCATGCCTTCATCATCAAAAGGACAGCTAAAAGGACCGCGATTGGGATGTTGAGAAAGGGTCAACTCTTCAGAAGTGACGATATCGTTTAAGCGATCGCTCCAAGGTGAAGCGCCTTCAATCACTTGTTTCCCGTTCAATGCTGCCTGCACCGTGCCCCACAGCATGTCTGCGGCTTTGGAGGTAAACAAGATCGGCATCCGTCCGCTCATGGTTTGGGTGTTGTCGGTTGCCCAATCCAATCGCTGCAAGATCTGTTCAACCAGTGCATCAGGCTCCAAGCGATCGCGCTGGGTTTGCCCATCATAAATACTTAAGAAATCATCTCCGCGCACCCACTCAGCCGAGAGGGAAGCACTCAGCGTCGTATCGGTATAGCCACAGTCCACCCCTTTAGACGTGATCAACCGGGTAGTTTCGGCATCACATTCCCATTCTGCTTCACACAGCACCTCAGGATAGGCATCGCGCACCAGGGCGATCGCCTGTTTGCCCCAGTCCACCAGTTGCTCCACCGATACCGCTTCCCCCATGTCGGGATACTGCACCTGAGTCGCCTCTGCCAGTTCAATGGGTTCTGGATCATTTAATTCGCTCAATGCCAACGCCCGTGTCACCAAGTCTTGAGGCTCCACGGGACCGTAAGCAACCGCCAAACCCGGACAACCCTGCCGCCATAATCGCAGTGCTAATCCCTCTGCTTGAGCGCTTTCTAGCTGCTTAAGCCGATTTGCTTCAAAAAAAACTGGACGAGACAAAGACTGCGCCTGAAAGACTTCTGCCGCCTCAGCACCCGACTTCATCGCTAGCTCAAGCAGTTGCTCTGCCAGCGTTTGTTTTTGCAAATCCATAGTATTCAATCGATGGCAATTAGCGACTAGTCTTCATGGTGCTTAGAAGCGGTCAGCAGCCAACCGACTAAACAATTCATGACTATCATCAACTTACGCCAAATTGGACTCCTGCAATAACCAGAATCCAGCAAAAGACTCTACATCAGGTGAAGATTGCACGGCTAAAAAGTGAACGCCCTTTGCCTGCTGTTTTGCGGTTTCAAAGTTGATTGCTTCGGCTTGAAGGCTGACATTCACTAAATCGGCAAGAATCCAGCGATCGCTCACTCCAGTTTCTAGCAACAATCGAGGCGGGTCTTGATCAAATTTGAAGTATCCCAACTCCAAACCCGACATCCAGGCTGCTAGCGGAGTTGCCCGATCCGAAAAAATCACTAAACCGGGAATAACAGCATCCGCAGTCAACCCAATCAAACTCAGGGGAAAGGATTCGCCAAACCCAACATCCCAATCGCTCAAATCATCAAAAGCAAGGGCGGGTAAAGTCACCAGTGCCCACTTTTGCCCCTGCAAGGCATCCGGCAAAGAGCGCGCAGTCGTCGTTCCAAAACTAACCGTAGGATTTGCTCCGGGCTGAAATCCGGGCTGTTTTGGATAGTCTTGCTCAAGTCGCTGCTGCATCCATTGGTTGAGCGCATAGGTGCGCCGACTCATTGTTACCGGAATGCCCAGATCGGTGCAGGCTTTGGTGATCATGTTGTTCATTGCCTGCCGAAAAAAGCGAATCTTGTCTGGCGGATGAGGAGCTTGGGCGATCGCAGTTTCCAAAACTTCCTTCAGCTTGAGTGAATTAACCTCCGCATTAGAGCAATATTCGGCATAGCGAAATAAGTCTTCCGGCTCCGCTTTTATATCAATCGGACTCTCACAAACCAGCACTTCCCAAACTTTCTTCTCATCTTCGTCCACAATCGGACGCGAGTAAAAATCTATTTCCCAAATTGTCGTCATATAGCGACCACCAGCAGAACAGAGTCAAGATACCTGTAAACCCTATCACAGTTAGGTTTTACGTAAGCGATGGGATTCTAACTGAGTCGGAAAAATTCCATAACAATTCCTGGACATTACCTGAATGTCTTAGGAGACTTCTGTAGATTAATAGGCAATTTGATGGTTGTCATGACATTATGAACCAGAGTCGTAATAAATCGTGAGTGTAAATTGTTTAGGCGTAGTAGGAACTTCCTGCTGGGGTGCTAGTCAATTTAATCCAGGTCATGACACCTAAACCAGTGACATAATGTACAGGCCTGTACATAACCGCTTATCACGATATGAGCGCAACTCCTAATACTATGTGTGAGTTTGAATGAACGTTTTACTCCTATATCCTCGGTTTCCCAAAAGCTTTTGGTCGTTTGAAAAAACGCTGGCACTGCTCAACCGAAAAGCTATGTTGCCACCCCTTGGGCTGATCACAGTGGCAGCAATTTTGCCCCAGGAATGGAACTTTAAACTAGTTGATTTAAACATTCGGGAAGCCACTGAAGCTGAGTGGAATTGGGCAGAACTCGTGATCATGTCTGCGATGATCGTGCAAAAAGACGATTTGCTTGCCCAAATTCACGAATGCAAACGACGCGGTAAGCCTGTAGCCGTGGGCGGTCCCTACCCCACCGCATTGCCAAACGAAGCGCAGGGCGCTGGTGCAGACTACATGATTTTGGATGAAGGGGAAATCACCCTGCCTATGTTTGTTGAGGCGATCGCCCGGGGCGATCGCGCAGGTGTTTTTCGGTCAGGTGGCGAAAAGCCCGATGTGACCGGCACTCCCGTTCCCCGCTTCGATTTGCTGCAAATGGAGGCCTACGCCGAAATGTCGGTTCAGTTTTCGCGGGGATGCCCCTTTCAATGCGAATTCTGCGACATTATCGTACTGTATGGTCGCAAGCCCCGCACCAAAGCCCCAGAGCAGATTCTTGCCGAACTTCAATATCTCTACGATTTGGGTTGGCGACGTAGCATCTTCATGGTGGATGACAACTTTATCGGCAACAAGCGCAACGTCAAGCTGTTTTTGAAGCAGATGCAGCCTTGGATGGTAGACCATGCTTTTCCCTTCTCCTTTGCCACTGAAGCGTCGGTAGATTTGGCACAAGATCAAGAACTAATGGACATGATGGTCGCTTGCAATTTTGGCTCGGTGTTTCTAGGCATTGAAACCCCGGATGAAGACAGCCTTGCCATGACCCAAAAGTTTCAAAATACGCGTGATCCTCTCAGCGATGCGGTCAAAAACATTGCTCGGTCTGGGTTACGGGTGATGGCAGGATTTATCATCGGATTTGATGGCGAAAAAGCAGGCGCTGGCAACCGAATTGTCAAATTTGTGGAAGAAACGACGATTCCAACGGCACTATTCAGTATGCTGCAAGCGCTGCCCGATACCGCACTTTGGCACCGTTTGATCAAAGAAGGACGGCTTCGCGGCGAGTCTACTTCGGGCAACCAAACCGCCTTGATGAACTTTGTGCCCACTCGACCATTAGAAGACATTGCCCATGAGTTTGTAGAAGCGTTCTGGGAACTGTATGAACCCAAGAAATTTTTATCGCGCACCTACCGCCATTTCATGCTGCTGAGTGAAGCCAATTATCCGAAAAAGGGCAAGGTTGCTCAGAAGAAAATTGATCTTGTAGCGCTGAAGGCGATCGCCATCATTTTTTGGCGGCAAGGGGCTGTACGGGATACCCGATGGATGTTCTGGCGCTATCTGTGGGGCATGTATCGTCATAACCGAGGCGGTCTTAGCAGCTACCTTTCAACCTGTGCCCAAATTGAACACTTTGTTGAATATCGCGAAATTGTCCGCCGTGAAATTGAGGCACAGGTCGTAGAGTTTTTGCGAGAAGATTCAACCGTACCAGTAGAAGAAAAAGAAAAAGTTGCCCATCCCGTTGCATAGGGATTCCTGATATAGCTGTAGTCAAAATAGTTAGGACAAGCAATAGCGCGTAAACCCAGGTATATAAGCCTCTTAACACCTGATACCTGACACCTGATACCTGCTGTATTTTCCTGATGGTGCGCTGAAGTGCTGTATCCGTTAGTGGACTGTCAGCTAATTTGCTGGAGTTTTCCATGTTCTCTACTGCGGATACAGCCTATGCAGTTTGCAAAGATTATTACCGCGACGACTCTGACTTCGCTTTCAGGGATATTTCTTTACAATGCTATTCATGAATTAGGGACTGAAACGGGAGATTCTCGTAGGGATGGTTTCACGAATCGCCCATCCGATGACGAGAAAGACGCAATTCAACCGGAGCAACCGACTAATTCAAATAGCAAAAGCGCAATCTCAAAACCTGAAAAGCTAACTCCGCGCAAAAATTCAATGGTGCTGGCTAGTCAACCAGCGAGATCGTCCAAGCCGCTGCCTACTACTACTACTACTACTACTACTACTACTACTACTACTACTACTAGCACTTTTCCCGCTCAATTCACTAGAAGTGCTGCCCCGCCTGAAACTATCTCTCTACGTGAAATTAAACGCTTGCAGCAAGAGGAGCCATCCTCCTCCGTGCCGCTTTCTCGCAATGATATTGCAGGTCATTGGGCAGAATACTCGATCGAATCATTGGTTTCTCGCGGTGTAATTCAAGGATTTCCTGATGGCAGTTTTCGCCCCGATCAAGCGGTCACTGAAACAGAATTTGCCACAATGACTCACCTTGCTTTTCCCAGCAATTTTCCATCTTCTATGACCTATGGCAACTTAAAAACCGCTTTAAACCATGCGCCTTCTCGTGCAGAAGCCGCCGCTTTTATTTATCGAGGATTGATGCAAACCGAACCTACTCCGATTGTGACCAGCATTCAAGTGAGCGGCGAGGTCGTTCGTCCGGGTGCCTATTCTTTAGCGGCACTAAATGATGTGCGAATTGCCCGTGGCAGTGGTTTACCCACGGTGTTTAATGCTATTCGTCAAGCAGGTGGTAGTCTTGCCACGGCAGATTTACAGCAGGTGGAAATCCATCGAACGGGAGATAACGGCAAACCAAAGGTGATCCGAGTGAATGTGGCAAATGTGCCAATGGGCGATCGCAGTCAAGATGTGATGTTGGAGCAGGACGATCGCCTGGTCATCCGAGCAGTTCCACATACGGCACAGCAACCAACCCCACCGATTAAAACAACTCAGTCAATTGAGCCAATCAAGCCAATTGAGCGAATGCAAACAGTGCCGCAGTCAATGATCGATCCAGCAGATGTAAACAAAGATTACTAGGCTGTTTTCAAAGGGGATTTTTGCATCCAGCCTCTCTACATTGCCTGCTCACCCGTTCATAAGGAGCTTACGGGCTTTCTCTTGGCGGGTATCGGCTTCTGTCATCACATCTGCCATTTTTTCCAGCATTTCACCGGGATAATTTTCTAACACTTTGGTAGAAAGAGAAATTCTGCCTTTTGCTTCATCTAAGTCAGCAATCATCGCCTTAATCACTTGCCCGACTTTGAACAGGTTGGGCAGAGATTCTACATAGTTTTTGCTGATTTGGTTGATGTGCAGCAAGCCGCTGGTGCCGCCCAGATCGACAAATACGCCAAACGGTTTGATACCGCTGATTTTGCCTTCTATGAGTTGCCCAATTTCAAACTGGCTCACGGCAGCGGAGCGAGTTGCTAACCGATTGGAGAGAACCAGTTTTCCTTTTTCCTGGTTGATTTCTAAAATGTTGGCGGTCAGGGTGGTGCCTACGAGAGCCTCTAGATTGTCGCGCTCTAGTAGGTGCGATCGCGGAATAAAGCCCCGCAATCCTTGCACATCCACCGTCACGCCGCCCTTATTAATGCCCGTCACCTTAACAGACATGCTTTGGGTACTCTCTTGCAACTCTGTCATGTGTTCCCACAGTTGCCGAATTTCTAGCTGCTTGAGAGAGAGAGTCACCTGTCCATCGGCATCTTGTTCTCGGATGATCAAAAAGTCACGCGATTCTCCGATAGGCAAAATGACTTCTGGATCGCGAATCTCTCGCAAACTTGCTTCGTCTACAGGGAGAAAGGCAAGAGATTTTGCCCCAATGTCAATGTAAATGCCGTCGGTTTCATAGCTGATGGCTTTGCCAGATACCGTTTGCCCACTCTTAAATCCATAATCATAGTTCTCCAAAGCTTTGGCAAAGTCATCCATTGAGAAAGATTCAGCCGCTGAATGGGAGGCAGTTGATTTTGATTCCATAGGTCTAGGAGATTAGTGAGCTTTTCCACTATAAAGCCTGTCGAGAAATATAGTGTATGGGAAGTTGTGGCGTTGAAGGCTCTGTTACGAAATCTAAACCAAAGGTAACCACGCTGAGAAGGT
This sequence comes from Leptolyngbya sp., assembly GCA_003249025.1. Classification (GTDB taxonomy): domain Bacteria; phylum Cyanobacteriota; class Cyanobacteriia; order Leptolyngbyales; family Leptolyngbyaceae; genus ULC077BIN1. The sequence goes on along the minus strand of QBMH01000155.1, from coordinate 1,811 downwards.
GCTGCCTATCTCTGGTGTTGACGAGAACGATACCCTACCCTTATGCAGTCCCACAAGTCGCTTGGACAACACTAGCCCCAAACCGGTTCCCTCTTGCGATCGATAAAACCCTCCATCGATTTGTTGAAACATCTGAAACAATAAGTGCTGTTGATTCAATGGAATGCCAATTCCCGTATCCCTCACGGACAGAACAATGAATTGGGACGTTGGGTCAGTTGGGAAGGATTGATCAGCGTCTCCCAAGGGTAGGGTCTGTGCTTCGTCTAAACAAGATGCTAGCCGAGTGTTGAGGGTAATAGTGCCGCCTTCGGGCGTAAACTTAATCGCATTAGCTAAATAATTCAATAAGACTTGCAAAATGCGTTGGAGATCGATCGCAATTTGTTCGCAAGCAATGGGCAATTTCAAGGAGAGATGCTGGTGTTTTTATAAGGCGCGAATTTCAACGATTTGAAGTGCCGATTCACACGGTTCCGCTAAATTGACCGTTTCAATCTGAAGCTCCAGCTTACCAGCTTCTATTTTAACGAGGTCTAATAAGTCGTTGATTATAGACCGCTGTGAACTCTATCTTTTGGATGGATTGAAATCCCTTTATGGGTAGAGCCAGAGTAACAAGAAATACTAGTACTCTAATGTTATTGAACTCTAACAATTTACAATGACCAACTATAACGACCAAGATTCTCGCGATCTTCCTTCTCCCTCAGTACCACCCCAAACACCACGTCAAACTATTGATCCTCAGAACCGCCTTGCTGAACAACGCAATGACGAAATTGCCCAACGCGATCGTGAAGATAGTAATGCATTTGGAGGATTATTATTGGGTATGTTGTTAACCGCTTTGGTTGGGTTAGGGGTTGCTGCCTATTATTTCTTGAATAACCAAAGACCTAATAACACGACCATCATTGCGCCTAACCCGATAACCAGTCCTTCGCCCCAAGTGAAAGAACGAATTATTGAGCGCGATCGCCTTGTTCCTGTGCCCCAACAATCTTCCGCTCCGGCTCCTAATGTAAACGTGACTATTCCCAATCCAATACCTCAGCAGGCTCCAGCAGCAAGACCTGCACCAGCAGCACAACCCGCACCAGAACAGCGTGTCCCAGAGGCTCCGGCTCCAGTTGCTCCGGCTGGGCAGTAGATAAAAAAAGAGAAAGGGTGCGATCTGCTGCGTCAAAATCTTGCTTAGGCACAACGCCACTATAGGGTCGAAATAAGTCAGAGAAGCTATTTGAGGGTCTCAGTGCAAATTTTAGTTCAGGAGAACCAGTGCCAAAGCTGGAGCTACCTGATTTTCTGGGACTACTCAAATTCGAGTCCGCCGAAATTGGTCGCTGAAACTCTTCTGCTATGCTAGTTGATGCTCAGGCACCCTCAAGATTGAGGGAGTTCTTCAGGTTTGACTCGTTAGAGTGGATCTAGAATTTGCTATTGTATTGATTGACAAGATAATGCTGGTGTAGCTCAGTTGGTAGAGCAGCGGTTTTGTAAACCGCCGGTCGCAAGTTCGAGTCTTGTCACCAGCTTTTTAGATATAGCAACGCTTTCAGCCTACAGCCAAGGTTTTGAGTGGGGTAGTAACGCGATGTGCAACTAAGGTTGCACAAGAAAAGTCCCGCTGGGCGATGCTAGAAGTAGAACCTATCTAGCTGGAGTGGGACTTATGTTTACTATGGACGAGTTTATCATTGCTGTTTTTTGCTGTGTAGACGACTTGCTAGAGGAGATTACTCAGGGGAAGCCGATTCGACAGAAAGGATTTGCGCCTGCCTTAGCAGACAGTGAGGTAATCACGATGG
>QBMH01000154.1 GCA_003249025.1 Leptolyngbya sp. | reverse complement strand
CCACCATCTGAGCAAAGGTTTCACGATGAATTCCACAGCGGCGTTTGAAGGCACTCGGTTTGAGATGGTTCAGTTGTTTGTAGCTCATAATTACTCCTCCTTAACCCACTTGTGGCCGCTTTTCTCTATTCACGCAAGAGGTCTACAGATTAGGGTTGAGTCTATTGTCAGAGCAAACCCCTGCCAATCGTATGTCTCCATCGATAGATTCTTTGCATAAATTCCCTGCCATCTGGCTCAAGACTGTTGCTGGCTCATAACCGCTAAAATGAGGACTTAAGCCTTTGTGTAATTGCTGCCATGACTACGCCCGTTGAATTTTTGGATGCCTATGATGTGGTGGTGGTTGGAGCCGGACATGCAGGGTGCGAAGCGGCTCTGGCAGCGGCTCGACTCGGCAGTCGGACGTTGCTACTGACGCTGAATCTGGACAAAATTGCGTGGCAGCCTTGCAATCCGGCGGTGGGCGGTCCGGCAAAATCCCAACTGGTGCATGAGGTGGATGCATTGGGCGGCGAAATTGGCAAAGTCAGCGATCTCACCTATCTTCAAAAGCGTATCCTCAATTCTTCTAGGGGTCCGGCAGTATGGGCACTGCGGGCGCAAACCGACAAGCGCGAATATGCTGCCGTGATGAAATGCGTTGTGGAAAATCAGCCAAACTTGACTGTGCGGGAAGGCATGGCGACCGATTTGGTGCTAGGTGCAAACGACGAGATTATGGGCGTTCAAACCTACTTTGGCGTGGCGTTTCAATGCAAAACGGTAATTTTGACCACGGGCACTTTTTTAGGTGGACGCATTTGGGTTGGCAATAAATCCATGGAAGCCGGACGCGCTGGGGAATTTGCTGCCGTGGGTTTAACCGATACCCTGAACCGATTGGGATTTGAAACCGGACGACTGAAAACCGGAACACCTGCACGGGTAGATCGCCGCTCGATTAACTTCGACGTGTTAGAACCCCAACCCGGCGATGCAGACGTGCGCTGGTTTAGCTTTGATCCGGCGGCGTGGGTCGATCGTGAACAAATGCCCTGCCACCTGACCCGCACCACCCCCGAAACTCACCGAATTATTCAAGAAAACCTGCACCTGTCTCCCGTTTATGGCGGTTGGGTGGATGCCAAAGGTCCGCGCTATTGTCCCAGCATTGAAGATAAAATCGTCCGGTTTGCCGACAAAGAAAGCCACCAGATTTTTCTGGAACCCGAAGGACGGGACAGTCCTGAAATCTACGTGCAGGGCTTTTCAACTGGGCTTCCGGAAACACTTCAGATTGCCATGCTGCGATCGCTCCCCGGTTTGGAACACTGTGCGATGCTGCGTCCCGCCTACGCCGTCGAGTACGACTATTTGCCTGCCACCCAGTGCTACCCCACCTTAATGACTAAAAAAATTGAGGGGCTGTTTTGCGCCGGACAAATCAACGGCACCACAGGCTATGAAGAAGCTGCGGCTCAAGGCTTTGTCGCCGGATTGAATGCCGCCCGATTCTGTCAGCATCAGGAAATGATCAACTTTCCGCGCGAACATAGCTACATCGGCACCTTGATCGACGACCTATGTACTAAAGACTTGCGCGAACCCTATCGGATGTTGACCAGTCGTTCGGAATATCGGCTGCTGCTGCGATCGGATAATGCCGATCAACGCCTCACCCCTTTAGGGCGAGAAATTGGACTGATTGACGATCGCCGCTGGCAATTATTTCAGCAAAAACAGGCGAATATCACTGCCGAAAAAGAGCGGCTCCAGATCACTCGTGTTAAAGAACATGACGGCTTGGGCAAAGCGATCGCTGCCCACACACAGCAGTTGATCAAAGGCTCCATTACCCTGGCAGATTTGCTGCGGAAACCTGGATTTCACTACGCGAATCTGGTGCAGTTTGGGCTGGGCAATCCTGCACTCGATCGCGCCGCCAAAGAAGCCGCCGAAATCGACATTAAATATTCTGGCTATATTCAGCGGCAACAGCATCAAATTGACGCGATCGCCCGTCAGGAACACCGCAAACTGCCAGCGAATCTGGACTATCACGCGATCGCTACCCTTTCCAAAGAATCTCGCGAAAAACTTTCCAAAGTACGCCCTCTCACCATTGGTCAAGCAACCCGAATTGGTGGTGTCAACCCCGCCGACATCAACGCCCTACTCGTTCACCTGGAAATTCAATCTCGTCAAAATCAGGTGGCTGCCGCCATGGCTAAAACGACAGTATCAAGTTAACGCGATCGCGCTTCAGGAAAATTGCAAAATATCCGCAACTTTGGCTGATGCCGTATTTTGAATCCCGTCTTTGACGATAGGGGAATGGCTGGGATTTCCCGCTCTTTTGGTTCGGTTCTACTCACTGTGGTACAACTAATGGACTTGTTAGAGTAGCGTGTAGAAAGATAACGCAGATTGATTGAGGTTTTGATTGTGAATCACCAAGAACGTTTGCCAGAATTTATTACTGACGAGATTGAAAAAGGAAATCCACTGCTGCAATACGTGCAGTCGATGCCTGCCGAAACGATCGCACAGTTGTCCAGACCTGCCTCTGCCGAAGTGTTTCAGGTTGTGGAACGCAACATTATCGGTTTGCTTGGGGCACTCCCAACCGAAGGCTTTGATGTGCAGATTTCCACGACCCGCGAAGATTTAGGTCGGCTATTGGCTTCGGCAGTGATGAGTGGATATTTCCTCCGTAATGCGGAACAACGGATGGCATTTGAAAAGTCTTTTGCGATCGCTGACTCTGATGCAACAGCAGAATAATCAGGCTGCTTTGCACCAATCCAGAAACAGTGAATTGATAGGAATGAACTCGGTAGGCGATCGCTTGCCGGGTTCTGTCATTTTGACCCTCCGTTCTGCATTGTTAAATTGGTATAGCCAACAGGGGCGTGATTTGCCTTGGCGACGCAGCCGTGATCCCTACGCCATTTGGGTGTCAGAGATTATGCTGCAACAAACCCAAGTGAAAACCGTGATTCCCTATTACGATCGCTGGCTTGCCCAATTTCCCACGATTCAAACCCTAGCATCTGCCGAACAGCAGCAGGTGTTGAAAGTCTGGCAAGGCTTGGGATACTATGCTCGTGCCCGTAATTTGCATCGCGCTGCCCAGGAAATTGTCAGTCAGCACAACAGCAGTTTTCCGACGGATTTGAAAACGGCGATCAGCCTGCCCGGAATTGGGCGCACCACAGCGGGAGGAATTTTGAGCGCCGCATTTAACCAGCCAACCCCCATTTTGGATGGTAATGTGAAACGGGTACTGGCGCGATTGGTTGCTCTGCCGATGCCGACCTCTAAGGCGATCGCCCAACTCTGGCAGCTATCGATCGCGCTGCTTGACCCGGTGCATCCCCGCGACTTTAATCAGGCATGGATGGATTTGGGCGCAACGATTTGTTTACCGTGCAATCCTCTGTGCGATCGCTGTCCCTGGCAATCCCACTGTTGCGCTTACACTCAAGGCATTCAAACCCAACTTCCCATGACTGAAACTCGTCCCCCGATTCCCCGCAAAATCATTGGTGTTGCTGTCATCTGGAACGAGGCTGGACAGATCCTCATCGATCGCCGCAAACCAGAAGGACTGCTGGGCGGCATGTGGGAGTTTCCTGGCGGCAAGGTGGAACTAGGTGAAACGATTCCAGACTGTATTCAGCGCGAAATTCAAGAAGAACTAGGAATTGAGATTGAAGTGGGCGATCGCCTGATCGTCGTAGACCACACCTACAGCCATTTTCACGTCACCCTCAATGTTCATCACTGCAAGCACCTCAGTGGCGACCCCCAAGCGATCGAATGCGACGAAATCCGCTGGGTCGAACTCGCAGACTTGGACAACTATCCGTTTCCTAAAGCTAATCTGCAAATTATTGAAGCGCTGAAAGGATGAGGTTTCAGATGCCAGGTGCCAGGTGCCAGGTGTAAAACTCAAAACCCAAAACTCGCCACTCGCCACTCGCCATTTCTGCTGTCTGCATCACTCTCCTAGCAAACGTTTGCTGCTAGGATGAGAGGCTTAATTCATCTACGTCGATCGCATCTGCGTTCAGTTCGCTTTTCCGCAACAGGGGGCATCCATGGCGCTTGAAAAAAATGGCAATGGCACTACAAAATCGAAGCATATTGTTCTGACCTCTCATCCAACCCGGTTTGGACCGAAGCCCATTCCCATTCAGTGGGGATCTGCTGATCCATTGGAGCGGGGGGCGATCGTCGGCACTCTGACCAGCTCTGCCAAACGTAACGTGATTGGTTCCCATTCGGGTGCCTATGGCATCTATCGGGCGCTGGCGGTTGCCAGTGGACAGTTGCAGGCAGATCACCGCGCCGACCTCACCAATACGGCTCCGGCTGATTTAGTTGGACCTCATGCCGCCTGGTTTGATCCCCAAAAAATTGTTTCGCTTGATCCCTTTGGGGCATTGGTTGGAGAACTTTATGCCTCGCTGTATGAAGTTGGATACGACATTCGCCCGACGATCGCGGTTACCCAAGCTCACATCAACATGCCTGAACTGGTAGACGCGATCGCCAAAGGGCGCTTGCAGGTAGACGGCAAGATTATGAAACAGGGCGGCGATCTGGTGGTGACGAAGGCGGCGATCGAACCTGTTTGGTATCTCCCCGGCATCGCTCAGCGGCTCGGTGTCACGGAATCCGACTTGCGACGGGCACTGTTTGAACAAACAGGCGGTATGTTTCCAGAATTGGTCACTCGTCCCGATTTGCATGTATTTTTACCGCCGATTGGAGGCGCGACAGTGTATGTGGTCGGAGATCCGGCTGCGATTACTGACCCCACGAAACCCTTAGCCGTGCGGGTTCACGATGAATGCAACGGCTCGGATGTGTTCGGCTCGGATATTTGCACCTGTCGCCCCTACCTGGTTCACGGCATTGAAGCCTGTGTGCAAACTGCCCAAGAAGGAGGAGCCGGGGTGATTGTCTACTGGCGCAAGGAAGGACGAGCGCTGGGAGAAGTGACCAAGTTTTTGGTGTATAACGCGCGCAAGCGGCAAGAGGGAGGCGATCGCGCCGATGCCTATTTTGCCCGCACTGAATGCGTAGCTGGCGTACAGGATATGCGCTTTCAAGAACTGATGCCCGATGTGCTGCACTGGCTGGGCATTACCCGCATTGATCGCTTCATTTCTATGAGCAACATGAAATACGATGCTGTGGTTCAATCAGGCATCGAAATTGTCGAGCGCGTCCCCATTCCCCAGGATCTGATTCCCTTAGATGCTCAGGTGGAGATTGAAGCGAAAAAAGCCGCTGGCTACTATACCGATGGAGCCGTGCTGTCCGCCTTGGGACTTGCAGGCGTGAAAGGACGGGATCTAGCTGAATAATGCTGAGTGAACCCGATGCTTTGACCGACCCTCTGGCTCAGGTCGCCTATCTGCGATCGCCCCGCGCCATTCGAGACCGCTGCACTCAGCTATTTGAACTGGCATTGAGCGATCGCCTAGCTCATTTTCGCGGTGATCTAACCCAGTTAGACTCCACTGCTGACTATGTTCTGCGCGTCATACGTCAGCACTATCCTAGTCTAGATATCCCTTTCCATAGCCGCTGGCGACATTTTGAAGTAGGTGGAACTGAGCGATTAATCCACCTAGAAGCTTTACTAACCGGATTAACGCCGATTGAAAAAGCCCGCGCCAAATTTGACTTAGCGATCGTCAGCGTCTTACTGGATGCCGGAGCCGGAGCCGCATGGCACTACACCGAAGCCAGCACCAGCCAAACATTCAGCCGCTCAGAAGGATTAGCGATCGCCAGCTTTTGGATGATGTGTCAGGGGCAATTTTCCAGCGATCGCGCTCATCCACTCCAGGTAGATGCTGCCGCTCTGCAAGCCTTGACCGAAGAGTGCCTAGGAACAGGCTTTCAGGTGACGGCTGAAAACTCGCTTGTGGGATTATCCGGTCGCACCCAACTGTTGCAGCAACTCGGACAGACCCTACCCCGCCATCCGCGCCTATTTGGCAACCAATCTCCACGCCCTGGAATGCTAGTAGATTACCTGCTAGAGCGATCGCATAACGGCACCCTTGCCGCTGCCCAAGTCTTCAGCGCCGTCTTAGAAGGCTTCAGCGACATTTGGTCAGGACGACTCACCCTCGCCAACATCAACCTCGGCGATGTCTGGACTCACTCCGCCCTAAATCCTATTCCCTATTCCCTATTCCCTTCCCTAATTCCCTTTCACAAACTCTCCCAATGGCTCACCTATTCCCTGCTCGAACCCTTACAAGAACTTGGTTTAGAAATTACTGGACTGGACGAATTAACTGGCTTGCCCGAATATCGTAACGGCGGTTTATGTATCGATCTAGGGCTGCTGCAAGTGAAAGATTCAACTATTTTGGAACAACCGCAACTTGTTAGCTCTGAGGCGATCGTCGAATGGCGCGCCCTCACCGTCATCCTGCTCGATCGCATTGCTGAAACCATTCGCCAAAAACTCGGCATGACCGCGATCGCCCTGCCCCTCGTCAAAATTCTCCAAGGCGGCACCTGGACAGCCGGACGACAAATCGCCGCAGACCTGCGACCCGGCGGCAATCCCCCCATCCAAATCGCCAGCGACGGCACAGTATTTTAAGAATGACGAGTGGCGAGTGACGAGTTGCAAACTCAAAACTCAAAACTCAAAACTCAAAACTTTCCCCTCCCCCCCTTCTTCCCATGCCCTCAAAAATCACTGTAATCGACCATCCCTTAATCCAGCACAAACTGACGTTGATGCGACGAGTGGAGACAAGTACCGCAAAGTTTCGATCGCTGCTGACCGAGATTAGTATGCTGCTGGCGTATGAGGTGACGCGTGATTTGCCGCTGAAGTATGAGGTGATTCAAACGCCGTTGGCAGAGATGAAAGCGCCCGTGCTGGCTCCTGAAAAAAAGCTGGTGATTGTCTCGATTATGCGGGCAGGGCAGGGCATTTTGGATGGCATGTTGCAGTTGATGCCATCGGCGCGGGTGGGGCATATTGGCTTGTATCGTGATCCCCATACGCTGACCCCGGTGGAATATTATTTCAAAGTGCCGCACGATATTGAAGAGCGGGACATGATTGTGGTAGATCCCATGGTCGCAACGGGAAATTCGGCGATCGCAGCGGTGGATCGGCTGAAAGAAACCAATCCTAAATCGCTGAAGCTCGTCTGTCTATTAGCCGCACCAGAGGGCATTACCAACTTTCATGACCACCATCCCGATGTGCCGATCTACACGGCGGCGATTGATGAGCGCTTGGATGAACATGGTTACATTATTCCGGGGTTGGGCGATGCGGGCGATCGCCTATTTGGAACTAAATGAATCTGCGGAACCACGGTGTTGAGGCGTGAATCTACTCTCATCTCGCCACCCTCATCTCTCCCCCAATATTTATGGAAACCTATTTGTTGCTGAAACTGCGCCCTCAACTGATTACCCCAGAAGCATTTCAACCCTTTGGGCAAGTAATTTTTGCCTGTGCGGATGATCCCTACGGCGATCGCGATGCCCAACTGCAACTGCAAAATGGCACCCCGCGCTTCTACATCATGCGGCAGCCCAATCGGGGACTTAAATTTAACCACATCACCCGGCACCAACGCTGCACTCAATGCTTGGGTGCTTTAGAAGGAAAAGAGTGGTTCCTGGCAGTGGCACCCCCTAGTGAAACGGTTGTCCCACAGTGGGAAGATATTACCGCCTTTCGCATTCCAGGCAACTGTTTTATTAACTTGCATCCAAGCACTTGGCACGCGGGACCCTATTTTGAGCAACCGACCATTGATTTTTATAATTTGGAACTGAGTGATACCAATGTGGTTGATCATCATACGTGCAATTTACTCGAAACCTATGGGGTGGATTTTGAGATTGTGCCCAATTCGATCAGGGATTCGTGTTTGCCAAATGAATCGCTGTAAGCTAAACCTTAGAGAGTTTTGGAACGTAAACCCATGAAAGACAAACTGCTGGACTGGCTGAATCTGGCGTTGATGGCAAATTTGTTCTTTGTGTTGTTCTGCTTTGGCTGGCTAGCGATCGCGGTGGTCGGTCGCACCAGTGGCGTTCCCCTCGGCTTAGACCTGTGGTACAAGCTGTGGCAACCTGTAGTGCAGCCTGCCCTGGGAATTTTGATGACAGGCGCGATTGTCAGCGGCGTTTCAAGTTGGGTTGCGAAAAAGTTTGATCGGGCTAGCTGAGGTCGCAGGAGTTCACAGCCGCCTGAAGGTGAGGAGCACAACAGCGATCGCGCTGGAAATCAGCGTATTCTAATAGTTATCCTATTTTCGATTAAGCATTTAATACGTATGGCAAACCTTACTGTTTATGGAACGCCCGTCAGCACCTACGTTCGCACTGTCCGGCTACTATTGGAAAGCATAGGCATAGACTATACCCTCAAGTCAGTCGATATCTTTAATGGGGAAAGCCAATCAGCAGAGTATCTTGCCAAAAATCCGTTTGGTAAGGTGCCAACCCTGGATATTGATGGAGAATCATTGTATGAAACTGCTCCCATTGCTGAATATTTAGATGCAGTTTTTGCCAATCACAAATTCAGTCCAGCCGAACCTTTACTACAAGCCCGAATGCGCCAAATTATGGCAATTATTGACAGCTATCTTTACCCTCCAGCAATTAGCAATATCGTGATTCAGCGCTTGATTGTGCCCAGTCAGGGTGGCACCTCCGATGAAGATAAGGTAGCTAATGCGATCGCGCCTGCTCAAACGGCATTATCAGCGATCGAATCACTCACCATCGGGAGTCCATACCTGCTTGGCAGCACTCCTACCATTGCTGATTTCTACCTGATTCCTATTTTTACTTACCTTTCCAAAACGGCAGAGTTTAAAGCTATTACCGCTCAAACTCCTAAATTGCTGACCTGGTGGGCTGAGGCTAGCCAGCTTGAGATCGTTAAAAAAGTGTGTGGATAAAGTCCATCTACTTGTCCTAGCGCCCTATTCCTCTGCTAACACTTCTTCTAGGGCTGGTTGCAGAGCAGGATAATGATACTGAAATCCAGTGGTTTGGGTGCGCTGGGGCAATACCTGTTGACCTTCCAGAACGACGATCGCGCCATCACCCAGCAATGCCTCGATCGCAAACGCAGGCACGGGCAACCAGGACGGGCGGTTCATCACCTGTCCCAAAGTGTTACAAAATTCTGCCATCCGAACCGGATTAGGAGCCGTGGCATTGAAGACCCCTTCCATGCTGGGCTGAGTCAATGCTTGCACAATTAAATTAACTACATCTTCGCGATGAATCCAGGAAAACCACTGCTTGCCCGTGCCAATCGGTCCCCCAGCAAACAGTTTGAATGGGGTCAACATTTTGGCGATCGCGCCGCCCATGCCCAAGACAACGCCAAGCCGTAAAATTACTAGCCGTACGCCTGCCTCCTTCACCTTTTGCGCCTCTGCCTCCCACAGCTTGCAGACTTCCGCTAAAAAGTCGTTGCCTGCCGCGCTGGTTTCATCAAAGGCTGCGGTTTCGCTGGTGCCATAAAACCCAATTGCCGAAGCGCTGACCAAGACCTGTGGTTTCGGGTTGACTTGGGCGATCGCCTCCACCAGTTTTTGTGTTCCCACTTGCCGACTTTCCACAATACTGTGCTTATGGGTCGCCGTCCACCGTTCCGAAATCGGTTCTCCCGCCAGATTCACCACGCCATCACAGCCCGACAGCCGTTGCTGCCACTCACCCGCCTCCAACGGGGTATATGCTGCAACCTCTACCGCCGGAAATGTTGCCGTGGAAAACATCCGCGCTGCCCTTTCTGGGTTTCTTGCCAACACCAATACTTGATGCCCTTCTGCTTGCAGTCGCTCCACTAGACGGCTACCCACAAATCCCGTTGCCCCTGTCACTGCGACTTTCATGAGAACCTCTAAATCAATAGTTTCGTTATTGCTGTTGTATTATTTGTTGCTGTGGGCTGGCTGGCGCTTATTGGTCACCATTACCCTTTCACCCGTCCATCAGTATAAGCCTTTGAGGTTTTTTACTTGATTTCAAAGCGTGCGCTTGCCATAGGACACTTTTAATCGTTGAACTCAACAAGAACGTTTTTTCACGGTGAGTGGCAGACTAAAAGGACGGTAAACGTTCCGCAATGGGGATGATAATCATGACGATGCAGCCACTCAAAAAATTAGCGGTAGAGTCAACAGCGCCTCTGACGTTGCAACAAGGTCTGGAGCGTTACTATCAGGCAAATCCAACATTTGTGCGCGATCGCGATATGCAGGTTGGCATCCTTCATATTCCCTGGCATGATTTACAGCGCCACGACATCATGCATGTGGTCACAGGCTACAGCACCCAGTTGGATGATGAACTGCGGCTGATTGGCTTTTTGCTGACGGCACTAACTTGGCGACGACCCTGGTATTACTACCTCCAAAGCGTTGGCGTGTTTTTGGAGCTACTGGCGCAGTCGTTTCGGGGGGAAGCGTGGGGCGGCAACTATTTGAACCCGATGCAGGTTTGTCAATTGTATGGGCAAGGGATTCGTCAAGGTTTAACGGTCGGCAAAAAGATTGATGCGTATATTCAATCCGATCGCGTGATGGGGCGATCGCTAAAATCCCTGCGTGATGAATATGGCATCGCCAATAGGGGCGCTTGGGATGGGGATGCGTGAAGCGGCAATCATCGGCGTTTCCACCAGACGGCGATCGCTGTGCCAAACGCCAATAGTGGCAAGATCACCAGGGCTAGCCAGCTAGCCAAACTTGCCTGCTGCTGCGTCAGATTAATCCGGCGATTTTTGGTATCCTTAGGGCGAACTGTGAGGGTCGGTTGCTCCTGTTGACTCAGCCAGCGCACCGAGTTGAAAAACACATCCCCGTTTGCCACCTGTTCTAGCAAGCCATTGGCAACAAAACTAGAATTACCAATCACCACCAGTCGAGACTCTTTTGTTTTTTGCGTACTGACAGGACGAGTCAAAGCAAACCCCAACACCAGCGGACCTTGCTGGTCGGCAGGTGGATTGTATTGCAGCGGCTGCGATTTTAAATTACTTTCTGCCCAACTTTTAGCATTGGTAAACAGTAGTCGCTCGGCTTTTATCCCAGTGACTTCTTTGATGCCCAGAGGACGCGCCCGGGAGAAAAATGCCAGATTGCCCTGCAAATCTTTGGTAATGGGATGATTCCCAAACTGGCTGACCAAGGCATCAGCAGGTCCTAAGTTAACTAGCTTGCCGCCACCGGAGGTATCGATCGCCACTCGCTTATCTAGCGAAACCCCCCACTCGTTTAGCAACGGTTCCAGCTTGGGGTCAGGATTGGTCGGGTCAATCAGCAGCAGTAGATTACCACCTGTATCCAAATAGGTTTTGAGAGTAGTCACTTCAGCGGCTAACAGTGGCTTTTGCGGTCCGGCAACGACGATGACATCGGCATCCTCAGGCAACTTGCGGCTTTCCGCTAGATTGAGTGGTTTTGCGACAAAATTCTTGTCATCCAGTAGCTTCACCGCTTGATCCATTGCGCCCTGTCCGCCATCGATCGCCCGTTCCCCATGCCCTTGCAGAAAATAAACCGTGGATTTGCGATCGCTGTTAATCTGCTCGATCGCATTGGTCAGCTTCACTTCCGACAGGCGATCTTGAGCATTCACCGCTTGGACAAACTGCTTACGCTGATTGGGCGATCGCTCCAAAATCACCTCGCCAATATTTTTCACCTCAAGCTGTTTTGCCAGGGAAGGCGCGGCTTGCGGATCGACAAACTCAAAGCTAAATTGCTTGCCCAATCGCCGATAGCTTTCCAGCAACTCTCGATCTTGAGGATTTTGTTGCTTGTCAAATACCCACACCTTCACGGGCTGCTGCAAACTGCGAACCAACTCCTGGGTTTGGGGTGCCAGAGTAAACTGCTGATTTTCCGTCAAATCGACGCGCCAAACATGCTTTGCCCCCAGAAAATTGAGCAGCCCCAAAATTGCCAGCACTGCCAGCGTTGATACCAAGGCATTTGCCCCTGCCTCCGTTGATCGCCGCCGCCAAAATTCTGGTTGATCAGAGGGTGCGCTTCCCAACGCCAGCAAGCCCACCCCCGCGATCGCCACGCCCACCACCATCAGTCCCACCGGAAC
>QBMH01000153.1 GCA_003249025.1 Leptolyngbya sp. | reverse complement strand
ATGAGTTCGGCTTATCTATTTAGGGCAAAACAACAAGTTTATAACATTACCCCAGTTTTGATGTCGCCCTTGGACAGGTGATTCAGGGCAGTGTCGGGGAGACCCGCACCGAAGCAGACTATCTGACTCATGTGCAGCAGACGGTTGCAACTGACCCCAAAGCCGTGAAATGGCACTTGATTATGGATTGCTTGAACACCCATCAATCCGAATCCTTGGTGCGATATGTCGCACAAGTGGAGGGCACAACGCTTGTGCTTGGCATCAAGGGCAAGAGCGGCATCCTGCACTCAATGGCAAGCAGGGCTGCCTTTTTAACTGACCCGACTCACCGGATTGTGTTTCATTTCACCCCTAAGCATTGCTCTTGGCTCAATCAAATTGAGATTTGGTTTGGCATCTTGATGCGGAAGTTACTCAAGCGGGGGAATTTCCTGAGTCAAGCTGACTTAAAAACTCGTATCCTGGACTTTATCGATTATTTTAATCGCACCATGGCAAAGCCTTTCCAATGGACTTATAAGGGTAAGGCGCTGGCAGCATAAAAAGGATGGCTAAACTTACGCCTCAGACTACTAGAGTCGTGCTTGCCGTTGTTGCTGGATTCAGAGCAGGCGATCAAGGAGGAGGATCAAGAATCTGAAATCACGTTAGACCTTGATCCGTTGTGGCAAGAGTTGGAAGTGAGTGTGCAACAGCGCGATCACCTTCCTGTACAAGCATTAGAAGTGGCGGCTGAGGGTATCTCCCAGATTGTGTTGCAGTTTACTCAGTTTGCAGACCTGGCATTTGAGGAGTTGGAAGCCGTCGCAGAACACGGCGTGTTGCTGCCAGAGGATGCCTTTGATCGCTATGTCCGCCAAACAGTGGAGATAGATTTTGAGCCATTTATCCAGCCCCTAGTGAACTTGCCGAGAAAGAGTCCGGAGCGGCAGCAAGTTCTGGAGGGTGATTCAGTGGTTGGAGAACTGGATCGAGACGCAGTGTTACAAGCGTTAGACCAGCAGATGAGCCAAGAGACGGAGCTAACGGAAGTGGAGATATTTAATCCTACCTTGGCGCTGTCGCATGATGAAGATGTGTCTGCTTGTGTCGCGGAGATCTCCCGTTGGATGCGGCAAAGTGAGCGACCGATTAGTTTAGTGGAGTTACAGCAAGCTTTAGACATGCCACTGGTGGAGGTATGGTTAGGTCTACTGCTAGGAGAGGGTGACTATTGTGTGGTTCAGACCCACGATGAGTTCTATTCGCTGGATGGTATTCAAATTTACTAAGCCCATATTGAAATCGAGGCTCTGGGAAGGAATTTAAGGCTTGTTGCTTTATGGTGTAGGATACCTGCAAAAAACCACCGAATGGGTTGTCCCAAAATGGCAGTGGTCGCCTTGGGTCATTAGCAACTTGCGTTATTACTCAACTCTGTGATTGGCTAATGAGTGAGTTCCAGCAATTGCCCTTAAATCTGCAATTTTCGGATTATGTGCGTTACGACACCGCTGAAGAGATGTTTGTCGATATTGAGCAAGGACATCTCTGGGTCTCTGCGGATAGTTACGATTCTTCCGTATGTCCCAATCCGAATCTATGGATTAATTTTCCAGGGAATGCACGACTATGATCACTACTTGACGGACACCGATTTCAGCCTAGACGGGGAAATTGCGGCTTACAACTTCACCGCTAAACGGTTGACCAGTCTGGAGATTCAAAAGATTCTTTACTCCGAGATTGTGCTGAGATCGGCAGCTTATCTATATCTCGGACATGCGACGGCTCCTAAAATTGTTTTTCCGTGATCAATCGCAGAACCCCATCTCAATGGGCGGAAAATCTTTAACTTAGAGTGTAAGAATGTTATCAAAGCAACTATCCCTGGGGAGTCCAGCACTGATGGAAAGAGCAGATGTGATTGTAATCGGAAGCGGTCAAGGCGGCATTCCACTGGCAGTTGATTTTGCCAAAGAAGGTCGCAAGGTCGTTCTGTTTGAGCGGGATGCGTTAGGCGGCAGTTGCATCAACTATGGCTGCACTCCCTCCAAAGCGTTCTTAGCAGCGGCTCATGCAGCAGGTCGCGCTCGTCAGGCGCACAAACTAGGCATTCACTCAGAAGTTAAAGTGGATTTTCGTGCTGTGATGGAGCGAGTCCGGGGAATCCGCCACCAGTTCAACCAAGGCGTTCACACGCGGTTGGAGAGTGCAGATGTCAACGTGATTTGTGCTGAAGCTGCCTTTGTCGGTGAACGAACTGTTAGCGGTGGAAGTCTCACTGTTCAGGCTCCTATCGTCATCATCAACACGGGTACATCATCGCTCATCCCTGATATTCCCGGTCTTGCGGGAACTCCCTACCTCACTAACCGCAACTTCTTTGACTTGAACGAATTACCACCCCGTTTGCTGGTAATTGGGGGTGGTTATATTGGACTGGAATTAGGACAAGGGTTGGCGCGGTTGGGTAGCGAAACCCACTTGATTGTGCGGGGCGATCGCGTTCTTGACCACGAAGAGTCTGATGTCAGTGAGGTCTTGGCAGAAGCCTTTGAGCGGGATGGAATTCAGCTTCACTTTGGGGTGAATGTGAAGCAGGTTACTCACGAAAATGATGTGTTTCAACTGACCCTGAGCAACGGTGAACAACTCCAGGGAGAAGCATTGCTGGTGGCAACCGGACGGAAACCTAATACCGGAACACTCAATTCTGCTGTCAGTAATATTAAGTTAGATGACAAAGGGTTTGTCAAGATTGACGACCAGTTTCATACAACCTGTGAAGGAGTTTATGCGATCGCCGATGTAGCAAAACAGCCTGCCTTTACCCATGTGTCATGGGAGGACTACCGCCGTTTGAAAGCGATTTTGTGTGGAGAAAAGCGAACCCGGAGCGATCGCGTATTGGGCTATGCGGTTTACACAGAGCCTCAGGTTGGGCGAGTGGGGATGACGCTAGAACAGGCTCAGAAGCAGGGCAGCAACGCACGTGCTGTCATGTTACCCATGAGCCAAATTGCGCGTGCGATCGAGTGGGGACATGACCTGGGGTTTTACCGTATGGTAATCGATATCAACACGGATAAAATCCTGGGAGCAACTCTGGTGGGATATGAAACTGCTGAACTGGTGCATGTGTTTCTAGATTTGATGGAAGCAGGAGCAACTTGGCAGTTGTTAGAGCGATCGGTTCACATCCATCCCACCTATGGTGAAGCATTACCGAGTTTGGCGCGGTTACTGATGGGTGAAGATATGCCAAAGTGCCCAAACATATAAAAGGGCTTTAGACATGTGGATAAAGCAATTTCTGAAGGGTCAACTATAAATGTCTAGAACATCAGCCAACAGCCCGGATTAACTGAGGTGGAGGCATTCAATCGGGTGATCAGGCTGGCTTATGAGGAGGATGTTTCTGCTTGGAGTAACGTGATTGCTCAATGCCTGGGTCACGACCCCTGACCTAACGGTGCAGAATCGGTTGACTCAGGCAGTCGCCTGCCAAGGAAGGTAGTAAACTACTGAAAGTAAAGCTAACTTACTTATCTTGCCTGGTCTTATTCAGTCGCTTCTTTTATCTTGACTGAAGCGACCGAATAAGAGTTACCCTCTCCTGTTGATCGCAACGATGGAGCAAAGACAGCAAGTGAACCGATCGCATCTAAAAGTATGGGTTTTAACGGTTATTAGCTTGAGTGCCTTGTTTGGTGTTCAGTCGATCGCCGCGCAAATCGCGCCTGATAACACATTGCCTGCGGGAGAGCGATCGCAGGTCGTAGGCAATCCCAATGTGCAGATTGATGGTGGGGCAAGGCGAGGCGGTAACCTGTTCCATAGCTTCAGCCAGTTTTCGATTCCCACGGGTGGGTCTGCCTATTTCAATAATGCGGCTGATGTGCAGAATATCTTCAGTCGGGTTACGGGTAGGTCAATTTCCAATATCGATGGTTTGATTCGGGCAAATGGTACGGCAAATCTGTTTTTGCTCAACCCCAACGGAATTCTGTTTGGTCCGAATGCGTCACTCAACATTGGTGGGGCATTTGTGGCGACGACTGCGACTGCGATCGGCTTTCCCAATGGTGAAGTATTCAGCAGCGATGCGACTCAACCGCTACCCAGTCAATTGCTGACAGTGAATCCCAATGCCTTCTTCTTTAACCAACCGACACCCCAGCCAATCATTGATCGCTCAACATTTGACGGCATGGGTTTACAAGTTCTCCCGAAACAGAATCTATTGCTGGTTGGTGGTCCCGTGCAACTCGATAACGGACGGATAGCGAGTCCGGGCAGTTATGTCGAGTTAGGAAGCGTGGGTGGGGTAGGAACGGTTAATTTAGCGACCGCTGGCGAAGATTGGCAACTAACGATACCTGATACTGTTATGCGGGCAGATGTTGCTCTCATCAACAATTCTAGGATCAACGTTTTGGCTGGAGATGGTGGAAGTATTGCGATCGCGGCTCGAAACTTGTTGCTCAACAACGGAAGTAGACTTCGGGTAGGCATTGATGCAGGGTTAGGTTTTGTTGGTGCTCAAGCGGGGGGCATTCAGATCGATGCGACAGAAACAATCAAGCTGATAGATGGCGCAACAATCCGCATCGAAGTGCTTCCTGGAGGTCAGGGTAATGTCGGTGACATGACTATCACCACAGGGTCACTTTTTCTCACAGGAAACTCTCGGCTGATTGCTGCTGTGAGTGGACAAGGAAACGTAGGCAGGGTGACAATTAATGCTCGCGATACCGTCTCTTTCACTGGCAACAGTTCTGTACTCGGTACCGTGCAACCAACTGGCATCGGTAGCAATGGCGGGATTAGCATTACTACGGGATCGTTTGCGCTTAAAGAGGGATCTCAACTGATTTTCAGCACATCTGGACAGGGAAATGCAGGCAATATTACCATTCATGCTCGTGATCGAGTTTCTGTAGATGGTGAGTCTTTAGATGATGGAAACGCAAGCACTATCTTCTCACGAGTGGACCCAAGTGGAGTTGGTCAAGGCGGAAATGTGACAATTACCACTGGCTCGCTGTCCTTAACCAATGGCGGTGCTGTGAACACTGCCACGGATGGACAGGGAAATGCGGGTAGTGTCACCATTCAGGCGCGTGACTTTGTACAGATTCGTGGTACAGCCTCTGTGATTACCGATAACCGCAGTGGGGTGTTTACTACAGCAACAGAAGGATCAGTGGGAGATGGAGGAGATGTCACCATTACCACAGGTTCACTCTCGGTCTCCGAACAAGCGCGAATCATCACGGATGTTCGATCGCGAGGCAAGGCTGGCAATATCCAGATTCAGGCAAGCGATGCCATCTCGTTTGATGGCGGTGATGCCATGAGGCGCTTCATGCAGTAGGCGCATTAGCCTTAAAGCGGCTTAAATGTGCTGAAAGCATTATCGAACGAACTTTACAAGGTTTAGCTTGCCTCTGAAATATTGGTCAAATCGGTGCCAATAGCATCAAAGATACCCGCGAAAAGAGGGAAAAAAAAGGGAAAATTCGATTGGTCTAAGTTCCCGTTGAGGCGGTCACTCCTTCAGTCTTAAACTAGCTGATTCAGAAAGGCTTGCGCGATCTCTGCCGCCTTGGACCAGCCCGCAGGGTCGTACTCCTTCTCCTCTATATTGAGTGCAGCAAACGCCCTGCTGAGCACTTTGCCTTCGGAATCTTGGACGGGGTTTGCTGCTGTAAAATTTGAATACTCCTTGTGCTTTAAATACGCTATGTAGCTCCCCCGCACGGTACGGAAATCAAGCGCTTTCCCGATGAAGCGATAAGCAGGAAAACGCAGTAAACTGCTAAAGGACATAGCATTTTGATAGGGTTCCCCCTTTTTCAAAGTGAACAGCCGCTGATGGTGTGGATTGAAACAACTACGCAGCCCTGGCACGGCTACAGTTTTGCCTCGCCCATCTTGATAGACATAATGCAGGAGCCACTCCTCCAGGTACTGATAAAAACAGCGCCCATCGGTATAGCTCAAGTTGGGTACAAAGACTAAGTCAGGCACTCGCTGACCTTTGAGATTTTGATTCACCAGCTTGATCCACCAGCGATCTTGGTCCCGGTAAAGGACACTTGCCTCACCGTCCAGTGCTGGAGCATACAACGCTGAACGGTGAGGCAACGGCAGTGGTGAAAACGTCAGTTGCCGCAGGACGTTTGAGCGCTGTGGTGGGATATAAGCCAGTAAAGCGGCCAACAAAAACTGTTGATAACTTTGAGCGATCGCCGTCAATGAGCGTGGTGGCGCTAGTGTTAACCCGCCTTGCTTTGATTGCGTACTCTGGTGTAATTGAGGGATACACTCCCCTCTCAGCATCTCCACCAGGCCCAAAAATTCAGGCCACTCCAGTCGCTTCTTCCACTCATCGCTGACCGATTGATGGTTCTTCAGTTCAGCCTGTACCGCCTTGCGTAACTTTTGCAGAGCCGCAATGGCAACTTGAGCGGGTTCTGCTTCCTGCTCTCCAGCGACGCTGTCTTGACGATAGACAAACCGAACCACTGCAAGCCAGGTATTGATCACTTTGAGGGCTGTGTGAGGGCTTTGAATCGCTTCACTGCACCCGTCTAAGTGCTCCTCTTGGGGTGTTCTCAACCACTCTAAGTGAGCCTGCACCAAGGCAACGACTCGCTCGGTTTCTGTTTCAGGTGGCAAAATTGGCTGTTCTCTCCCCAGTGAACTAGCACTACCCACCACCAACTGCCACAAGCTCAACTCCTGTAAAGGCACTCCTCCCTCACTGTGAAGCCAGCCCAAAAACCGCTCCACCTGATGCAAATATTGCTGTGCCGTGGCGGCGCTCACTCCCATCGAGTCTCGCTCCTCTGCTCCTGCTCCCGTCAGAAACTGGACAAACAGTTCTAACTCTTGCCGAAGTGCATCTGACTGTTCAGCCTCAACCAGGCGGTACGGCTGTCTTGCCCGACGGGTCGTCAGACGAACATCATTCGCCGAGCGTCGGTGCTGTCGTACTCGAGACGATGGCTCCGCCCCTAACGCTGTCTCTAGCCAACCCTGCTGTTGGCACCAGGTCATCAAACGCTGCAAAGCCCAACGGTAAGTGCGCCGACTGTTTCCAGCTACAGCCAGTTGTTCAAACAACCGCTCTTGCACCCCTGGTGCCTCCTGCAATCGCTCAAAGGGCAACTGTTGCAGCAACTGTAATCCCTCCTCATACTCTGCTGGAGACAGACGCTGTCCCTGTGGTGAGGGCAGACCCCACCCAGGCAACGTATAACGCCAGAGCGCTGTCCGCACTTGCGCCCATGCCGCTGTCGCCTGCCTCAGCGGCATGGTGGATTGTACATGCGCTTCGTAAGCAAGCAAAGCATCGAGCAAAGAACGGGGCGGTTGAGGCTGTGGCATGCGGTTTACAAAACGTAATCATAAAAACACTTTCCCTAAAGAAAACCTTAGGGTAGATTTATATGACGGTGTTGGAGTAAGTTATCAGTAAATATCGTTTCTCTACCTTTCTGACTATGGCAAAACACGACTTTTCTGACTTTGATCAAAAGCTCAAGCTCGTTAACTTTAGGCTTAAAGGGGCACAACTACCAGTCTCGCTTACACGGAAGGGTAGTTCCTTGTATGCCAGGGCGACCTTGCCCCCTCCACCAGATTCTGACAAATCTTTGCCACATCAACAACACCTAAAGCTTGGCATGAAGGCCAATTTTCTTGCGCTCAACCAGGCGGAGGCGATCGCGAAAAAAATTGGAGCCGCAGTGCTCCTGAAGGAGTTTCACTGGGAAGATTACGGGCGAGGCGACAAGAAACCGGACAAGCAAACGGCGGCGGCTTGGTGCAAGGCCTTTGAGTTGCATTACTTCGAGGAAACGGAGCGCAATCCCACCACTGAAGAGTCTTTCAAAACGCATTATCTTGCCTATCTAAAGCGCCTGCCTCAAACTCAGGTGTTAACCCGAGAAGCCTTAGAACGTACCATCAAAGCCACTCAACCCAATAGCTGTCAGCGTGCCAAAATCTGCATTGCGTTTAAGCGCTTTGGCCTGTTTGCTGGCATCGATGTCAGCTTTATTAATGAAAAGCTTAAAGGCACCTATTCCTCCTGCAAAACAGCCCCTCGAGACTTACCGTCTGCCCAAGTGATTCTTGAATGCTGGTCTAAAATACCGCACCGAGGCTGGCAATGGGTTTATGGTATGCTCGCGACCTACGGCTTAAGACCACATGAGGCGTTCCATTTGGATACTCAGGAGCTAGAGCGGGGTGGCTGGGTCCTTAAGGTTCTGGACGAGACCAAGACTGGCTATCGAGAGGTCTATCCCCTTTACCCAGAGTGGGTTGAGCAGTTGGGCTTGCGACACAAGCAATTACCCAATGTCACCGGTAAAACCAATTCGGCTTTGGGGCAGAGAGTTGGACAGGCTTTTCGGCGCTATCACATCCCTTTCCCAGCCTACAATCTACGGCATAGCTATGCTGTTGGCTGCATTGGTTTTATTGATACGTCTTTGGCCGCTCGCTGGATGGGCCATTCGGTGCAGATCCATAACAGAATCTACCAAGCATGGATCTCTCAAGCGTTTGAGCAGGCGGCCTTTGAGCGGGCACTTAAAAATCCCAATCGACCACAACCACCGCTTCTAGGGGAGTTAAAGCCACCTGAAAGTGATCAGTCAGCAGCGGCTTAAACCGCAGGGCATTGCTTCAAATACAGGCTTTCTCGGTTCCAGAACCGAGAAAACCTGTGCCTTAGAGGTGGCCTCAAGCCGGAAAAGGCTAGACAAACGTCTCAAAGCTTACATCCGCTTCTATGAGGGAAACTTTGTCAAGCCCGAGACTATTTCGTGGGGCTTGGCAGTCCGGAGCGGTCGCTGACAGCGAACAATTTACTGCTGGTGTCCACAACTTTTTACTACCATCCTCGATATGCTGACCAAGACGTTTAGAATAGATAGCTCAAATATAGGCGCAGCCCAGTCTACTCCGGTTTGTCCACACTATATGGCAAGCAAACTTTTGCGCTGGGGTCATGTTAATTTTCCTGCCCCTTCTCTCCCATCCCTTGCCGATCAGACAGCAGGCAACGCTTTAACAGGGGAGCAAAGATTGTCCAGGTTTCAACAGCAGATGCTGCGCGTTGCTGCGTGTCGTCCGGTTGATCCCTCTGTAACCCCTACCCCTTACCTAGCCATTTGTAGCGAGGGGGCTACTTGGAAGCGGTCAGGCACTATGGGCAGGGAATGCCGCGTTTCTCAGGTGGCACCGCTAAAGCCTGACCACAACGCACCACATGCCACTGCCAACGAGACAGCCCTGAGTTGGGAAAGGAGGTGTCTCGACAGTGATGTCCGACCTTGAATAGTCCTTTACGTCGGAGCCGACGCAGTTGTTCGGGTGATAGTCCAAGTAGCTGCGCGGCTTGAGCAGTTGGCAACCAGGCAGAAGGAGGCTGTAGATAGAACTGGATGGAGGTTGCTGCTTCGATCCGAGTCAGGTCATGAAGTGGGAGGCTGACGAGGGTTGCAGGGGTAGAGGGGTTGGAGGCGACTGGATCTAAATCGGGTTGAATATGGTATTCCCAACCGTGGGAACGGATGAAAGTCATGCCGATGATGCAGCCCGTTTGGCGCTGCCAGACACTTTGGTCATTTTCACCTGTCCATTGCACTCGCTCACCAAAGTGAAACTGTGGTTCGGTGAAATCTGGCTGGGGCACTACCACCAACCAGACTGGGTCAAGCGGATTCGGAGGCATTTTAGAACGGTGAAATGTAGACTGGAATTTTGACTACTTCTCTGATCATTTACAGGACGGATGCTCTGAGTCGCACCACAGCCGGATGAGTTCTGGGGGAACTTGATCGACATGCCGAAACAGACGGTCGATCGCGGCTAATCGACGCTGTTGCATCACCGCAGGCTCACGATGCGAAGCTGAACGGCTCATCCAATGCTCGATCGTGCTGCGTGAAACACCACTCAGTTTCGCTAACTCCGAGTAGGACACTTCCCAAGTTTCCAGGAATTGAGCCGGATGAAGCGGAGGTGGACACCGCAGGTACAGATGCTCAAAGAGTTGCCAATGCTTATCAGAAGGGGGGCGTGCCATAAAAATCTAAACCTGGAGTATTGGAATGATTGAGTGACTACAAGAGGTTGCCGACGGGCATGACGGCTAAGTCACCCTCAAATGCCCAGTCAAGTTCGATGAAGGCACTTGAAGACGAAGCCCTATCGAGCAGCACTGAATAGTGATACCCGATCGCTTGGGTGCTGCCTTCTGCTGCCCAAACCAGACCGACGATATGCCCAAAGTCTGGGTTTTTGAGCGCTTTCCAGTACACCCATTGCCCGATCTGAAATTTGGGCTGTGGTAGGTAAAGCGGGGGCGGCGGTGGTAGGGCGATGGCGGGAAGCAGAAGGGGATCTGGCATGGGTTATTTAGAATCGAGAGCGATAGATGCACTATATTTCGGAGTAATCGGGGCTGAGTTTAACTTAACCCCATCTGGAAGTCTTGCAGAGCAGAAGGCTTGCGCCTCAAATCAGCAATAATCGTTTCCCTTTACACCTTCCATACAGACAACTATATTTGTACCCTACAAAGACTGTCAAGGGTACAGTGACTCTATCGTGTTAAAGGTCTATATGGTTATATAGAGGGCATCTGTATGGTTTCTGTGTTGATGCCAGAAAAACGAGAAGGACAGGATATTATCCGAGTTTTCGTTCCTAGTGACCTAAAGGAGCGGTTTAAGCTCTGGTGCCAACTTCAGGGGATTTCCATGACTGAGGTCATAGAGCGATGGATTGAAGAGTCAGTAGAGAATGAAGATTTTGGGAAACTAGTTCAGGAAAGGCTTAAACAAGGCAAATGAGGTAATCACCGTGACCTAGCAACATAAATTACTAGGGACTTGCCAAGAAGAAATTGTCAGTCAGTCCATCCTCTTAACAACAAAAAAAGCAAGTAATATTGTGCTGATTTGTGTGATTGCGTGTATGCTTACTGAAGCAATGATGAGGTTGCAATGTCATCAATTAAAAGAATCAACGTCACCCTGGATTCAGAAATGCACGCAAAGCTAGAAGATTGGGCGAAAACGGAAGAGCGTACTGTTCCGAACCTTCTGGCATACCTAGCTCGCAAAGCGTTGGCAGAAAAGGAGGTACAAAAAGCGAGCTAGAAACCGATATAAAGGGCTGATTTTATTTTTTTAATTGATCAGTTTCGTCAAACCGATCGAGCCGTTTATCGCAATGTGCGGTTAATCGGCTTTAGTTGTCTATCAATAGAGATAACGCATTCAACATTGACCGAACAGCTTTAGGAGTTTGACAGCTCAATTCAATCTACCCAATGGAGGTCAGCTATGTTTTTTTATCATTAAATGCTAATGCTCCCCACCGCCGAACAACGAGAGGAGCTTTAGAGCAATACTTGATTGCGGAATGGAGTAAGTCTCTGACTGAAAAATGCCTGACCGGGCATCTCAGTGAGGGGATGACTCTCTCTATTTGGTGATTACATTATGTCTCACCAAATATAGCACCTAAGCTTCAGACGGTGCAATGTTTTGTTGCTTTTTTATCTGTCTTTACTCCCCTCCAGACAAGTGAGAGCCGTCAAATTTAACTAGATGGTTCTCACCGCAAATTCGGGTGGAGAAATGAAAAGTTTTAATCACTCAGAGTTTTTCTATTTGATGTGTTGCCACCAACAGATCAGCCATGCTTTTTGATTGGACCTTAGTGATTTCCAATTACAGGCAGACTTGAGCAGAAAGCTATTTTCATATTCTCCAACCCTAAAACCATCACTTAGGGACCAAAAAGCAATGCTTTTTTGTGAAAATTTTTGGTGCAGCACATTAAATCAGTGCCCCAAGCTCAGTTTTTCGTTCTACGGGGAGGGCAGCCCATGCCGCTAGCCCTCTCTCGCTCTTCTCATCCATTTCAGTCCATTCAGGAATGGGAAGATACCTTCCTCTCGCTGTTTCCCCATCGCCATGACTACATCTGGGCCGAGCATCCCCAGCCCACCGCTAAACCAGCTTGGCAGACCGAGAGTCGTCACCCGCTCTCAGATCGCTTGATCCTGCAAGGCAGCTATCTCTACGGGGTGCGCTTTGGACCTAAAACCAATTACCTGCTGTTCGATATTGACAGCGGCAGTCTCTACCATCCCCGGCGTGACCCGTTCGCCATTCCGCGTCTGGTCGCTGCCCTGGAAGGTTTGGGACTGGTGAGCCACATTG
>QBMH01000152.1 GCA_003249025.1 Leptolyngbya sp. | reverse complement strand
CCCCAAGTGCGATCGCCCCTCTCTTCTCCCCAAGTGCGATCGCTCCTCTCTTCCCCATTACAATCATGCTGGTAGGTCAATCGCATCGGTTAGAGGTGCTTATGGAAATACTTCAAAAGCGTCTTTGTCATGAAGTCGGTAGACGTAAAAGTCGCTGTCAAGCGTGAATATACGCCTGAGATTGTGGCTTTCGGCTGCGGCAACAAGGGAGGCATCAGCCAGATCCATTGGGATATCCTGATACTTCTCCATCAAAACCTTGATTCGTTGGCACTCTGCTTCATTAGCATAATGAAGATGTAGGGCTTTTCTGTCCAAAAATTGCCATAGGATAGCTTGTCCTGACCAACCTCGTAGCTCTGATAAGAAGTACATGGCTTCAGTGAAGCAAGGCCATGTTGTTAGAAGTGAACCAGTCAACTGCTCGTAAGCTGCGACGCACCGAGTGTGAACCTCTCCTTGACCCTTGTCAATGAGGGCAATCAAAGGACCTGTATCAATTAGGATCATGGTCGTCTAGGATGATGGTCGTCGCAGCCCTTGTTGAGCCAGCTTTGCAGCAATACTTTCTCCAAACGGCGTTTTCTGAAACGGGTGATGAGGTTCTGCTTGACTGTCAATGGCACCGATAAGATCGGCGAGGCGATCGCGTAAGGGCTGCGCTTGCGGGAAATAGGAGGGAAGCTGAACCGCAATCCAGTTGGCGGGAGTCATGCCTTGTTGTTGAGCTACGGTTAGCAGAGTATGGTAAACCGTCTCAGGCAGGGTAATCTGGTATTCTGGCATGGGTCTTGCTAGCCATTTCTATGGTTGTATCTATGCTATCAGGTTGCTTTCAAAACAGCGATCGCCCCCTTCTCTTGACGATCGCTCTTTTCCTCAAAAATACACCCACGATCGCCCCTCTCTTCCCCATTACAATCGCCCTTTCTCAAACAACCCACCCTGGATCGCCCCTCTCCTCTCCCCCAATCGCGATCGCCCCCTTCTCGTGACGATCGCTCTTTTCCTCAAAAATACACCCACGATCGCCCCTCTTCTTTCCTGCGATCGCCCCTCTCTTCTCCCCAAGCGCGATCGCCGTTTTCCTTCCACGATCGCCCCACCCTGTTCTAACCCAACAACCAGGAGGGTTCCAATGTCGGGTCTTGGGTTGCGCGACCCAACCTAACAAGATTGGTGATCGCATTATATGCTCTTTGCATTAGAAGTCAAAGCGTGGAGTTCGTAAATCAAAGTGGAGCCAATGACTCAAACAGCCGGGAAGAGATGAAATTGTGATTCGGGATCATCTGGCGGGTCAGTATGCACTTGGTATTTTTTAGTTACGTTGCAACCTGTATTTCCTATTCTTAAACCAAGGTCACCATCAGTAGCGGGAATCCTCATGTCCGGATCTTTTACTTCGGGAAGTGCTTCAAGCCATACCTTCATGAGCGCCTCGTAATTGCTGTAGCCTTCCTTGCCGAGCTGGCTTCCGTAGGCTCTGTCCTTGTCATTACATGCCTTCACAAACGCTTTTAATTCACCCTCCAATTGATCAGGATGGATTCCTTTGGCGGCCACTAACTGGCTTACCTTACAGTCAGCGACCTTGGTGTGTTTGCGGCGTTTATCCTGGTATGTAATCTTTTTGCCTTTATAAAAGCCCTTTTCCGGCACTATTGTCTTTTTGGGCGTGTCCGTGGGTCTCTTGCCGCAGTTCGGCATGGTGGTAACTGCGGTCCCGCTGCCGCTCCCGGTTCCAGTCCCGCTGCCGCTCCCGGTTCCAGTCCCGCTGCCGCTCCCGGTTCCAGCCCCACTTCCGGTCTGGCTTTGGCTGCTCGGCTGGTTCGACTTGTCGTCGACGTCTGGCCCCCCACCGTCGTCAAGTATCCCCCGACGGACCTCGTAATACTCCTTGATGGCCTCGACGGCCTGCCAGAACCCTTCTTTCGTTGCGCTCCACAAAAACTTATTGATGTCTTCGATCATGAAGGCAACTGCTAGGTCAATTTCCCTGAGGTTCCTGTTTACCTGTTCCAGCGCTGCTCGATTCTTCTTATCCGCAGCGCTTGTGACCGTTATAATCACTCCCGAGCGAAAGGTGTACGGGTGATCAACGACTAGACCGCGCAATGTCCTCGCCGACAGGTTGCCGACGGAATCAATCAGCTTCTTGATTACTCGCACCTTATCTTCAGCGTCTTGTTTGCCTGCGAAGTGCCGCTTGTCCGCATCGAACGACCGCACGAGGCTGTCGAAGGGCGCCTGCAATCGTAGCCAGTTGCGGTACACATAGGCATGCCAGGAGGCATACTCGTATGCGACGAGCTCGCCCTGAAGGAGGAGCTTGTAGAAAGCTGCAAGTTGGGCGTCGCCTGCCCCGATCGCCCGGCTATAGCCGATGTCATGGTTGAGCATCAGCGCGATTACCGCGTCGCCTTTGCCGATCCACTCCTTGAGTAGGGGGAACTTGGCGACGGCACCCTTCAGCTTCGACCAGCGAACCTGGATGAGGCTTAGCGTGTCGGCTGGAACCGTACCTGGCGCCGGCTTCATCAGCGGCGGCGTGTCGTCCCGTCGGAGTACAGGAGCCGCCGATCCCTCCTGCTGCACGACATGCGTCAGCTCGTGGGCAATCAAACGCCGTCCCTCGTGCGTTCCCGGCGCAAACCGACCCGCACCGAACACCATGTTGTGACCCACCGTGTAGGCACTAGCATTTACCTCTCTCGCCGATTGCTCAGCAGCTCCCCCAGAATGCACTCGCACCCGCGAAAAGTCATGACCAAAACGCGGTTCCATAAAGGCGCGGGTTGCTGGGTCAAGCGGTTGACCAGGCGATCTCAATACTTCATGAACGACTGGAGGCACAGTAGCTGGGGTCTCAGCCGTGCTTCCGCTATCTTTGCGTTGCAGCTTTTCTTCTTCACAGGCCGTGCATTTCCGTTGTGCTATGGAAGCATCGACAGAAGAAAATGAAAGTCCGTGGTTGTTAGAGGGTCGATCCGGCATTCGCATCACCTGTTCGGCAACGCGATCGGCTTCTTGTTCATAGCGATCGCCCGGTTCATTAATTCTCAATTTAGTTTGTAGAGATAGCGCTTGCTTTCCCTGACATTCCGCACAAGTCCCCGCTGCCCCCGACACATTTCCACAAGCACATTTCCGCTGCAACACGCCTCCTTGCACGGAATTTGCTACGGGCGATCGCCCCTTCATCCTCAACACCGCCTGATTCCCATAGGCTTTTTGCAATCCAGCTAAATTATTTCGTTGTTGTAGCGGCTGAGATTGACGAGCTTGCCCCAGGCCACCCAGTAACTGCAAAGACTGTTCCTGCTCTGGCAACCGTTCAGCAGTTTTGGCACTGGCATCCGCTTTGGTTTTGCGATCGTTGGTTGGGGCTTGTAGCATGGCTTTGCACTTAGGGTAAGTCAGTAATAGATTCAGACAAAGGAGGTTGGATGAGACCAATCAATATTTGCGTAAGTTGTTCTAGGTCATCAGGAACCCGGTATAGAGTAAGGTCTTGAGTAATTTGATGACTCTGGCTATCCAGGCAACCAAATCGCCAGGTATCGCCAATCGTCACAGCACCATAGAGAAGCGTCTTGGACTCTGCTTGAGCCAGAGCAATTAACTCCACAGCCAGTTGAGTAAATCCTCGTGCCAGATCCGCATTTTTCGCCTCAATAACTAACAAATCTCCGTTGCGACGCAGGAGATAATCCAAATTTCCTTTGAGCCAATCATTAACGGTTAGTGGATATTCGATCCGAATTTGACACTGACAAAATCGAGCCACCTCCAATAGCACTGGAAACACCAATGCTTCCCGACGAGCCGCTTCATTACTGAGGCTAATTAACACCAGTGTTTCTTCCAAGCGTTGCTTTAATTCGGATAATCGCTCCAAAACAATCGTCACAGTAGGTAGCGATAGGCGCGATCGCCGCAATTCATAGCCAAATTCCGCCAGAATCTCATCCGCTTCATAGGGCATCTCAAAATAGGAGCGAAAGGTATAGGATTGTCCTTCTTGCAAGATTTTGTTTGCCATTTAGAAGTCACTCCATCGTTGCGGTTCGTTACCCCTAGTTTAAGACCGATCGCTGACCGTTCCCCAACTCCTGCCAATCCTCTAGGCGGAGAACCACCCCATGTTTTGTCATCTCCCGCTGTGCCGCGTGCAAAACATGCTGCATCGTAATCTGTGTCCCCGCCGCCCGCGCTAGAAACGCTGCCGACAACGCTGCCGATTTGATGTTGGCTCCCGTCATACTCAACTTCTCCGCTAAAAACTGCCAGTTCATCTCATCCAATAACGCCTCTCCCGTCGGAGTCCGCTCCGGCAACGCCAACTTCCACAGCGTTAACCGCTCCGTTGGGCCCGGTTGCATAAAATCAACAATGAATCGGATTCGCCGCAAAAACGCCTTATCCAGATCGCCCTTCCGATTGGTGGCAAGGATGGCAATTCCATTGAACTGCTCCATCCGTTGCAGCAAGTAATCAATCTGGATATTGGCATAGCGATCGTGGGCATCCTTCACCTGACTCCGCTGCCCAAACAACGCATCCGCCTCATCAAAAAACAGCAGCACATTGGCCCGCTCACAGGCATCAAACACCTGCTTCAACCGTTTTTCCGTCTCGCCAATGTACTTATTCACCACCCCGGCCAGGTCAATGCGGTAGAGTTCCATGTTGAGCGATCGCGCCAGCACCTGCGCCGCC
This sequence comes from Leptolyngbya sp., assembly GCA_003249025.1. Classification (GTDB taxonomy): domain Bacteria; phylum Cyanobacteriota; class Cyanobacteriia; order Leptolyngbyales; family Leptolyngbyaceae; genus ULC077BIN1. Next base: position 7,525 of record QBMH01000152.1, on the reverse strand, counting down.
ATCGTTTTGCCCGTCCCACTAGGCCCCGCAAACATCGCCGTCATCCCCTGCCCCAACGGAGACAACCGCTCAAACCCCCACTCCTGATACACCGCCTGCCGCCAACGCGCCTGTTGCTCCAGTTCCTCCAGATGCTGCCGCACATTCTCAGCTAGCACAATGTCCTCCCAGCCATAGGGGCAAGGCAAAGACATAAACAACTCCCCCGGAGCCTGATACACCATCTGCCGACACACTGCTTCCACCGTCTCAGCTCCAGCAAAGGCAACGCGGGCAGCATGGGCAATCTCGGCGGGGGTAAGCTGCCATTGTTCAATCGATGCAGGTACAGGTTGGTGGTTAGACAACTGTGCCCAGCAGGCAATACGGGCTGCTGGAGTCAACGGGGGCAACGCAACCACCTGGTGAACAATGCCCTGGCGCTGCGGAATGGTGGGGGTGATAGTGCTAAACAGGGTCAAGGGCGCTGATGTTGTTTGGGTCTGCCAGAGCTTGGCAGGAATAGCTTCCAGGGCGTACCAATAGAGGGCTGCTCCACTCAACTTTGCCTGCCGCACAACCCGCATGACCCGTTCTGCCAGCAAAACGGGGGAACTTTCACTCCCCAGTAGCAGCCCTGCATTCAGGGTCAATAACGGAATTTTTAGGGCAGCACATAACTGAATCGCCAGAGTCCGCTTGCCGGTTCCCTCAGCCCCCACCAGCTCCAGAGAAACTGGTGCACGGCGCACTCCCCGCTGCTGATCCAGCATTGTCCGCACAAACGTTTGCATTTCAGCCAGTTGCTCTGGGTAGAGACAGCGATCGCTGGTATTAACCGAGGGCATAATCAGGTCAACCGCATGACCTAACGCTGGATCTAACCCAGTCCCCTGAAGCAGCCAGGTTACGATCGCCGGATCAGCCACCCAAGCCGTTGTGTTCGCCCAAGGCGTGCGGCTCTCTGGTATTGGATAGTCCAGTTGCCAACGCACCAGGGCTGATTGAGGCGTAAAACTTTGCCAACTCGACCATTGAAATAAGCTTGCCGCCAAGTGGAGCGTCGCATACCCAGCGGTGGCATCATCCTGAAGGTAGCCATACACCCGGCGCAACGATGGATCAACAGCAACGGCGATCGCCAATGCCAACAAATCTCGTTCTGGCTCCGATAGTCCAAACATCTGTTGCAGTCGCTGCCATCGGGGGTCTTGAGCAACCTGCTGATTTATAGCCTGAATCTGTTCACTGAGTTGCAGCGATGCCGCATCTTGTTGATAAAAGGCAAGCTCTGCCGCTTGGGTTACCTGGGGATCTTGCAGCAGATGCTCTACCTCAACATCCGAAATCACCATCTCCCCTGGCATTCCTATCTGTAGTTGTGCCCAGAGGTGGCGCGACCAGAGCAATCGGCGCTGAGCATACAGCCGCACCCGCCGCAGGATAGCCGATTGAACCGTTTGGAGAGGATGGTTCTCTTGAATTTTTATCATGGCACCACCACCACCCACTTGGCTAGGACAGATTCCACCTGATTGACCCGCACCCGCACCTGATAGCGTTCCGAGGGAATGTCGGCTGGAAGTTGCAATTGGAGCGTCGTCGAGTTCACGACCTGAAACTGCCCTGCCGCTGGGCTGTTGTTTACAGGAGTTAGTCTGATGCTGCCCAATAGTACCTCAGTTTTACCGGATACAAATCCCTGCCCAGTAATCTCAAGTGCCGTGTCCACCGTCCCATTCACGATCGCACTTACACCTACCGGAGGAGGATCGACCCTGGCAGCAATACTAAAAGGCGTCGGATTAGACCGAGTGGCACTGGAATTTGTAAGCACCACATTATTCCCGACCTGCAACTGATAAATTCCCGGCGCAGGTGGACTGGCGGATGGTATTCGCAACTCTAAGCGGGTAGACTCTCGAAGCTGAACCCAACTGGTTGTTACATCTGTTTCCGTCCCATCGGCTGAGAGCAGGTAAAGATTGCTGGCTCCTGCTCCGGTTAAGCCTGTACCGTACAGAAAAAACTGCTGCCCCGCTGCCACTAAAGCGGGCGAAGGTGAGAGATTGTAGGTTTTATCATCAGGGGCACGATAGCTGAGATTGGCAGAGGTACTGAGCAGTTGTCCCGGCAGGGTGAAGGGCAGCACTTCCGGCACAATCCGAAACACCCACACGGGCGCAGGGGAAACGGTCGGTGCAGGCGGTGTGATAAACACCACACTGACTTTGTAGACGGTTGCTAGCCGCATCGCAGTGGTCGTTGCCTGCCAGAGCCGCCCCAGGCTATCGGCAGTTTCCATTTCCATCGTCAGGCAAAACTCTTCCTTAACGGATTGCCCCTCCAAAATCACATTGGCGCGGATAATGGGATTTTCATGAAAACAACGCAGGGCAATGCTCATTGCCTGTTGTTCTTCTCTATAGCCATAGCCATTTTTATTGTTAGAAAACGCACTGAGCAGATAATACAAGTTCAAACTCAATGGTTGAGAGGGGATTTTTGCATCTCTTGCACCACTGACCAGACTGTTCTTCTGAAATTTGTCGGACTCGATATGGAATAAATAAATACTGAGGTAACTACCGTCTTCTTTAGGGACCTTATCTGGAGGGTCGCCAGAGGGCGTAAAAAGAGTAAATGGCGGAGTCGGAAACAGCGGTAAACGCTGATAGTCGTCTAACAGCTTAACGAGCCGATCGGTGACAATCGAAAGATCGAGTAATCCCAGGAGTCCTAGTGTCATAGTGTATTACCCCTGCCGTAAGCCAAAACCGGACGTAAACCCACGAGACAGCGAACCTGTTGGGGAGGTGGCTACCGGACGAGTTGTCAGGGGCTGAGGCGTAACAGGTGGTGGTGTGATTTGAATATCAATAGCACCAATGTGGATGGTGGAACGTTGCGGTTTATCAGGTTTTGATGTTCCAGGAAAGGATGGTGGTGGCAATTGAGATGGAGATTCCGCCATCCTCTCCGTTGGCAAACTTTGGGTTGAATGCTTTGGCTCCAGGGTTGTTCGCAAGGGTTGAGCAATTTCTGTAGTCAAGTTTGATGCGGAAACTGAGTTAGCGCTGGCTTGATGCCCCAGCGAGATTGGCGTTCTCCCAGCAGGCTGCCGATCTGATCCTGAATACTCAGTGGGTTTTATGGGCACTAAATGCGGTGGTGAATCACGTTGCAAATCTGGTGCGTGGCTCGATGCTGCTGGTCTTTGTAGTGAGGGCAGTTGTGCTGGAGAAGGCACATCGCTTGAATCAGGCGCTGAGGTAGCCGTAACAGACGATGAAATTGATTGAGTTGCCGAAGATATGGTCGATGCCGGGGCATATCCCACCCTCTCAGATTCATCCGATCCCAACCGTTCATCTGGTAATTCCAACGGTTCAACCAAAGCTACCGGACGAAATAGCGCCTGGGTTGGATTTAGCAGGGGTAAACTTTGCGATCTTCCTGGGCTGGTCGGACGGGCACGACTGGCAATTTGCTTGAAATAGGACATTGGGGCATCTCCAAATTGATTTCAGGCAGATTTTTGAGTTTGGCGAATTCGCTCGGCGTAATACATTCGCCTCACACGCGGTAAGACTAGAATTTCAGCCTCTGACCACTGGTAATACATCGCCAATAGATGAATATCTTCATAAACAAACCGTGCCTGATTCTGGAGTTCTCGCAGGACAAACTGTTGCGGATCAAACAAAATTTCGACGACTGCACCGCATTCAGCACATTGCCCTTGCAAGAGCTGCACCAAACTGGGTGCCATCGCAGCCATGGCTCTTTCTACCCGTTTGCGTTGCTTGGTTGGCAAATCAGCCGGACAGACACAGCGTTCAATCAGGGACTGTTCTGGCTGGGGATGATAGGCGATCGCGATCTGATCGGCCCCAGTCGGCAGCCGAAACGAAACAGGTAGATTTTGAAACCGAAACCAACCGATCTCATCTGCGGGTTCAACTCCTCGAACTTTTCGAGGCTGCTCATGGGTCAAATAATTTTCAATCTGAAAAGCCACTTCAATCCGTGAACCACAGTGGTGTGCTGGACAAGTCGCATCTGCTCGAATCCAATCGCTAAACAGTATTTTCCGGGTTAGAAGCAACAATGTATCTAGATCAGTGATCGTGAGGTGTTCTAGCTCAATTTCTGAACCATCTACAGCCTGCACTAAGCCAGACAGCAAGGTAATTGCTAGCTGAGTATCCAGTGTGGTTGCTTCTGAAAGCAATAAATCTTCCATGCCCCCGAGCGATCGCAGGCGCACATCCAAACCACTAACTGGAAGATGCAGAATTTGTTCAGTCATTGTACACAAACACCATTCGAGATCTGCTTATTGAGTTGGTTCCGTCACACTTCTATCCCGTTCCCAGCCTTCGTGTTCTAGTTTGATATGCTCAATAGCGATCGCATTCGCCCCTGCATCGAGATCCGGTAATGCCTGATATTCCGAAACCCAACACCGATAAAGCTTATAACGGTAGACGGGCTGTCCCTGCTCGTTTAATAAGACGATCGCGATATCTTTCCGCAAATCTTTCAGATTCTGTATTGCTGCCCCTGTGTCGAGAACTTGAGCAGCATTTGCCCAGTCCTCAAAGTCACTGTCATGTGTCAACCCTCTTTCTAAAGTAATCGGTTCATATTTAGTCCGTCCCAGTCCCTTGCGGATAATCATGTTGCCCGCTTCTTTGTACTCGATCATGTCAGACGATCGCTTCAGGCTCGTGACTTTACTCATGGCAGCAACCGGAGTCGTGGAGGTACCAAAGTAGATCAGAAACTGAAACGTTTTATAAGGATCATAGCGATAAATATTGACAGAAAATGGTCTACCCATACGTCTCTCCTATGCCTGTACCTGGCCTGCTAGCTGAGCAATTTTGATAATCACAAATTCCGCTGGTTTCAATGGGGCAAACGCCACAACAATGTTCACCTTGCCCAGATCAATATCAGTTTGCGTGGTGGTTGACTTATCACATTTCACCTGAAATGCTTGACTGGGTGTGGAACCCTGAAACGCCCCCTGACTAAACAACGACAGCATAAACCCTTCAATACTAGTCCGAATCGCTGCCCACAGGGGTTCATCATTCGGCTCAAACACCACCCACCCTAAATTACGGATCAGGGTCTGCTCAATAAACAGCGCGATCCGCCGGACTGGCACATATTTCCATTGCTGGAATGAGGTATTGGTGTCACTGCCCACTAGGGTTCTAGCTCCATAGACCACAGTACCCACACCAGGAAACGAACGTAGACAATTCACCCCAATCGGATTTAAAGTCCCCTGTCGCTGATCGGTCATCCGACCCGACTCTACCACCCCAGTAGTATTCAAAAGGGTGGTTTCCAGACCAGCCGGAGCTTTCCAGACACCTCGGTTCAGGTCAGTGCGGGCGTAGATCCCAGCTACAAAACCGCTAGGGGGTAGTTCAATCGGATTGCCTGTCAGTGGATTAGTTGATTTTAGATAAGGGAAATAAATCGCTCCATTCGTACTTTTGGGAATAGGGCTAGATGTTTTTGTCATCAAGTTACCCATTAAAAAGTCATCATCGCTCCCACCAGACGGAACACTGGTGCGATCGGCTACAGCCTGCCCAGGTGGATCGAGAATCAAGAATGCCTGTTTCCTTTCACAGAAGGCAAGAGCAGCACTCCAAATGCTGTTGTCTACAACCCCAGGAAGTACTAAGAGATTGAAAATTGAAACTTTGTCCAGAGATGAATCTTGTTGAAAAACTCCAAGAAAATCAGTCTCATTAAAAGTCGTTGTAAAACTAGCTGGGGGGGAACTGATCAGGGGAACTTGCGCTGTAGCTGTAAATGTTGCACCATAACCACCTGAGACCGATGACACAGTAACTAAAGATGAAATCTGCTTTGTGCCTGTACCGAGGCGTTTCTCAATAAAATCTTTATCATCGGGAATCAGGTTCACTGCCCGATAAGTTTCTACCCGTGACCCATAAGCGACAATCACATCAGCTTTATCGCCAGTGGAATTAGGTTTAACAGTGACCAGCATGGACTCTTGATCCGTAGGCTCTAGTCCAGTGAACACAACGCCCGTTGTCCCTGGACCAACTGTAGTTGTAGGGGGAGTAATGGGCTCTACGGGACCAACACTCTTGTGATACTGGGCACGCAGACCGACCACATAAGCAACAGAACCGCCATTCAGGAAAAAATCGTTGACGGCATAAGCAACGTCTGCCTCGATCAAGCCACTATTATAAAGTCCGCCAAATTCGCGCTCATACTCAGTAAAGTTAAAAACTTGGATAGCCTTATTGAAGGTTTTAGTCTTAAACGGATGAGTGTAGCCAACAAAAACGGCGATCGATGTGGGTGCAGCGGTAATGGTGCGGGTACTACTCGGTAGTTCCTCAATGTAAATGCCTGGATAGGTTGGGTTAACCGGCATGATAAGGGTTCTCCAAATGGGCGAGGTTAATATTGTGGATTAGATTTATGAGGAGAAAGCTACGGCTCCAGCAGGCAAGGCACCTGTGGCATCGGCTCCACCGTTGAGGACGATCGTTCCAAGCGCAGGAATACCAAAGTCAGCAGCGCCCTCTGGCTTCAGCACCTCCTCAATCACAAACTTTTTTCCCTGAAGCTTCGATGGTAAATTAGCCAGTGTTATAGAGGTGATTTTAGCTTGTGTCCATTCCACAACTAAGGTAAAGGTTTTAGTCCCCGAATTGACATCTGGAATGGTTATCTTGATGTTATCCCCCTCAACACCATCTTTCCATGCCTCCAATGTAAAAGCCGTCCCTGAAGGGTCGCTATCGACAGACAGTGAAGATTTTGCTGAGGCACCTCCACCAGCTAATGGTTTAGACGTTGTAATGACTTTAGGTAGAGGGGTAGGAGTTGTTTTAGCTGGTGCGGGTTTCTTGACTTGCACTAATCCAGGACTAGTGCCGGGTGCTTCAACGCCTAAGACTTTTCCGATAAAGGATGGGGAATCTGGGTCAAGACTCAAAGCAGCATAGGTCGCTTTGGCGGTAATTTCGGCCTCAAAGGTAGTGCTAGTAGGAGGAGTTGCGCCTGCCACAATGTTACTAAACGTCACCTGAATTGTATTGCCTCTTGTACCAGGAATAGCTGCCTTCAAGACCATCGCAGGTTTGGGCGGCGGGGCAGGAGCAGGCTTGAGAAATTCGCCCGCAACCAGGCTTTTTAACAGGGCATCCACAACTGCCGTATTAGCGGGATAAAGTGGCCACTTATCCGCTTTCACCAAGCCATTGTCAAAGTAAAGCAGTGAAAGGGGGATAGATTGCTGTTTACCATTTGTATCTGTAAAACCGATCGGGCCACTTCCTAAGACTGCGCTAGGCATAATTACTTCCCTATACTGTTCAAAGTTGTCGAGGCAGATAGACCAGGCTCAGACGGCGTTTCAGAATTAAGAATGATTTCTCTAGGAGTTCTTTAAATCAACAGTCCGGACAATTTTAAATCGCTAACGGTAGAATGCGGGTTTTAGCCTCCTCAGGGAGGTCAAATGCCAACGGCA
>QBMH01000151.1 GCA_003249025.1 Leptolyngbya sp. | reverse complement strand
ATTAGAGGCTCTTTCACCTCGTCAAACAAGTCACGAGGCGTGTAATTCTCACGCAACAGAAATCGATTTACACTGGCGTGACTCAATCCCTCCATCACTTCAGATAGGCGAACACAACTGACATATTTGGGTTCTGCCAATAAAAACAAGATGTACAGGGAACAGGTACATTTGGCAGTAGAGGGCTTTGACGGTTCTCTCACGATTGATTCCTGAGCGCTACGAGATTATCCTAAAATCCACACACTTCCTTCTTCCTGTCAATGCGTAAGTTCTATTCATTAGATTCTTGGAGTAGAGCTAAATTTACAATTTGCAGCGTTTATCACTTGTGAATAGTTCACATTAGGTTGGACATATGCCTGGTATGGCAATTGATCGCCTTGTTGATCGCCAACGGATCTGGCTTATATGCGATCGCATTGACTGATGCCATGGATAGCAGCTTATTTGACCAAGAACAGGCAAACAGTTCTGTGAAACCCATCCTATAAACTGTATAAACGTGTAGCCTGGATGATTTTAAAGAAGAACCTATTCATGAACTCAATCGATTTGGCTTTTACGACTGCAACGGAACAGGCACGGTTAATCCGCTGCAAGGATATTTCACCTCTGGATTTAGTTGAGGTTTATTTAGAGCGAATTGAACGGTTGAATCCCACGTTAGGCAGTTATGTGATGGTGGCGGCAGAGCAGGCGATCGCGGATGCCAAAGCCAAAACCGAACTCTTAATAAATACGCCCGCAGCAGAATTGCCAGCATTCTTCGGGGTGCCAATTTCAATTAAAGATCTGAATCCTGTGGCGGGTTTACCCTGTGCTTATGGGGTCAAAATTTTGAAGAATCGACTTGCGACTGAAGATGATGGCGTAGTCACCAAGCTGAAGCAGGCAGGCTTGATTATTTTGGGCAAAACTGCCACCTCAGAAATGGGCATGTTGCCTTATACAGAGCCACGCGGGTTTGCGCCTGCTCGGAATCCTTGGAGTTTAGAGCATACTCCCGGTGGATCGAGTGGAGGGGCGGCAGCGTCAGTGGCAGCGGGTTTGGGTGCGATCGCCCAGGCTTCCGATGGGGGCGGTTCCGTACGAGGTCCCGCATTCTGTTGTGGGCTGGTGGGGATTAAGCCGTCCCGTGGTCGCATCACCTATGCCCCTGTGGGCGAACGGTTGAATGGATTGGCAACGAATGGATCAATTGGTCGCACGGTGGCGGATGCCGCAGCGCTATTAGACGTGATGGCAGGCTATGTTCCAGGAGATCCCTACTGGCTTCCCAATCCAGAGCCATCTTTTTTTGAAGCAGCACAAATTCCGCCAAAGCGGTTACGGATTGCTTACTGCACCGCGATTTTGCCCGTCGGCGAAGCGGATGAAAATTGTCGGCAAGCGGTATTAAGCACAGCCACTCTATTAGAGCAATTAGGGCATTCTGTCGAAGCAAAAGACTTTGTGGATGTCAGCGACCTGATTGAGCCATTTACCACAGTTTTTCAGGCTGTTTTGAGTGAAGTCGGTATTCCTGAACTGTTTCTGGGCAAGATGCCGCGCTGGTTTGCTTGGCGCGCCCGGTTTTGCTCCTCCGGGAAGTATTTAAGAGCAGTGAGCAAACTACAGGCGATCGCCCGCCAAATTGTAGAATTTTTTGACACGGTTGATGTGTTGATATTGCCGACTTATATGCATCCTGCGATCCAAATAGGCGAATGGGCAAAGGAGCGTCCTGGAAAAACATTGGAAAATATCGTGAACTGGATTGCGCCCTGCGCTCCGTTTAATGCTAGCGGACAACCTGCCATTGCTCTGCCTACGGGATTTACTGCCGCAGGATTGCCAGTCGGTGTGCAGTTAGTCGGTCGGCCGGCAGAGGAATCGACACTCATTTCCCTCGCTGCTGAGATTGAAGCCGCTCAACCTTGGAGTCATCACCGTCCAGCGTTTGCAGTGCAAGAGTAGGAATCATTGAGTGTCGCGATCGCTGTTTCAAGTAGATCAATCACTACTATTTTTCTGATCAGAGTTTGATTTCAAGCGCCAACCGGGTTTGATCACTTGCCGAGCGCGGGCGATCGCCAGACAATCGTTGGGCACATCGTCGGTAATGGTGGAACCCGCTGCAATATTCACGTCTTCGCCGATAGTTACCGGGGCAACTAGAACGCTGTTAGACCCGGTTTTGCTGCGATCGCCAATGTGAGTCGGGTGTTTTTTCACGCCGTCATAGTTCGCAGTAATCGTGCCTGCGCCAATATTGACTTGATTACCAGCAGTGGTGTCACCGAGATAAGACAAATGCGCGACGTTGGTGCGATCGCCCAATTTTGTATTCTTTAGCTCCACAAAATTTCCGATGCGGCACTGCGTTCCGGTTTCCACATGCCCGCGCAAATGAGCATAGGGACCAATTCGAGTCGCATCTGCAACCGAACTATCGGTGATAACGGAATATAGCACCGTCACATTTTGACCAATTTGGCTATTTTCAATCAGGCTACCCGGACCAATCCGGCTACCTGCTGCGATCGCCGTTTTGCCGCGTAGGTGAGTTTGGGGTTCAATCACTACATCGGGTTCTAGCTCAACCGTGTCATCAATGGTGATGCTGCTGGGATCGATTAGCGTAATGCCTTTTTTCATCCAGTTATCTTTAATGCGACTTTGCAGAATGGTATAGGCATCGGCAAGCTGTTTGCGATCGTTAATCCCCAAAATTTCCTGATAATCTTCCACATCAACCGCCATCACCGGTTTCATGTAGTTGACCGCATCCGTCAGGTAATACTCTTTTTGATCATTATTCGTCGTTAGCTGGGGCAATACTCTCGCCAGATCAGCCCACCGGAAGCAATACACACCCGCATTGATCCGACAATTTTCCCTTTGGATGGGAGTGCAATCGCGGTCTTCTACAATCTGCTGCAATAGGTTTTGATCCGTGCGAAACACCCGTCCATATCCTTTGGGATCGGGCAGTTGAGCCGTTAAAATCGTCGCAGCGTTACGATTCTCTTGATGGGTTTGCAACAATAACTTGAGGGTTTGAGGACGAAGTAAGGGAACATCGCCATTCAGAATCAATAAATCGCCTTCAAACCCTTCCAGATGGGGCAGCAATTGTTGAACCGCGTGCCCGGTGCCGAGTTGCTCTCGTTGTTCAACAAATTCCAGTGCAGGCAAGTTTGCCTTTTCAGTCTGTAAGCCTGTCAACTTTTCCACCACTAGATCATGGCGGTATCCGACAATGATCAAACGCCTTACAGGCTGAACGTCTTCCACGCTATTGAGAACCCATTCCACCAGCGCTCGCCCCCCCATACTATGCAAAACCTTGGGCAGGTCAGACTTCATGCGGGTTCCACGTCCGGCGGCTAAAATTGCGATCGCGACCATGCTTATTTAATGAATCAGGTGGGCACTAGAACAACATCTTATGCGATCGCGTTGAGGTCACACAAAAAGAGGTCACACAAAAAAGCCGACTCTACAGTGCTTTCTCGTAAATTCGATAGGTTTTGCAAATCTTGCCGCCCGACGTTTCGATCAGTTTGCGAGAAGGGAAATTATCCTCATAAACCCAAGACAGTTCAGCCCGTTGGTAGGGTTTACCTTTCTGGATGCCGCCCATCATGCCCAAGTAAATTAGGGCTAATGCCACTCTTTTCCGGCGATACTCTGGCAATGAACAGATCGCAATCACCCGTCCTTGATCAATTTGGCGGCGATACCACAGAAATTTAAGAATCCCCAGCCAGTTCAGCTTACCGTTGACATGCTTGAGGGCGATATTGTAGTCCGGCAGCGCCATCCAAAAGCCAATCATCTCGCCGTTATATTCGGCAACCGGGAACACGTCGGGATCAACCAAATCCTGCAATGACTTTGCCTCTTCCAAAAATTCTTCCTGAGTGCGAGGCGTGGAACTCCAGTTAGCGGAAAAAGCTTTGTTAAACAGGTGATATAGACTGATCGCGTCCGCCTCAAAATCCTTGCCCTTAGTATGAATGGGGCGAAAACTCACTCCTGCTTTGCAAGCAAAGTGATAGGCTTTTTCAAACTCTTTGGGCAGCGGCTCATCCAGTGGAAAATTATAGGCATAGGCATCTTTCGCTTTGTGCCAGCCGTTTTGCTCCATGAATTGGGGATAGTAAGGTGGGTTATACGGCATCATGATCATGGGCGGCGAGTCGAATCCATCCACTAGAAACAGGCAGTTGTTGTGGGTGGAAAGATCAATAGGTCCTCGAATTTTGACCATGCCTTGCGATCTCAACCATTGACTGGCAGCGTCTAGCAAGGATTGGGCGATCGCATCATCATCAATGCATTCAAAGTAGCCAAATAGCCCAATGTTTTCCCCTTCGCGATCGATGAGGCGACGATTAACCGCAGCAACAATGCGTCCCAAAGGCTTTGCTACCGTGGTGGATTGGGTCTCTATGGCAATGAATGCCTGTAATGTGCCGTATTGGAAGAAAGGATTGGTGGAAGCGAACTGTTTAGCAACACTACTGCGGAGCGGGGGCACCCAGTGGCGATCGTTTGCATAAACGATCTCAGGCACATCCAGAAAAAGGGATTGCTCGGCGGCAGTTGTGACTGGAATGATCTGAAAGGCAAGATCAGAGTCAGAAGGTGTGGCGATCGGGCTTGAAGGATCTGAATGGGGTAATGGGTTCATAAAAAAGATGCCTTATCTACAGCACAGATAATTTTTATGGTTTAAACAAGGACTTACTGGGACTATATCAGGCGATGGGATCTGCCCGATACTCAACAGAATGCCAATGGCTGCCGACTGGAAAATTACATGCATCGTATCAGGAGCTTTGCGATCGCCATTGACTATGAGGGAAATTGCTGAGATATTTTGAGCGTAACTTGTTAAGAAAAAATAAGGTCAACCCAAATTTTTAGGTTATTTTTATTCTTATGTCGTACAAGAAGTCCCCTTCCATATTCAACCTGACGTTACTCATTGCTTTAGCTGCCAGCCCCATAGCAGCTTTGTATTGGTCACTAGAGTCTGTGATTGCCCAGTCTCCTAGTGTTTCTCCAACTGCCCCCCTGCCAAAAGCCGTTCCTACGGGTTCTACGGTACGAATTGATGGTTCCAGCAGCATGGCAGTGGTGAATCAGTCGTTAAAGCAACGCTACGAAAAAGAATCTCCAGGAACCAACGTTGATTTAGGAAGCAATGGGTCAGATGAGGCTTTGAAAGCGCTGTTGGATGGAAAGGTTGATATAGCGGCGATCGGGCGACCTTTGACTGCGGCAGAAAAACAGAAAGGATTGGTTCCCGTTTCGATTGGGCGTGAAAAGATTGCAATTATTACCAGTTCTAAAAATCCATACAGCGGTAACGTTACTTTTGAGCAGTTTGCCAAACTCTTTCGGGGAGAAATTACAGATTGGTCTCAATTAGGCGGCACCTCAGGTAAAATTCGGTTTATTGATCGCCCTGAAACGAGCGATACTCGGCGAGCATTTAAGACCTATCCCGTGTTTAAGGTGGCTCCATTTCAAACCGGAGCAACCGCTGAGGCAGTCAGTCAAGATAGCATCACTGAGGTCATCCAAAAATTGGGGAAAGATGGCGTTGGCTACGCAGTTTATAGCCAGGTGAAAGGCGTAGATGGAGTCAAGATTATCTCCATGCATAAAACATTGCCCGATAATCCGGCTTATCCGTTTTCCCAACCTCGTTATTTTGTGACGAAGGGTACTCCTGCCGCCGCAACCAAGGATTTTCTCGCCTATGCGACCGGGGCATCCGGTTTGGCAGTGATCGCGGTTGCCAATCAAGCTGAGACTGCCGCAATCGCCCCAGGCAAGGATTTAGCACCCGCTTCAACGGTTTCTCCCAGTGCTGCTGTTTCGCCAGAATCGGTCACCTCTCCCGATGCCGCCACTTCCCCTAGCCCCGCAGCCTCCGCCAGCCCTGAGCCAGTGGCGACTGCCCCGGTGCCCGACCCCACCAATCGAGGCTTAGCCGGATTGATTCCGTGGCTGTTGCTGGTGCCTGCTGCGATTTTGGGGTGGATTTGGTGGTCTGCTAGAGGGCGGCGCGCCCCGGCTGCCCCTTTGTCTGGATCGTCATCTGGCGTGGAGCGATCGCCCCTACCCCCTGTAGCTGAACCGATAGCTGCACCTGTGGCTGAAGTACCGCCTGCCGCCCAAACTTCTAGTCCATCCGTTGCAGCCGTTCCGCCTGTTGTCCAATCTCCCTCTGTGCTACCTGTTTCACCTGTGCCACCGATTGTGGAGGTGCCTGTCGCTGAACCAATGGTCGGAGGAGCTAGTGGGGTATCAGGAATTAATCCAGCGATCGTTGGGGGAGCGGTGATCGCTGGAGCCGCTGGACTAGCAGGATTAGCGGGAGTAAGCAAGGATCAGGATGACCCTGAGATATCTACTCCTATAGAACCATCTGCGGCTATAGAACCAGCGCTTGATCGGACTGCCTCTGAAACAAGCAGTCCGATGGTTCCTATTTCTGTCGTGTCGTTAGCCGAAGTGCCCACCCCAGCAGCCCCACCAGACCTAAATCTAGGGTTGGCGGCGGGTGCAGCACTGGCAGCAGGGGCAGGAGCGGCAATTTGGGCAAAGAGATCGCAAGACACTGACCCCGCGAATATGGCAATTCCTATCTTAGAGAACCCTCTTGCAGATGTAGATGACGGGTTGGCGGGACTGCCCGCTGGCTATGGAGATAGCCGAATTGTATTAATGCCTCGCGATCCCCAGTGGGCATATGCCTATTGGGATGTTTCTGATAGTCACAAAGCGTCATTGCGCCGTGAAGGGGGCGATCGCTTAGCACTGCGCTTTTACGACGTAACGGATGCAGAATTCAGTCAACAAAACCCACACAGCTTACAGCAATATGACTGTGAAGAAATTGCCACCAATTGGTATATTCCAGTGCCCCTCAGCGATCGTGATTATGTTGTAGAAATTGGCTACCTCGCCAATGATGGGCGCTGGTTGATGCTGGCACGGTCTGCCCCGGCTCGGATTCCACCCATCTATCCATCAGATTGGACAGAAGAACAAGACGTGACCATTTCTTGGGATGAAGAATTGAGTGGAAAAAGCTTTTCTACACCGCTGTCCTATGGAAAGAAAGCCTACACAATTCACGAAATGATGTATGAGCTAGCCCATGGAGCCGAAAGCGATCGCGCAGCGGGTTCTCTGTATAGCTCTATGCAAGCTGATAGCGCTCACCTGTCTCCTTCGGGAATTGGCATGATGTCGGGGGTCGGTATGTCGGGTGTTGGCATGTCGGGTGTTGGCATGAGTGGTTTAACTGCATCTGGAATTGGGATGATGTCAGGTGTCGGCATGATGTCGGGTGTTGGCATGTCGGGTGTTGGCATGAGTGGTTTAACTACCTCTGGAATTGGGATGTCGGGGGTCGGCATGATGTCGGGGGTCGGCATGAGTGGCTTGACTACCTCTGGAATTGGCATGTCGGGTGTCGGCATGTCGGGTGTTGGTTTTTTTGCTTCCATGCCGCCGATTCGCTCACGCAAGTTTTGGCTGGTGGCGGATGCAGAGTTGATTATTTATGGCGCAACAGAACCCGATGCTACACTCACGATTGCGGGTCGCCCAGTGAAACTCAATCCAGATGGCACTTTCCGCTTTCAAATGTCATTTCAAGATGGTTCAATTGACTTTCCCATTCTGGCGATCGCTGCTGATGGGGTTCAAACTCGCGCAATTCATCTCACGTTTGATCGCGCAACCCCCGTTCGCAACACCAATGAGAAGGATGCTACACCAGAGGAATGGTTGCCATCCTAATCGGTTGATCGCTATTTTCACTGTCAACCAAAATTGTGATCATCTTTAAATAGAAAAACGTAAGCCACGATCGCTCCGATTAGGGTTGTTAGAAAACTAACTTGAGGTTCTGCGAAAGCAACTTGGGTTAAAAGAGAGGGCGATCGCAGACTGGAATCGGCTGAATTAGCGATTAATAAAATAAACAAGTTGTTTGCAGCATGAATGCCAAGCGCAAGTTCCAACCGATTATCTTTTAGCGTCACGGCTACTAAAAAAAGGGAAAGCACTCCATAAGTTAATCCAGTCCACACACTGCCGCGATTCATTTCTGAGTTGCTAAAATGTGCCATGACAAACGGAAGGCTAGTTGTGATCGCCAGAACTACAGGCTGTTTAATCAATTGTTTTATTGCCTGCAAAAAATAGCCCCGAAACAGAACTTCTTCGGTTGAGGTTTGAAGTGGAGTTAAAATGAGCGCGATCGGCAAAAATACTATCCACTGCAAAGGTTGAAAGCTCCATTCAAAATGATGTGGCATCCATAAAAGCTCCCCACATAGTTGAAGACTTAATATGAAAAACCAGACCCTAAATCCTAAAGTTAAACGCCTCCATTGAACAAAACCTGTTGGATTTATGAGAGTGAGAAACTTGCGTTGATGAATCCATTCTGTGGCGATAAATACGCCAATTAACAAGAAGAAAAAGGGGATAGTGCTGATTATGAAATTTGCTATTTCTGATAGAACCCAGACCCCAATCCAGGCAGTAATTGAATGATAAGTCGTTGTTTCTTTTCCCAGGAAAAAACTAATTTGCGGTATCAAATTCATGAAAGAGATTGAAACAAATACTCCAGTCCAAGCACTGGTAATAATGCATAGAAATCCTAGTGAGTAATAAATCCAGCGATTTTTTTCCTGGTTGACAGCAGCCAAAAATTTTATACCCATAAGGATTAAATCAAGAGAAAAGTCTCTGCAAATTAAGCCAGAAAAATGTGTTGCAATAGGTTTCTGATTGTTGCGAAATTTTTCGATCGCGGATGAATTAAGTAAATTTTAATTTCCTCTAAACCACGCTTGAGCGTTCCTTTGATAGCTTCGATATTACGCTAGCTTTGCATTGTACATCTGCAACCCTTTTTATTGCTTTTTGTTGACGAGCTATGAATCATTACGCAAGCCATTGGATTGATGATTGGTGCCAGGATAACGGGTGGACTGACTGGTTTATCGATCGCTCGATTTATTGGGGCTTTCCTCCTCATGGAGTCATGCCAATGCCAATTCCATCGGAGGCAATGAGAGCCATTAAAGCCAAACAGGGTTTGTGCTTTGAAGAAAAAGTTTGGTGTGCGGCGGCAGTGGGCAGCGCGATCGCGGCAGCATTCTCCAGCTATTTATCCTCTTGCCCCATGCCGCTAGTGGGTGCATTTGCCTTTTGTGCGGTCATTGTTGCTCGGTTAGAGAACGAAGAACTCTTACGGCAATGATTCAGCCTGTAAATATAAAGATTCAAGTTTTAAGCGCTTAATGTAACTTGACAAACCCTCTAAAATGCTTGCTTCAGTGTTGGGAGGGTTTTTTATTTTCTTCTACCAGTTTTCTCTAACAACGTCTTATTCTCCTCCTTTCTCCCTTGGGCAAGTCGTTTATACTGAGAAAATACGTTTGGTTATATTAATTTTGTCTATCCAAACCGTTGCATTTGCGGGAGATCAGCGTGTTGCCAGATGACCTGACCCAAAATTTATCGATCGCGGCTTGCCCCGTTCCAACTGAGCAACTTCCTTTAAATGAATACGAAGATTTGAAGGAATCCTGGTTTTTTCGGTGGGCAACGTTAGAGCCATCACGCTATATCGGCAGAATGCTGTGGGTTTGGCTTTGGAGTTGGGCGATCGCGGCTCCGATTGCCGCCGCAAGCTTCCCGTTTGAAAAACATCCGGCTAAATTTTTGATCACCAGCAGTGATGGGGCAATTTTGCTACTGCTGCTAGTTTTAATCCGTCTTTATCTCGGCTGGTCTTATGTCTCGTCGCGCTTGATGGATGCCAAGGTATTTTATGAAGAATCAGGTTGGTATGACGGTCAAACCTGGGTCAAACCTGCGGAAGTATTAGCTCGCGATCGCTTGGTGGTGAGCTATCAAATCCAGCCAATTTTGAAACGAATGCAGGTAACATTTGCAGTCCTCGCAGGAATTTTGGGCATGGGTGCAATGGTCTGGCGCTTTTTAAACTGAGGAAGATGGCTTCTGCTTTCATTCAAACAAATGGTTGATTGCCTGAATTGACCGCATGAACATACTCACTACCCGATTCTGGAAAACCATGACGGTAGGTCGCTGATTCTGGATTTCCCCACCCCAGTTGCAAAATAATCTCAAGCTGACTCAGGTTACCCTGTTGAATGAGACTTGCCCATTCTGTGCGTTGCATAATGCGATCAACATCCTTCTGCACTACCAGTCGATAGGATTTGCCCCCATTCAAACTGAGATATAAATCCATATCCGCCGTACTCAGATACCAAAACTCGAATAACTGAGCCTTCGCCGTTTTTAGCAGTTCTAAATCTTCTGGCAGCGCTGCTAACTGCTCATCGACCTTGGGAAAGTGCAGGTATTGCCCTTTGATAGTTAAGGTTTGCCAGACAATCCCCGAAATTTTATGTAGTCGCTGATAGTCATGAACAGCGGCCCGAAAGTTGCGGTAGGCAGTAAATCGTTGCAATCCTTCTGGCTGCAAAAACTGGTCGATAAATGGACTACCCGATGGACTTACCGCTAAATTTAGGCGTTTTCCATTCATGCAAGCTTGCCGTTCGCTTGCCAGAATTTTGATAAGGTCTGCGGTGCTATAGGTCTGTGACATCAGCAACCTACCGAACAAAGTGCAGAAGTTTATTTTGAGAAAGAGAGCAGTTAGCTAAGTATCACTAGGCTGACTCAGTTTTTCAGACATCTCGGTTACTTTCTCTCTATTTTTTTCGACTATACCCATTTTGCCAGGGTTGATCTGAGCCTAGCTGAACCATAGGCTCTACAGCTATACAAGTTAGCGAATGAGTTCAGTATTGAATTCGTTGACAGGCTGACGTTTTAGGTCTGCTGATTCGGAGCGGGGCAACAACTTAAACACTTTACGCAATTCATCGTCTATTTGTTCATAGGAAATATTGCCTTTCTGATCTAAAACGACCTTGCCGGATTCATCAAACAGCACGGTTTGCGGCACAACTCCACTGTAGTAATATCCTTCCTCTGTTTTTTCATAAGTTTTTTTAGGTGGAATAGCATCGACTCGGAGAGCAATCAGATCGGTTACTCGACCATAAAATGCTTGCAGTTGCGAAACAACCGTGGAATATTGTTTGCTATCACTACTGTCATCTATGTAAAAGACCAAGATTGTTGGGCGTTTTCGCTCCAAGGCTTGCTTCAAAGTGAATTTGGGCGGCACGAGAGAGCCGTTGCCTGCATACAGGGTGAAAATGTCACCATCGTAGCGATCGTCGTTTAACCCGGCGATCGCGATCGGCATATTCAGCACCGTTAATCCACTGACCAAAATCAGTAGGCTAATTGCAAAAAGGCATAGTCTACGCCAAGAAAGACGCGATCGCAGCCGAGAGAAAACCGGAAACCCAAAGAAGCACATACCATTCAGACTCATATTTTATTCTTATTGTGAAGCAACGAAGGACATGCGTGAACCATAAATTATGATGGCTTGGTTTTCAGCATTAAACCAAAGTTGTAGCGAGTTTACTTTAGCTATACTAGAACTATACTTGGAAGAATGATGGGTAAAGGCACCTAAGACAGATTGTATCTAGCTACAGCCGCATCGCATGGAAAAGCTTGGTTGGAAAAAGAGCGGGTAGATATGCAAAACAACACGATTAATCAAAAATCAATTCGCTCGCTCGATGATGCCTTAGATCGTTGTCAGGATCTAGGGATGCGCTTGAGCCGCCAGCGTCGTTTCATTTTAGAACTGCTGTGGCAGGCACAAGAGCATATGTCTGCCAGAGAAATTTACGATCGCCTGAACTTACAAGGCAAAGAAATTGGGCACACATCTGTTTATCAAAACTTAGAAGCGCTGTCTAGCCAAGGCATTATTGAATGCATTGAGCGATCGGATGGTAGGCTTTACGGTAATATCAGCGATTCTCATAGCCATGTGAACTGCCTAGATACAAACCAGATTCTAGATGTTCACATTGTTTTGCCCGCCGACATCCTTAAACAGATCGAAGAGCAAACAGGCGTTCGGATTACGGATTATCACATTGATTTCTTTGGCTATCGCAACCAAGAGCCAGTGAATAGCTAGGATTCTAAAGGCTGAGAATTTAGAGGATGTCTTAAAAAGCCAGGTATAGCGCCATCAAGGATTAAAGAAGCTCTCATCCCTTAATCTGTCAGAAGAAACAATAATCGACAGGGAAATGAGAGTAATGCAACTATCCTATCCGACCGACATGAGCGATGAGCAATGGGAACTATTGTCTCA
>QBMH01000150.1 GCA_003249025.1 Leptolyngbya sp. | reverse complement strand
CATGTGCAACACACCCTTGCCTCAGCCCCAGAGGTAGTGAAATGGCACTTGATCATGGACTGCTTAAACACCCATCAATCCGAATCGCTGGTGCGCTATGTGGCACAAGTCGAGGAATTAGACCTAGACCTCGGCATCAAGGGCACCAGTGGCATCCTGCACTCGATGGCAACCAGAGCCGCGTTTCTGTGTGACCCAGCCCATCGGATTGTGTTTCATTTCACGCCCAAGCATTGCTCTTGGCTCAACCAAATTCAAATTTGGTTTGGCATCTTGATGCGCAAGTTAATCAGACGGGGTAATTTCTTGAGTCAAGCTGACTTGAAACGCCGCATTCTTGGCTTCATTGATTATTTCAATCTCACGATGGCAAAACCGTTTCAATCGACTTACAAAGGGAAAGCTTTAGCCGCATAAGTAAGGGTATCTAAACTTATGCCCTAGACTACTAGTGTTAGAACTGGCGATCGTTAACACTGTCAGCACCACTGTTGCGATCGCACCTAGCGCCGCCACAGCAGTTCATGAGGGTGGAAAACCTTCAATCTTCAAAGGTAAGGAGAGACAACTCGCGCAAAGCAATCCTCCCCCGCCGCCGACGAATCCGGGTAGCTCATCCGCCGGGGGACGACGTAACCCAGCCAAGTGTCCTCAAGATGCTGGTGCGGCAACACCAAGCGCGTTGCTGACTGCCCTTAGCCCCACCACGAAACCAGGCTTCACGGTGGCAGAGCATCCCACTTTTCTCGTCTATGTGCCCAAAACCAGTGCGAAGCAGGCAGAATTTAGCCTCCGCAGTCGAGAGGGTCGTGGCGTTTATCGAACCACTCTTGCCTTGACCAAAACACCCGATTTGATCCGCATTACTCTGCCCGTACAGGCACCGCCGTTAGAGGTTGGCAAGTCTTATACCTGGTCATTTGCCATCATCTGTAACCCAAACGATCGCCTGGACGATCGCTTTGTCACCGGGATGGTTCAACGCCTTGCGCTCGATCCGACTCGCTTACGCCAAATTCAAGAGGCACCACTCAAAGACCAGATAGCGTTCTATCAGAAAGCGGATGCCTGGTACGATGCCCTCGCTCTTTTGTTTCAGTTGAAACGCAGTCAAAATGACCCAAATATCAACATCGTTTGGCGTGAACTGCTGCAAGCGGGAGGAGTCGATACCATAATTGATAGCAACTCAGAGCAAGCGAACCCACGTTGAGCGATCGCCTTTATCCTATGTGGACAACCTTCAAACAGAACCTTTGGCGCTGGCGTGGTGTTTTAGTAACCGTTCCCAGCATTGCCGGAGGTTTACTGCTTTTACGTTTTGCGGGCGCACTCCAGTTGATGGAGCTACTGGCGCTGGATCAGATGTTTCGCCTCCGTCCCGTTGAGGTGGCTGATCCTCGCATTGTGCTTGTGACGATCGATGAGTCCGATATTAAACAACTCGGACAATGGCCCATGTCTGATGCAGAGCTGGCTCGCGTCATCACCTCACTCAAACAACAGAAGCCTAGAGTCATTGGTCTGGATCTCTTTCGCGATTTGCCTGTTGAACCGGGTCATCAGTCCTTGGTCAACGTCTTCACCGCTACGCCCAACCTAATTGGCATTGAAAAGGTGATTAAAACGGCTAATGGTCAAGTCGTTCAAGCACCGCCCCTCCTAAAGCAGCGTGACCAGGTGAGTGCGAGTGATCTTTTATTAGATACAGATGGACGGGTACGCCGCAGTCTGCTGTATTTAAGAACACCAGACCAGCGATCTATTTTTTCGCTAGGAGCACGTCTAGCGTTTTTGTATCTTGACCAACAGGGCATCCGCCGCCAAGCTCTTAATCCTGATCAGACGCAGTTTCGCTTGGGTCGAGCCGTCTTTACGCCGTTACCATCCAATGCTGGCGGGTATGTGGGTCTTGATGCGGGGGGCTATCAAATCCTGTCTAACTTTCCTAAATTCCAACAGGGGTTTCACACAATCTCGCTGACGGATGTCTTGCAGGGACGGTTGCCACGGGATTTGGTGCGCGATCGCATTGTCTTCATCGGGTTAACGGCAGAAAGCGTGAATGACAAATTTTTCACCTCCTACACGACGGATGCCATTGCAGCACCTGCTGGCGTTGAAGTACACGCGCTGTTAGCCAGTCAATTGCTCAGCGCGGCTTTAGACGGGCGACCGCTACTGAATGTCTACCCGGAACCGATGGAATGGCTGTGGATTGTTGCTTGGTCTACGATCGGAGCCGTCATCGGTTGGACAGCCTTATCACCTCGACAAACCGTGTTCAAAGTGGTTCTGTTGGGCGTGGCGCTTTACGGTGGTGCCTATGTCTTTTTTCTGCTGGGTTGGTGGATGATGATCATGCCGCCGCTGCTGGCGCTGGTGGGATCTGCCATTACCAGCAATGGCTATCGCTTGTGGGAAAACTTGAAGGAGTATGCCCGAACTTTAGAGCAAAAGGTCGAAGAGCGAACCTTGACCTTGCAGCAGGAAATTGTCGAGCGAAAACAAGTAGAGTTAGCCCTAGTGGAAAGTGAAGCCCGCTTTCGACAACTTGCAGGCGCGGCTGTGGAGGCGATCGCCCTGATTGAGCAAGGCAGCATTGTGGACGCGAATGAAGCCTTGACTCAACTGTTTGGTTACTCAACCGCTGAAGCGATCGGAATGCCTGTGAGTCAGCTTGTCGCTCCAGAGTACCAGGCGCTCGTGGTTCAACATCTACAAGCTCATCACGAAGCGTTTTATGAGGTCGTCTGTCTCCGCCAGGATGGTACGACGTTTCCAGCCGAAATCAGTACCAAAGTGATGACCTATGGTGAACGTGTGGTGCAGATTGCTTCTATTTACAACATCACCGATCGCAAACGGGCTGAAGAAGCCTCCCTTCTGGATGAGCGTAACCGCATGGCACGGGAAATTCACGATGTTCTCGCCCAGGCGTTTACAGGCATCTTGCTGCATGTGGGAGCCGCGATGGAAATTATGCTGAAGAAACCAGCCAAGGCAGAAGCTCACCTGGAAACCGTCGATGAATTAGCGCGGTCTGGACTCGCTGAAGCGCGGCGATCGGTAGTTGCTCTGCGTCCCAAATTGCTAGAGGAGGGTAATTTGTCAAGTGCCCTCAAACGCTTGACCACACAAATGCAAGTATCCAGTCAGACTCAGCTTACCTATGAAGTCATTGGAGCCGCCTATGCTTTAGCACCACATGTTGAGAATCATCTTCTGCGGATTGGACAAGAAGCCCTTACCAACGCTGTTAAATACGCCCACGCCACTGAAATCCACATTGAGTTAGTATACGAAGAAACGCAGTGCTTTTTACGAGTGAAGGACAATGGGCAAGGCTTTGACGTTGCTCAGGTCTCCCTAGAGCGGGGCTTTGGTTTAGTCGGCATGAGTGAACGGGCTGAGCGGATAAACGGTGAATTAATCATCCAAAGTCAGCCAGGACAAGGCACAGAAGTCATTGTGATTGTGAATCGGGAGTAAAGTCCATGAGTCAACCAGCCGCGATTCGAGTTCTCATTGTGGATGACCATATCATTGTTCAGGAAGGGCTTGCCGCCATCATCAATGAAGAAGAAGATATGACGGTGATTGGTCAGGCAAAGAATGGGATCGAGGCGATCGCGTTGTTCCGTCAAGCGCAACCGGATATCACCTTGATGGATTTACGAATGCCCGAAATGGGAGGAGTCGAAACCATTACAGCGCTTTATGCTGAATTCAAAACGGCTCGCATGATTGTCTTAACCACCTATGACAGTGATGAGGATATTTATCGTGGCTTACGAGCGGGTGCGAAGGGTTATTTGCTCAAAGACTCTAAACCCAGCGAGTTACGAACGGCGATTCGCACCGTGCATAGTGGTCAGCAATATATTCCACTGCATGTAGGCGCGAAGCTAGCGCAGCGCATGAATCACCCCGAATTGACAGATCGCGAGTTAGAGGTCCTGCAATTAGTCGCTCAAGGCATGAGCAATTTGGAAATTGGTGCTGCCTTAACAATTGCTGAAAGCACCGTTAAATCCAATATCAACCGCATTCTCAGCAAGTTGGGAGCGAAAGACCGCACACAGGCAACCATTATTGCAATGAAACGCGGGCTTACCAGCTTTTAAACCTGTCACGCCCAACTCAAAGTTGATTAAGATGATGAACTTAAGTTGGATCAAAAACCATCCCTCAGATCAATCAATCCGTAATCGATTGGTTGCTTAAACGATAGACCTGGAATGGACGACAAGGTTGAGTGAATCCCCTAAATTAAGGTCATATAAACAGTTACAGCATTGCAGCAAAGAAGATAGGAAACCGTAAAGGGTTGCCATTTCTTGAGGATTAAACACTGTGGATCTGACTATGAAACTCATCTCTGTCAATGTTGGAATACCCCGTGAAGTGACTTGGAAAGGGAAAACCGTCAGGACTGGAATTTTTAAAGAACCGGTCAAAAAGCGGGTGATGGTGCGATCGCTCAATCTGGACGGGGATGGACAGGCTGATCTCACTGTTCATGGTGGCTTAGAGAAAGCTGTTTATGTCTATCCATTCGAGCATTACAACTACTGGCACAGTGAATTGCCTGACACCGAGTTGACGATGGGCAACTTTGGTGAGAATTTTACCACCACTGGACTAAGAGAAGAGGACTTGAACATTGGCGATCGGTTTGCGATCGGCAGTGTGAGATTGATGGTGACCCAACCACGGATGCCCTGCTACAAGTTGGGCATTCGGTTTGGACAACCAGATATGGTAAAACGCTTTCTCGCCAGTCGTCGCACTGGCTTTTACTTCTCCGTTTTGCAAGAGGGCGAAGTCGGCGTTGGGGATACCCTGGAGTTGGTCAGCCGGGATGAGAACAATGTCACGGTTGCCGATATCACTCAACTGTATACCCGTGAGCAGACCGATCCAGAGTTACTTCACCGCGCTGCTCACCTGGAAGCGCTACCCGAAAGTTGGCGCGATTACTTTCAGGAACAAAGCCGTCGTCAGGGTATGAGGTAAATTAACCTGCCTTAAAACGTCATCATTCCATCTTTATAAACTTACAAGGAGTAATCTCATGACTACATTCCGCACAGTTTCAATCGACGGTTTAGATATCTTTTACCGTGAAGCTGGTTCCCGTGAAAATCCAACAATTCTGCTGCTGCACGGCTTTCCCACTTCTTCTCACATGTTCCGCAATTTGATAACTGCGCTTGCTGATAAATTCCACCTGGTTGCACCCGATTATCCAGGCTACGGCAATAGTTCAATGCCAACAGTGAATGAGTTTGACTACACGTTTGATCATCTAGCTGAGATCATGGAGAAATTTATTACCGCGATCGATCTCAAAAAGTACAGCCTTTACGTGATGGATTACGGTGCCCCTGTTGGCTATCGGATTGCAGCGAAACATCCAGAGCGCGTGCAAGGGCTAATTGTGCAAAACGGGAATGCCTACGAGGAAGGTTTGCGCGAATTTTGGGAGCCGATCAAGGCATACTGGCACGATCGCTCACCTGAAAATGCTGCCAAGCTTGAGTATCTTGTCACCCTGGAAGCAACGAAGTGGCAATATACTAACGGCGTTCGCAATTTGGAAGCGATCAGCCCCGATACCTGGACAATGGATCAACATTTCCTCGATCGCCCCGGTAATGGTGAAATTCAACTAGCGCTGCTGTATAGCTATGGCACGAATCCACCGTTATATCCTCAATGGCAGGAGTATTTCCGCAAACATCAACCGCCTACTTTGATTGTCTGGGGCAAAAACGACTACATCTTCCCTGCTGACGGTGCCTATCCCTACCAGCGCGACCTAAAAGACGTTGAGTTTCATCTACTTGATACTGGACATTTCGCTCTGGAAGAAGATGGAGATGCGATCGCAGCCCATATCAGCCAATTTCTCGCATCCCGGCTGCAACCCGTTCTTGCCTGACAAGAGGACGTTCATTTCCTTGTCTTTACCATTCTCGGCATCTCCGCGCTTGCTTGCTTTAGTGCCATTCCCCATTACAAGGAATTACGTATGACTACATTTCGCACCGTTTCGGTCGATGGTTTAGACATTTTCTATCGCGAAGCTGGCTCCCGTAGTAACCCGACGATTCTACTCTTGCATGGCTACCCAACGTCGTCCCACATGTTCCGCAATCTCATCCCTGCGCTTGCGGATCAATTCCATCTGGTTGCCCCTGACTACCCTGGCTTTGGCTATAGTGCCATGCCCTCTGTGGATGAATTTGATTATACCTTCGATCGCCTTGCTGAAGTGATGGCAGGTTTTATTGATGCGATCGGCTTACAACGCTACAGTCTTTACTTAATGGATTATGGCGCTCCGATTGGCTATCGCCTTGCCACACAGCATCCAGAACGGATTGAGACGTTGATTGTGCAAAATGGCAATGTCTACGAGGAGGGATTGGGTGATTTCTGGAAGCCCATGCGAGCTTATTGGCAAAACAAGTCACCTGAGAATGCTGATCGTGTGCGCCAGACTATGACAGCGGATGCCACGAAACGGTATTACACCACCGGAGCCAGGAATTTAGAAAACCTCAGTCCCGATACCTGGACACTGGATCAAGCGCTTCTCGATCGTCCTGGCAACCTGGAGATTCAACTGGCATTGAAACACGACTACCAGTCCAATGTGCGGTTGTATCCGCAATGGCAAGATTACTTACGTCAGTATCAACCACCGACATTGGTGGTGTGGGGCAAAAATGATCGGGGCTTTTTAGTCGAGGGAGCCTACGCCTACAAACGCGACTTGCAGAACTTGGAATTTCATTTGTTTGATACGGGGCACTTTGCACTGGAAGAAGATGGAGACGAGATCGCAACCCATATCAGCCAATTTCTCGCATCACGCCTGCAACCTGTTTTTGCCTGATAAGAGGGTGTGGAGACGTTTCACTACTGTTCATCAATGAACGCTGTCAAGTCAACTAGCTTGACAGTGCCATTTCAACAAATTGTTTACCATTAACAACCGAAGGAGAATATATGATTGCTCAAGTAAACTCGCCAGCAGCAAATTTTTTGGAAGTTGCAGACGATCCGCGTCTTTCCAGAGAAGTGAAGGCATTTTTGAAATTACTGAATTCAGGGGGTGTGCCTTTAGAGACCTTACCGCCGCTCGCAGCGCGTCAAGTGCTAGTGGATGCCCAGGCTTCTGTTCCAGTCGATCTTTCTGGCATTGAAGAGGCTGAGAAGACGATTATTGTTGATGGTTATTCCATTACGCTCAACATCGTGCGACCGGAGGGTGTTAAAGACACATTGCCTGTTTTCATCTTTATTCATGGCGGTGGTTGGATTCTGGGTGATTACCCCACGCACAAACGTATGGTGCGTGATCTGGTTGTGCTTTCCGGCTTTTCCGGTGTCTTTGTTAACTACACTCGCACGCCAGATGCTCAATACCCCCAAGCGATCAATGAGATCTATGCTGCGACCAAATGGGTTGCTGAGCATGGTGAGGAGATTGGAGTGGATGGTAAAAATCTGGCAGTCGTGGGTAACAGTGTGGGCGGCAATATGACGGCTGTCACCGCTTTGCAGGCGAAAGCGAAAGGAGGACCGCACATCAAGTTGCAAATCCTGATGTGGCCGATCGTAGACGCTAGTTTTGAAACAGAGTCGTATCACCAATTTGGCGACAAGCGTTTCTTGACTACACCGCTGATGAAGTGGATGTATGACATGTACATCGCTGATCCAGAAAAACGCCAAGACATCTATGCCTCTCCCTTACAGGCTACGGCTGAGCAATTGCAAGGCTTGCCTCCGGCTTTGATTCAGGTTGCAGAAAGCGATATTTTGCGGGATGGAGGCGAGGCGTATGGGCGCAAGCTCGACGAAGCTGGGGTGAAAGTAACCACCGTGCGTTACAACGGCATGATTCATGACTTTGGGCTGCTCAATGGTTTAGCCGAGGTTCCGGCAGTGCGTTCTCTATTTGTCCAAGCAGCGGCTGAACTGAAGAAATATCTGCAATAGGATGCGATCGCTTCTCGTATGCCAAAACCTCGGAGATTTAAGCTCCTAAACGAGGCGCTATGTCTCATGTTTAGTCTAAACCTGCGAGGTTTGCGCCAGCGCAACAGAGATTATGGAATGACAAATAAACTATCAGAGGAGATATGAAGATCAACAAAAATGACACCGCGATCGTCGTCATCGATCCACAAAACGATGTCTTAAGTGAAACAGGGGTTTCCTGGGATTTGGTGGGTGACAGTGTGAAAGACAATCAGACCGTCGAGAATATTGAGCGAATCTTCAAAGCGGCGAAGCAGGGGGGCTTTGAGGTGTTCATTTCTCCCCACTATTACTACCCCACTGATTACAACTGGAAATTTGCTGGCACCCTGGAGCAGATGATGCTTGGGGTGAAGGAGTTTACTCGCACGGGTCCCTTAACGCTTGATGGTTTCCTGGGATCGGGTGCTGACTGGCTCGATCGCTACAAACCCTTTATTGAGGATGGCAAGACGATCGTCGTCAGTCCTCATAAGGTCTATGGACCACAAAGCAACGACCTCGTGTTGCAACTGCGTAAGCGTAACCTGAACAAAGTCATTCTGCTAGGAATGTTGGCAAATCTCTGTGTGGAAGCGCATCTACGCGACTTAATCGAACAAGGCTTTGAGGTGCTAGTCGTCAAGGATGCCACGGCGGCTCCGCGCCATCCAAAATTAGGCGATGGCTACAAGGCAGCACTGATTAACTTTGGGTATATTGCCAGCGCCGTTCTGTCCACAGATGACGTTGTAGCAGCCATGCCGTGACGATAGCGATTACGGTTGCCTTTGTTTATAGTGTGCAGTATCTTTTGGACTGTGGTTGGCTTCATCAATATCCTGCTGCTACGTCAAGTAAAGTTGGAGTGAGTAAGTGCTTCCGGTACATTTATCCAATGCTCAAGGAGACCTCTAAGGTATGTACGAACAAGAGTTAGCGGCTACCGCCAAAGCAATGGTGGCTCCAGGCAAGGGCATTTTGGCGGCTGATGAGAGCTACGGCACCGCGAATAAGCGCTTTGAGCAGCTAGGTATTCCTACAACAGAAGAAATGCGTCGAGCATACCGCGAAATGCTCTTTACTGCTCCTGGTATTGGTGACTTTTTTAGCGGCGTGATTTTGTTTGATGAGACGATTCGCCAATCCACGAAGGATGGCACTCCGTTTACCAAAGTCTTATCGAATGCTGGCATTATTCCCGGCATCAAGCTCGATGAGGGCGCAAAACCATTAGCCAAAGCACCGGGAGAAACGGTGACGGAAGGTTTAGATGGGTTGCGCGATCGCATTGCTGAGTATTACAAAATGGGTGCCCGCTTTGCCAAATGGCGGGCTGTGATTACGATTGGTGATGGGATTCCATCTAATCGCTGCCTTAAAATCAATGCTCATGCCCTTGCCCGTTATGCCGCACTCTGTCAGGAAGGCGGCTTGACCCCGATCGTTGAACCGGAAGTGCTGATGGATGGCGATCATACGTTGGAGCGCAGTTATGCGGTGCATGATGAAGTGCTCAAAACAGTGTTTGATGAACTCTACATTCAGGGTATCGAACTCGATCAGATGATCCTCAAGCCCAGTATGGTGATTCCGGGTGAAAAGAGTCTCCAACAGGCAAGCGTTGAAGATGTGGCGCGATGGACGGTGAAATGTTTGCGAGAGCGCGTTCCTGCTGCTGTTCCTGGTTGCGCCTTTCTGTCTGGAGGACAAAGTGATGAATTGGCGACTGCTCATCTCAATGCGATGAACGCTCTATTTAAAGACCAACTGCCGTGGCAACTGACGTTTTCCTACGGTCGGGCGCTCCAGCAAGCTGCGATGCAAACCTGGAATGGACAGGATGAAAATGTGGCTGCGGCTCAAAAAGAACTGCATCATCGTGCCCAATTCAACAGTGCTGCTGCATTGGGGCAATATCAACCCGAAATGGAGAAAATAGCGGTGTGAAAAAACAGGGGCGATCGCATTCTCGGTTGTTCATTGTTGTGCCATGCAGCGGGTGAAATGATTTCGACGGTGCAGGTAGTGATGCAGGCTCAACTGCCCTATACTGTTTTGCGCGATGGTGTGTTGACGCATCCCGCGATGACCGAAGGTCTCAATCTACTGTTTTCAAAGTTGTAAGGCAACTGGCTTTTACCTTCGGAGAAATCATGATAGGCAAAGTAGCATTGGCAACGCCACAAATACAATGAATCCGCAACAGCAAATCTTCACTCGCAGCGGTCAACTCCTCCAATCTCCCCTCTTCAAAGTTGGGGATGAGACTATCTCTTTGCTTTGGTTGCTGAAGCTGACGCTGGCATTTCTCACGGTGATAGTCCTCTCGATGCTCGTCAAGCGACTGCTCAAAGATCGCCTGTTGCTGCGATTGGGCATGAGCCAGGGACATCGAGAGGCGATCGCTACGCTCCTGAGCTACAGTGCGGGGGCGCTGGGCTTCGTCCTCATCTTACAAGTCAATGGACTCAATCTCGCGCCCTTAGTTGTAACCTTGGGAGGCTTAGGCATTGGTGCTGGGTTTGGACTGCAAGAAATTACCAAAAACCTGATCAGCGGTTTGACCTTACTGCTTGAAGGCAAACTTCATGTTGAAGACTACATTGAGTTTGATAGTCTATCAGGTTACATCAAAGAAATTTCGCTGCGCTCCACCATCATCCGCACATTTGACGGCGGCGATGTCGTAGTTCCGAACAGCAGCTTGACGAGTAATCGAGTGTTAAATTGGAGCTACAAAAGCCTCACGGGTAAGCTACATCTGCCGATTAAAGTGGCTTATGACAGTGATCCCATCCTAGTCACCGAAACACTGTTAGATTCAGCTTATATGGAAGCGGCTGTGCTGCATGAGCCACCACCAAAGGTGGTCTTCAAGGGGTTTGGCGACAGTGCGCTGGAGTTTGAACTGTGGGTGTGGGTGGCTCAAATTGACGAGGGTATTTTGGTGAGAAGTTCCCTCAATTTCATTCTTGAACACAACCTACGCCAGGTAGGACTCAAAATGCCGTTTCCCCAACGAGATTTATGGCTACGAAACGCTGATACTTTGAAACTAATCGCCCCCCAGCCCAACGAGCCTGAAGGGTCAGCCAACGGTCAAAACACAAGCAGTCAGACAAGTGTGAAACCTGACATCGTTCGCAACAAGCGATCGCGTCAGTCTATTTCCATTCGAGATGCGCTGCGACAGTTTCCTCACTTTGACCTTTGCTCTGATCTTCATCTGCGAGAGTTGATCGAAACGGGTTATCGCCAGTTTTTTGTAGCATCAGACGTAGTGTTTAACGAGAGCGACTGGGGTAGCCACTTTTACTTGGTGCTGTCTGGCTCGGTTGAAACTGTGGTGACTCGACTTAATCAATCAGTTAAGGTTTATTGCCCTGGAGATGTCTTCGGCGAGGTTGCGATTATGCTGAATCTACCTTACACCAGTACTGCCCGTGTCTTAGAAGCTACCAGCCTGTTCGTGATTCACAAACACAGCTTTGAGCGTCTGCTGCGTCTGCACCCAGCTTTAGCAGAAACATTCACTCAAGAGCTGACAAAGGAAACGAAACTCTATCAAGGGATACGACAGCAGTTGCAAGACCTCGGTTTGCTGGACATGACTGAACACAAACATCGGTTTACGGACTGGGTACAAGCAAGGCTGAAAGGCATTTTTCCTGTCGGATAGTTGACCTTGTAGATCATTGCGTCTCAAAATCTAGTCTTGAATGATCTGTTCAAATAGAACAACTATGCTTTGAGCGGCAGGGTTTAGATGTTGGCGATCGCGCTCAAAATGCTTTTCTCACGTTGAAACAAACAGATTTGCGGGTCTGACTTGCAAGCGTATCAATGCGATCGCCCTCACTTGCCTAACCTCTGCTAACCGTAAACAACGTTTCCTAATAACCCAAGTTGCGGGTTATCTGGAGATGGGAGATGACTGTGAAGCTTACTCAGGTCAACGAGGCGAACTCGCGAAAGCAGTTCGTAACCGATTGAGCGGGAGTAAAGGACTAGTCGATAAATGGGTAATGTTATAAACTTGTTGTTTTGCCCTAAATAGATAAGCCGAACTCATAGCGATTAATAAACAACCCAATGACCACATCATGCATCAGCACTGACTTGGAAAAGCAAATGGTTTTGCGAGCCAGTCGTTTAATCCGAGTCCGTAAGGTTAAATGCTTGCGTTCAATCTTCTGAGTATTGCGTTTACCCACCGTGTGCAGACTTGGGTCGAGATGTCTTTCATAAGCTCCCCAACCATCTGTGTAAAACTGCATAATGCCAAAGGTTCGAGTAACGCTTTGAGTCGAATAAATGCCTCATCCTGA
This sequence comes from Leptolyngbya sp., assembly GCA_003249025.1. Taxonomy (GTDB): domain Bacteria; phylum Cyanobacteriota; class Cyanobacteriia; order Leptolyngbyales; family Leptolyngbyaceae; genus ULC077BIN1. The sequence goes on along the minus strand of QBMH01000150.1, from coordinate 13 downwards.
TGCTCTGCTAACA
>QBMH01000014.1 GCA_003249025.1 Leptolyngbya sp. | reverse complement strand
TTGCGACGGGAGCAGATGACTCCTTTTTCTCCATCCTTTACATAATGGCACTACCCGCCGTAGCATTGTCTGCGTCATACTCAACTGAAAGCCCTCCAATTGGGGGACTGTTTCAATCAAACTGACACTGGCAAATGCGATTGCCTGCCGATACAGGGACTCCTCATTGGCTGAAAAGCCCATAATCGCCCTCGGATTCGCTTTAAGCAATTGTTTGGTCAAATGCCCTGCATCCAATCCAATATTTATCAGTCCGTCTAGCCTGATACTGCCTTGTAGCAAAGTCTCCGCAACTGCCAGAAAAATTGCTTCTTGGCTTCCCCGATCCAGATTGCTTGCTTCTCGCTCAAACAAAGGTTTCATCTCAGTTTGCAAACGGGCTGCTAACTTTTGAGTGTGCTGTTCTAATACTTGATGCCCGTCTCCTTCAGGATTTGCATCGGCAGCTACATCGATCGCCTGTTCCAGCAATTTATTAGTCAACTTATCCCCAATTCCAAGACTATCTAGTAGCGTTTTGGCGAGAGCAGGACCAACGATTTTTAAAGTAGTACCCACGGCGAGACCTGTTAAAGACATAGCTGTTCTCCATAGCCAATTTCTTTGAGCACACTGCTAGCACTTATATGCTTTATTTAGTCTGATTTCGCCGCCAACCAATCCTGATATCGCTTCGTCTCCGTCAAAATTGGATTAATGCCAAACCAGCCGCCTTGAGAATCGTAATATTCAAACACAAACATGCTGCGGAGTAAGGTTTGATATTCCACTTCGCCTTTAACGCTTTGATTTTTAACCACCTGAAAAATTAAGTTCCATTCATCGTCATCGATCGCCCGTGCTAGTCCATCTCGTCGCTCTCGGATGACTTGCTCAATAATGGCTTGTGAAAAGGGCGGATCGCTTTGCTGAATGCAGTTCCAAACTAAGCCGAGCAGGTTTCGCACATGTCCACCGCTGACCAAGCAGAGGCGATCGATCAGGTCTAAACTCTCGAAGATTTGGGGCAAACGATCAAGCCGCTGAGCGATCGCAACCTTGGGAAATGCTCGTGCCAAAATCATATGCCTCAGCAAGTTAACGCCATTCTCGTCTTGACCGCCATTGCGATTTTTCACGGGCACCATCGGCAGCACTTTGGGCGAAATGCCACCGCCCATTCGTTGCTTCAAGGTTTCGTTTTCATTGGAAAACACGAGTCCTAAAGGAATGGTGTACACGACATGGCAGTTGAGCCGGGAGAGTTGGTCGCCACGATCAATAAATAAATATTCGGGTTGAGTGCGTCCGGTTTGCAGTTGACGAGCATCGACGCGATCGAGGTTATCAATAATCACCACCAGTCCTTTTTTGCCGCGCCGCTTTAACTCTGCGATCGCGTTGCCAAATAGTTCTTCATTGATAGATTTCAAAATGCCGTTCGTGCGCGGCTCCATATATTGCCGCAGTTGGCTACGCAGTTTGGGGCTATCTTTGGTCTTAGCCGTCACTTTGCTGATGCCAACAGAAAATTCCACCCCGGTAATGTCGATTGGGGTTTGCAAAATCTCACCCACTTCCGCAAACAGATTGATGAAATAGTTGGGCTTGATGCGAATTTGGTTGGCTTCTAGTTTTTCGCTCACTTGATGAGCGATCGCCAGCAAAATATCCGTTACATCTACATCCGACATATCTAGATCTTCACTAGATTCAAAGTAGACCACAAAAAAACCTTGTTCTTCCAACTCTGCCTTTAGCCTGAGCAACTCGGTCGATTTGCCACAGCCCACATGTCCTGTAAAGAGTTGACAGGTGCGTTCCTGTGGCAGCAGATCAATGGTTCGGCGGAGTTCTTGAATTAGGTTCGTGCCGCGCACATCTGAAAAATCAATGTAATATTTGCGATCGTCTGGGTTGGAGTAAGCCAAGGTATGGCTAGGGTTACACGCTTTGAAAAATTGGGCAACATCTAAAGACATGAGGAAATGGGGACAATAAGAGATTTTTGAGTTTTGAGTTCTAAGTTTTGAAAAGGAGCAGTTCTCACTCAAAATCTAGCATTGACAACTCAAAACTTTCTTCTCTTGCTGTGCATCCTTGTTTGGTCACTCGTTATGCAGTCAGTCTGCCTAAATTTGCCGTGAAGCCGATCGCGTTCTGATGGCAAATGTCACAAAAATTGATAGGGTTGTAGCCGACTACCTGGAGGAAACCAAGCCAATGTCTGACGCGATCGCACAGTGGGTGACTGAGACGATGAGTTCAATGGGGTACTTGGGCATTGGGCTACTCATGTTTCTAGAAAATCTGTTTCCGCCTATTCCATCCGAACTGATTATGCCACTCGCGGGTTTTACGGTCTCCCAAGGCAAAATGGAATTTATTCCAGCCGTCGCTGCGGGTGTGATTGGAACGGTTTTGGGTGCATACCCCTGGTATTACGCCGGAAAATTGATTAGCGAGGCACGCATTAAAGCACTGGCGGATCGGTATGGCAAATGGCTAACGATTTCAGGAAAAGACATTGATAAAGCCAACGAGTGGTTCAATCGCCATGGCAATATGGCAGTCTTTCTTTGCCGATTGGTGCCCGGAGTGCGAACGCTGATTTCCATCCCGGCTGGTTTGAATGAAATGCCATTGCTTCCATTTACGATTTACTCCACGATTGGCACTACTCTTTGGGTGACTCTGTTGACCTTTTTAGGGTTTCAGTTGGGCAAAAACTACGAAAATGTTGATCAATGGCTAGCGCCCGTATCAAAATTTGTTCTGTTTGGCTTGTTGGGGCTGTTCATATTTTGGATTTGGAAGCGAAAAAAATCTCAGTCCTCTCGTAACTAATAACTTATGGGAGAGTTATCCCTAGCGCCAGTAAAAATAGGTGCCTTCGTGCGATCGCGGTTTAAGATTTCGGTTCATCTCTTTAGCACTGTTGGGTCAAGGCACTTTGCCAAATCATTTGCGTCTACTGATGGATGGGCTAGAAAAAATTTCAATCCAGTTGAATCCGTGAATCACGGGCGAAGTTCTTAAAGGATGCTAGTTCATGCACTTTGATTTAATAGAAACCATCAAACACTTTGGGTCAGTTTGGGGATTGCTTGCTATCTGGGCAATCATCTTTGCTGAATCGGGTTTGCTAGTTGGCTTTTTTTTGCCTGGAGATAGCTTGTTGTTTACGGCTGGTTTTTTGGCATCCCAGAATTTGTTCAATATTTATCTCTTAGTTGCGGGCGCTTTTATCTGTGCCGTTCTGGGAGATAATGTTGGCTATGCGACTGGGCATAAGTTTGGTCGGCGCTTATTTCAAAAGGAAGACTCTCGATTTTTTCACAAAAAGCATTTGGTTTCCGCCCAAAATTTTTATGATAAGCATGGAAAAAAGACCATTGTTTTAGCCCGATTTATGCCTATCATCCGAACTTTTGCGCCGATTGTAGCGGGTATCGGTAAGATGAATTATCGTGTTTTTTTTGCTTACAACCTAATCGGTGGATTAATTTGGACAGTTGGCGTTACATTACTAGGATATTTTTTAGGACAGTTGATTCCTGATGTAGATAAGTATTTATTACCAATTATTCTGGTGATTATCATCGTTTCAATCGCTCCATCCATTTTTCATTTTTACCAAGAAAGTAAATCTAGCAAACGTTGAACGCTCGCGATCGCTACTGGCAACTTCTCACTTACATCCGCCCCCAGAAAACAATCATCATCCAAGCTCTTCTTTGCACGTTAGTATTCACGGCAATGTGGCCGATTCTAGCGTGGTTAGCAGGTGAGATGGCAAAACCGATTGCTCTGGGGCAAGTTGCCGCAATTGCAAGGCTTTCTGGAATTGCGGCCCTAGCATTTTTGGTGCAAAAAATTGCCCAATATGGGCAAGATACCTTGATGGCTAAAGCCGCTTTAGCCATTGTCTTTCAGTTGCGTACTCAAGTTTATTCCCATCTTCAGCGGCTGAGCCTCAGCTACTTTGAAACCGCCCAAAGTGGCGATCTTGCCTATCGGATGACCGAAGATATCGATCGCATAGGCGAAGTTGTTAACAAAGCTTTTCATCAATTTTTGCCGAGTGTCTTACAGCTAATTGTGGTGTTGGGATACATGATTTATCTCAACTGGCAACTCACCATCACCATCTTGATCATTGCGCCCGTCATGGCAATTTTGATTACCTGGTTTGGGGAGCGAATCCGTAAGCTGTCTTACCGGAGCCAAGGTAACGTTTCTAATCTCTCGGCGCTATTGGTGGAAGTGTTTAGCGGAATGCGCTTGGTGCAAGCCTTTGCCGCCGAAGATTATATGCTGGGGCGGTTTAGTCGGGAGGCGGAACAGAATCGCATTGCCCGTTACAAAACCGAAAAGCTAAAGGCAATTCAAGCGCCTGTAGTGGGTTCTTTAGAAGCCTTCGCCCTGCTATTTTTGCTCCTATTTGGGGGCTGGCAAGTTTCGACTCAAAACATTACTGGCAGCAATTTTGTCAGCTATCTGGCAGCCGTGATTATGCTGATCGATCCGATCGCGTTGGTGACAGGGAACTATAACGAGTTTAAGCAAGGGGAAGCTTCTATCGATCGCGTGTTTGAACTGCTCTCCATGCAGCCCACAGTGATAGAAAAACCTGGTGCCGCCCTGTTGCCGCCTGTGACGGGCAAAGTGGAGTATCGCAATGTCGGGTTTGCCTATAAATCTGAGCAGCCGGTGCTGAAACAGCTTAGCTTATTAGCGCTGCCCGGAGAGGCGATCGCCCTAGTCGGTCATTCGGGTGCTGGTAAAACCACTTTGGCAAACCTGCTAATGCGATTCTACGACCCGCAGGATGGGCAGATTTTAGTGGATGGGATCGATATTTGCGATGTTACCTTACGGAGTCTGCGCCGCCAGATTGGCATCGTCCCGCAGGAAACCATTTTATTCTCTGGCACGATCGCCCAAAATATTGCGTTTGGTCAGAGCAACTTAGATCTGGATGCGATTAAAACGGCGGCTAAGATTGCCAATGCCGATCAATTTATTGTGGAATTTCCAGAAGGCTACCAAACTTGGGTGGGTGAACGGGGGGTGAACTTGTCGGGTGGACAGCGCCAACGATTGGCGATCGCCCGTGCCGTATTGCTCAATCCGCGCATTTTGATTCTCGATGAAGCAACCTCCTCCCTCGACTCAGAATCTGAAGCGCTGGTACAACAAGCTCTAGAACGGTTGATGAATAACCGCACTGTGTTTATCATTGCCCACCGTTTGGCGACCGTCCGCCGCGCCGATCGCATTCTGGTATTGGAACAGGGAAGCGTTGTGGAATCTGGTACTCATGCGGAATTATTAACCAAAGAAGGGCGCTACGCCCGGTTCTATGCCCAACAGTTTCAAGATTAGAGGGGGATTTTTTCTAAGCTGGTGAACCGAATTGTTTGGTGGAATTGAGCGTAGCCGAAACTCCCACAGACTGTTGAGGGGTGAGCGTGGTCGAAACCCAATGACAACCATTTATCGGTTCGCAGGAGCCAGTTGAGGTGTGTTCGGCTTTGGCGCACCCACTTTCAATTCAGGCTCGTCTGTCAGTAGAAATTCTCGAATCAAGCGAGTGAGCGCCCGTTGGGTCAATCCTTCGGCGATCTTCTGACCCATTTGGTGAGTCTCTGATTTCACTAAAAGCCGAGGAATCACCGGCAATAGCATCAGTGGATCAAATCCAGCAGTTTCTTGTAAGATGCCCCAAATCCGTTGGATGTGTTCAAAAGTCTTCTGATCGGTGGCGGAAACCGGGGGAGGCGTGACCGCAAACCCAAGCCGTTGGCTTACGGTATACGTGAAGTTACGAAAGGCGTTGCTGCCCAGCGTATCCAATCCCCGGACAATGACATCCACTAATTGCGATCGAATCAACTCGCCTCGTGGAGAGAACAGATATTCAACGCTCTGATCAAGCACGTTGCCCAAATCATAATCACTGCTGTCACGCGCGTTTCTCAGTAGATTTTCCAGGCGATTCCACCGAAAGCTCTCATCTTTAAACAGCAAATCTCGGAGGGAAGCACGCAGTTCTGGTGCAGGATCGGTTAGCAACCGCTTCGCAACATAAGGATAGGCTTTGCTCAAAACCTTGAACTCTGGATCGACGTTAATGGCAATGCCTTCAAGCGTTACGAGCGATCGAATGATCAATGCAAAAAACGCAGGCACCTGAAAGGGATAGTCATACATCAAGCTCGATAGTTTGTCTGTAATAGTCTTAATGTTGATTTCTGCGACCGTCGCGCCCAGAGCATCATTAAACACAAACGCCAAAGCTGGAATAATCGGCGTTAGATCGGTGTCAGCGCTTAAAAAACCGAGATTGACATAATCATTCGCCAGCCCTTCAAAGTCACGATTGACTAAATGAACTACCGCCTCGATCAACCCGTAGCGTTGAGCGGGAGTGACCTCGCTCATCATGCCAAAGTCTAGGTAAGCTAACTTACCGTCTGGGGTTGCTAGCAAATTCCCAGGATGAGGATCGGCATGGAAAAAGCCATTTTCCAAAAGCTGCCGTAGGGAACATTGCACTCCAACCGAAATTAGATAGCTCGCATCAATCCCTTGTTCGCGGATCGTATCTAGCTGCGTCAGCTTGGTGCCCGTGATCCATTCCATCGTCAAGACACGCCGTCCAGTGTATTGCCAATAAATTCGAGGAACGTAGATTTCAGGAATTTTGCCATACAGTTCTGCAAACCGCTCGGCGTTGCGTCCTTCTTGGCTGTAGTCCAGTTCTTCAAAAATACGGGCGGCAAATTCATCAATGATGGCAACCAAGTCGCTGCGAATTTGCTTGACGTTTTTCATTAAAAAGGCGGCAATTCTACGCAGAATGTACATATCCAGCGCAATGCTTTCAGATAATCCGGGACGCTGCACTTTAACTGCAACCTCTTCACCCGTTTTCAACTTACCTTTATAAACTTGACCCAAAGACGCGGCGGCGATCGGGCTTGCGGTTAGTTCAGCATAAATTTCGTGGGGCTGAAAGCCTAGTTCTTCTTTGATGAACTGATAGGCAAGGGCATTATCAAACGGTGGAAGCTGATCTTGCAGTTGGGTTAACTCATTTAGATAAATGGGTGGCACCAAATCAGGACGGGTAGAAAGCGCCTGTCCAACTTTAATGAAGGCGGGACCAAGGCGAGTTAAAATTTCCCTTAACCGAATTGCCTGTTTGCGCTGCTGAGCCTCGGATGGCGCTTTCCGGTTCCACCACCAGACAAACCCATAGCTGAGAAATGGCAGAAAAATTTGAATGATCCGGTTTAAGACCTGAAACGGACGTTGAGCGTAAACCGTTGCGATCGCGTCTGCATCATATCGGAGGGCTTCAGCATCCGGCAACGGCGGCTCAGCAGGTTTGAGCAATATCCCTTCTGGCAATGGCTCCTCAGTGAAAAACGACGGCTCAGCCAAATTTTCGGACATTTGCAGCGTAGGAGAATAAGTCACAGGTCGTTTTAGCTCAGTGAAGTGGCAATCAACATTGCAGATTAAAGGTTTGTAGCTGTCTAGTCAGAATACCAACCTTCATGTAACGCATTGTAACAAGCAGTGGGCGATAATGGATTCATCCAAAATGTCGATTTTTGCGATTGACAACGTCTGGAGCCTGACCCTCTAAAACCTACCTCCTGCAACCTGCCCCTACCCCTTACTCCACTGCCTCGCCGCCTACAACCACATTTCGCACTCGCAAACTGGGACCGCCACAGCCCACGGGCAATCCGCTTTGTCCTCCTTTGCCACAGCCACCCGACTCATCCCAAAAAAAGTCATTGCCGATCGCTTCAATATTTGCCAGGGTTTTGAAAGCATTGCCTGACAAGGTAACATCCCGCACTGGCTCAGCAATTTTGCCATCCCGAATCATCCAGGCTTCGCCAGCGGCAAAGGTAAACATTTCGCCATTCGTCATGCCATCGATCCAGTTGCAGGCATATACGCCCTCTTGAATGCCATCAAACAAGTCTGCAACAGGAGTTTTACCCGGTTCAATCCAGGTATTGGTCATCCGAACAATCGGCGGATAGTGGTAGTTTAAGCAGCGCGCATTCCCCGTTGGAGCTTCCCCTAGTTTGCCTGCCGTTTCGCGAGAATGCAGCCGTCCGACTAACATCCCATCTTTGATCAATTGCGTGGTGGTGGAGGGAGTGCCTTCGTCATCATAGGCATAGCTGCCCCGATGCCCTTCTGGGGCTGCCCCGTCAAAAATTTGTAGGTTTTTTGGACCAAACTGCCGACCCAAACTCATGGTTTCCAGTAGATCAGGATTTTCGTATGCCATGTCTGCTTCAGAGAGGTGTCCAAAGGCTTCATGGACAAATAACCCGGTCAAAATCGGGTCAATCACCACGGTGTAGGTGTTGCCTTTGACGGGGGGTAATGCCAGAGAATCAACTGCTCGTTTGGCAGCGCTGCGGACTTGAGTATCCAGGCCACTCAAATCTTCGTAGGCTTTTCGAGATCCGGTGGTTTCGCGCCCAGTTTGCACGCGATCGCCGTTGCGGGCTGTGGCTGCATAGCGCATTTCCATGTCCACCCACGACTGCTCCAGCATAGTGCCATCAGACGTTGCCAAAATAATTCGTTGGGCACTGTCGCCATAGCGGACTGAAACAGTGGCAATTTGAGGGCTAACGCTCCGCAAAATTTCGCCATAGTGTTGACACAGGACTTTTTTTTCTGCCAGGGGAATCTGCCGGGGATCGCTGCCCGTTAACGGAAAGATGCAAATATCTTGAATAGGATTGACCGATGCCAGGAGAGTTTCTTCATCACCGACTAGCCGAGCGGCAGCGATCGCGGCTTCTACTTGCTCTTCGAGGGTGGCAAGCCGATTGAAACTCGCAAACCCCCAGCCTCCCTTGTGGCAGACCCGCACATGCCCCCCGATCGAAATTCCTTCACTCAAGGTTTCAATCTTATTGCCCCGCAGCAAAATGTCGGTTCCTTCGGCGGCTTCCAGGCGAATCGCCAAATAGTCCACATGAGAACGATACCGAGCAATTAAATCAGCTAATAAGTCTTTTGCGTTGGCGGGTAAGGTAGCCATAGGAAAATTTGTACCAAGTGACAGGCTGTATCCATTCTCTAATTAATTGAGACTTGTAGAGTGGCAAGTTTGGGAGGAGAGATGGAGGGGAAAGTTTTGTTCGCGTAGCGTTTCCATAGGAAATATTTTGGGTTTTGAGTTTTGACTTCCACTTCTCTGGGAGGTAATTATTCGGTGCCGAGGTAGGCTGCAATGACGGCAGGATCATTGCGGACTGTTTCTGGATTGCCGAGAGCGATTAGATGTCCAAAATCGAGGACGGCAATGCGATCGCACAAACCCATGACCAGCGGCACATGATGTTCAATCAGCAGCACGGTTAAATTAAAGCGATCGCGAATGTCGTAGATAAATTCACTCAATTGATGCTTTTCGGTTGGGTTCATTCCCGCCGCTGGTTCATCCAGCAGCAACACTTGGGGCTTTAAAGCCAAAGCACGGGCAATTTCTAGCCGCCGCTGATCGCCATAGGAAAAATTCTTGGCTTTTTCTGCTGTTCGCCCTCCAAGCCCGACTAACCCTAGTAACTCGACTGCTTTCGCGTGGGTCTTTTTTTCGGCTTGAGCAGCGGATGGCAACCCTAAAACCCCAGTAAACAAACCGCTACGACTATGAATATGGTGGGCAATCTTCACGTTTTCCAAGGCAGATAATTCTCCAAACAGGCGAATATTCTGAAACGTGCGGGCAATGCCCTTGGCTGCAATTTGATGGGGTCTCAGTCGCGAAATCGTTTCGTTTTGATGCTGCATCTGACCACTGGACGGTTGAATTAGCCCCGTTATTAAATTAAATAGGGTGGTTTTGCCGGCTCCATTGGGACCAATCAATCCAAAAATTTCGCCTGCTTGCACCGCAAAGGAAACATGATTCACTGCCACCAATCCCCCAAATCGCCGCGTTAGCCCTTGCGCTTCCAAAATAATGCTGTTATTGGGTTCTACCATCACTGATGCTTAATCTCCGGGTTTGAAAGGCTTTTGAATTTCAAAAGAGACCGGGCTGGGGCGCACAGATGACTTTTGAGGGTTTGCAGGCGAAACCGCTTGATTTGCCTGAGTCGAAGTGACTGGGTTGAATGAAGAATTTAGGGCTTTATCATCCAGATGCAACGGTAGATTTGAGAGCTTGGTGTAATTGGAGGCGATCGCCAAAAATACTCCGCCCAATACAAAAATTGGCATCGGTAAGGATGCCTGCTGCACCCACTGCCAAAACTCCGCCGCCCCAAACAATAAAATAAAACTGGTTAGCCAAAGCTGCATCGATTCATCTAGTCCAAGTTTTACAGGTCTAATTACACCGCAGGATAACGGATCTTTGACAATTTGGGGCGATCTCTGAGCGAAATTTGATTACTGCTTGCCTCCACCTCGCTAAACTGAGTGGGAACAGATCTGATTTTTGTGGATAGATGGATTCGCCAGAGCAACTGACCTTACTTGAACCCGTTCCGGCAATTGAGCAGCGCCTTCAAGAACTGCGGCAACTGCTGCAAAATGCTAGCTATGCCTACTATGTGTTGGATGCTCCCGTTCTTGAAGATGCGGTTTACGATACGCTCTATCACGAACTGATCGCCCTGGAAACTCAATATCCATCCTTGATCACGCCCGACAGCCCAACTCAGCGGGTTGGAGAGCGCCCAGCCAGCCAGTTCACCTCCGTTCGTCACAACATTCCTCTCTATAGTCTGGAAAATGCCTTTGGCAACGAAGACTTGGCAAAGTGGCAAGATCGCTGGCGGCGAGTTGCACCCAATATCGCAGATTTTGAGTATGTCTGTGAACTCAAAATTGATGGATCTTCTTTAGCACTGACCTATGAAAATGGCGTGTTGGTGCGGGGAGCGACTCGCGGCGATGGCATCGCAGGTGAAGACATTACTCAAAATGTGAAGGCGATTCGCTCCATTCCCCTCAAGCTCAACGTGGAAAATCCGCCAGCCATGGTGGAAGTGCGCGGTGAAGCCTTTTTGCCCCTCAACTCGTTTGCCCAAATTAACCAAGAGCGATCGCAGGCAGGAGAATCCTTGTTTGCTAATCCTCGGAATGCGGCGGCGGGAACATTACGCCAACTGGATTCCAAGATTGTTGCCAAACGAAAGTTAGACTTTTTTGCTTATACGTTGCATTTTGAAAAGGGGAAAGAGGAAAGGGAAAAGGGAGAAATCCCGCCTCCTTCCAGCCAATGGGCTGTTCTGCAAACTCTAAAGCAACTGGGCTTTCGAGTGAATCTGGAGGGGGCGCTTTGCTCAAACCTAGTGGAGGTAATTGCGTTTTGCGATCGCTGGTCGGTTGAGCGGCGTAACTTGCCCTATCTGACGGATGGCGTGGTGGTGAAGCTGAACTCTCTGGCGCTGCAAGCTCAGTTGGGGTTTACCCAAAAGTTTCCCCGCTGGGCGATCGCGCTCAAATATCCAGCAGAAGAAGCGCCCACGGTGGTAGAAAACATTAGTGTGAATGTGGGGCGGACTGGAGCCGTCACGCCGCTGGCAGAAATGCGTCCCGTGCTGTTGGCGGGAACCACTGTGGCACGGGCGACGCTGCATAATCGCGATCGCATTGCCGAACTGGATATTCGCGTGGGGGATACGGTGATCATTCGCAAAGCCGGGGAAATCATCCCGGAAGTCGTGCGGGTACTGTATGAGTTGCGTCCGGCTGGCACCGAACCATTTCAAATGCCCACAGCTTGCCCGGAGTGCCGTCAACCTTTAGTGAAGCCAGAAACCGAAGCTGTGACCCGCTGCATCAATGCTTCCTGTCCGGCGATCGTTCGGGGCGCAGTAGAGCATTGGGCAAGCCGCGATGCCATGGATATCAACGGCTTGGGGGAAAAATGGGTGCTGCAATTGGTGGAGACGGGCTTAGTACAATCCGTCGCGGATTTATATGACATCACCGTTGAACAACTGATGACGCTGGAGCGCATGGGGCAAAAATCGGCGGAGAAATTGGTGAGGGCGATCGCGGCTTCCAAACAGCAGCCATGGTCACGAGTGCTTTATGGCTTAGGCATTCGGCATGTGGGCAGTGTTAACGCCCAAGTACTAACTCAGCAGTTCACCAGTGTGGAAGCCTTGTCTCAAGCTACCGTAGACGCGATCTCCTCCGTTTATGGCATCGGCACCGAAATCGCCCAATCCGTTCATCAATGGTTCCAAAACCCCGCCAACCAAGATCTCATTCAGCGCCTCCAAACCGCTGGCTTAGAATTTTACTCAACACCCAACACTCAACACTCAACACTTCCCCAACTTTTCTCTGGCAAAACCTTCGTCATCACCGGCACCCTGCCCACCCTCAAGCGCGATGAAGCAAAAGCCTTGATTCAAAGCGCAGGTGGGAAAGTCACAGAATCAGTCAGCAAAAAAACGAGTTATGTCGTTGTGGGCGAAGAGGCAGGCTCGAAGCTGAAAAAAGCCCAAACCCTCGGCATTACAGTACTCTCAGAAGCAGAACTCCTAGCGCTGCTCAATGCGTGATGCGGTGGCTGATGGGACTGAAGACGATAACTGCTTTTTGGCGAGTGGGCTGCGACCGGATAGGCTTTGGAAATAAAATCCACCCACCGCAAACAGAAACAGGACATAAGCGATCGCCTGCACCAGATAGAGCCGCTGAGTATAGCCAAATAAAGCGCTGAGAATCGCACCAGGGAAGCGATCGTCTGGCAACACTTGCCTCAGATCCCATACTTTTGCACCCAAAACGCAAGAATGCACCTTAGCAAAGCGCTCATAGTAAAAACACAGCGACTCTGAAGACCGACTCTGGCTAGCCAGAGTATTCATCACCGTATCAAAGTGACCCAATGCCGTCACCACCAGACCCGCCACCACCAGCAACAGCAAAATTCCCATTGCTTTAAAGAACACGCGCAAATTCAGCTTAATCCCCCATTTAAACAGCAGCACTCCAATAGCAGCGGCAGCCCCCAATCCAGCTAAGGCTCCCAGGGCAGGCAAAAACCCTTGCTCAAACTTTGCCAGGACAAACACCACTGTCTCAAAGCCTTCTCGCACGACGGCAATGAAGATCAACCAGAAGACTCCTAAAGCGCCCCCCCGCTTCAAGGCGCTGGAAACCGAGCCTTCTACTTGGCTTTTCATCGATCGCGCTTGCTGCGTCATCCACACGAGCATCCAACTCAAAAAGCCGACTGCAATCAGACTAAACACGCCTTCCAGCAGAGGCTCTGCCACTGGGCTAGCGGCTCCAAGGACTTTAATCATCCAGCCAAACAGGAAGCCAATTAATGCACTCACTGCAATCCCGACCAGTACCCCCAGGTAAACCCAGCGGTTAAGCCGAGTTTGCTTGGCTTTTTTTAGACAGGCAAGCACAATCCCAACCACCAGTGCCGCTTCAACGCCTTCTCGTAACGTAATTACAAAGGTGGGTAAAACAGAACTAAAATCCATGGCATCCTTTTTTTGGCGATAGATGCTTACAGCATCATTTGGCGATAGAAGCTTGTATTACAGGGGCACTGCTGAGTTCAATTTGCTTTACTTTGGTAGCAACTTGATCTGCCGTTAGCACTGGCGTAGCAGGTGGAACAGGGGAGGGCCAAGCTTTTCGTAATCCAGTAAAGGACGTAACGATTTGCTCGTTTACTTTTGGATCGGCTTGCTTGATCTGATCGGCAATGCCTTTGTAAACGGTATCTTGAGCGTAGGCAACGAAGCCACGGGAGTCTTGATATTCAATCGGGGCGCTAATTTTACCGTTGGAGATCGCGGCTGTGTATTCGGATTTTGCAGTTTCTAATAGCCCATTCACCACTTGTAGCGAGAAGTTGGTAGATTGACGTTGAGTGTTGGGTAACACCGCGATCGCCTGATCGATCGCCTTCATTGCCTGGTCATACTGAGTTTTGATTTGAGGATCATTGGGCTTTGACTTCACCAGATCTTGCAATTGGGTCAGCACCCCTTTAAAGTCTTCAACCTTGCGTTCTTGAAATTGCTCTTCCAAATCCACATAAATCTCTTCAACCGGGTGCCCAATATGGGGTTCTGCCTGATCGGGCTTTTTCAACGCTAGCAACTCACCTGCGACTATCATGTGCCCCTTCATCAAGCCTAGCTTCGTCATGTAGTCCACGTCTTTTGCTTCGCCCGTTAACACCACTTCTTCAATGGTGACTTGGTTTTTGATCTGGTCAAATTGTGCTTGATCAATCACTTTCTTGCTAACCAAATCATCGATACTGCCATAGGGACGGCTTGCCTGGATTTTGTTGGAGAGCGCAGGCACTCCCAATGCCGCTTCTAGCTTGTCGAGTTGAGACAAAATGGCGGTATTAATATTGATTTTGGGTTTGTTGCTCATGGACATCGACCCGCTTGGAGACATGGCGACGGGCGAAGCAGGAGCCGTTGGTTGATTGGAGACTGGGGGACTGCACGCTTTAATTCCAATCACGAGTGTGCCAATCGATAGCGCCAAAAAAGCATATCGAATCAAGCGATGAAAAATTCCCATTGCCACGACTCCTGATAAATTCATGATGCTCTTGATCAAGCCGACTTGCTCGCCTCCCCAGGAGACGAGCATCTAAGATAGCTTGTCAAACTCGGTAAACTTCATCGTCATACTTTTGACTTCTTATGTCAATAAATTTGCAAATATTTTCAACTATTTTCTGGGATTACCTCAAACATTCCCATGCAACCCGCTTCTGCGATCGCGTCTTGGTGCGGGTGAAACATATATTTGCCAGGGTACGGATAGGCAAACTCCAAAATATGCCGCTCAGTCGTGCCCATGGTAATCACATCCGCTTCGTGAGTCGGTTTTAGCACCATTCCGGTTGGGTAGACCCGAAAGAAGTTGGCATGGATATGAAAGGTCAGCGCCGGATCAAATTCAACCACATTCAGCAAATACAGGCGCACCAGTTGATTTTGGTAGATGGGGATGGGGTGATGCATGTAGTAATGAGGCAAGCCATTAAAGGCATACAGGTCATTGCGCTGCTTATCGTTGATGTCGTAAGCATTCATCACCAACACAATCTCGTCGGCAGGTGGGCGACCTTCCTTGGGATCAATGATCAACATGCCATGCAGTCCCTTGCCGATGTGTCGGCTAACCGGGGCAATATGACAGTGGTAAAGATGTAGACCGTAAGGCACCGCATCAAATTCGTAAATAAAGGCTTTACCGTTGCTGATGGGGCGCACCCCATCCATCCCAGCAGCGTGGATGCCGTGAAAGTGCATGGTATGGGCATGTCCGCCCTGGTTGAGAAAGAGGACTCGAATGAGATCGCCTTCCTTCGCCCTTAATGTTGGACCGGGCACCCGTCCGTTGTAGTTCCAGGTAATGTAGGAAACCGCGCTATTTAGCTGTAATGGAGTAGTACCAGCAACAATCCGAAATTCGCGAACCGTGCGCCCATTTTCTTGCTTGACGGTGCCATAGTCAAAGTCCCGTAGCGCCTGCATCGGGTTGACCCCATTGCCATAGGTCGGCGTGTCTGTGGGCAATGGCGGTATCCCCACTTGTTGACGCGATCTTTGATTGAGCCAGTGATAGCTGCTAGCAGCAGCAGCCAAAGCGGCACCTCCTATCCCTGCTTGTAGAAATTGCCGCCGACCTCCAAGCGTACCCCCGCCAAAATTTTTGAATGAAGGCATTGCAAATATTAACCGTCGCTTTTGCATTTAGAGTTATACCAGCCTCTAAAATTTTATTGCAAATTGTTCTCATATGTTTGAGCTATCCTGCGACTGGCGAGGATAATTTCATTGATTTTGTTGAATGGCTTGAATCCCTCTAAAAGCAAGCTGAGGATTTACCTCAACTGAACTGGCTACATCGGGATGGAGACTTTGCAGGTAGGCATAGAGGCGATCGCCATCACCTCCCGTCAACACAACCGCACTGGTTGGATAGGTTTGTCGCCAATCGTGAATAAAGGAGTGCAGTCCGGCAAGAACCGTATGCAAGATGCCGCTAGCGATCGCGGCTTCGGTAGTTAATGCCCAACGGGGGAAGAATGACGAGGGGCGAATGGCGAATGACGAGTGAAGATCGGGGAGGGCGGCGGTGCCTTGGTTGAGGGATTGGAATTGCAGCGTTAATCCAGGGAGGATGGCTCCGCCGATTAGCAGATCGCGATTGGCTCCGGTGAAGGTGAGGGCGGTTCCGGCATCAATCACGAGAACGGGGCTGCCCAGGGTTTGGATGGCACCCCACAAGGCTAAGGCGCGATCGATACCCAAGGTTGGATACAGTCCTTGCAAGGGCACTTGTTCCAGACTGATAAAGTGGGCGCGAGGATGGGCTTGCCAAAACTGATTTTGAGAGGGCACGACGGAGGCAATCCAAAGCTCATGTTGCAACTGGGGTTGATTCTGATTGACATGGGGCGTATCCCAGGTTTTTTGCAGGAGATCGCCGCTAAACTCTGCCCAGTGCAGCCGAGAATTGCCAATCACCAGCGCTGTCCAAGAATCAGCCATGTTAAAAAGCAGCCCTTAAAAACGATAAGCTAGACTGATAGGTCACTTCACCTAATAAAACTTTACAAAACTCAGATCCCGCTTCAGGATAAGAGATAGACAACTTTTTATTTTAAGTACTTACTGAGAGAGGTTGATCATGGTAGCACTTCGAGAAAAAGCATCCACCCGGCTGACCATGCAAACCGTTGAGATTGCCGCCAACACGACGGCGCTGCGATCGCTCGATTGGGATCGCGATCGGTTTGATATTGAATTTGCCCTAGAAAACGGCACGACCTATAACTCTTTCTTGATTCGTGGCGACAAGGTGGCGCTGGTCGATACCTCTCACGAAAAATTCCGCCAACTCTATTTAGATACCTTAACGGGCTTGATCGATCCTGCCGAAATCGATTATCTCGTCATTAGCCACACCGAACCCGACCATAGCGGCTTAGTCAAAGATGTGTTGGAACTCAACCCCAACATCATTGTGGTGGGCGCAAAGGTTGCCATGCAGTTTTTGGATGATTTGATCCATTTTCCCTTTCAGCGAAAACTGGTCAAAAGCGGTGAACGGCTGGATTTAGGCAATGGGCATGAACTGGAATTTGTCTCTGCGCCCAATCTGCACTGGCCCGATACTATCCTGACTTATGACCATAAAACGCAGACTCTCTTCACCTGCGATGTGTTTGGGATGCACTACTGCGATGACCAAACCTACGACGAAGATTTGGAGCTACTCAACGCCGACTACAAAACCTATTACGACTGCCTTATGGGTCCCAATGCCCGTTCGGTTTTGGCAGCGCTGAAGCGGATGGGGGATTTGCCGTCCATCGCCCAAATTGCCACCGGGCATGGTCCATTGTTGCAATATCACGTTGAAGATTTGGTTGGGCGCTACCGCACTTGGAGCCAAGCGCAGGCAAAGGCGCTGACTACGGTGGCATTTTTCTACGTGTCTGAGTATGGCTGTAGCGATCGCCTGGTTCATGCCATTGCCCAAGGGGTCGCCAAAACAGGCGTGGTGGTTGAACTGATTGATTTGCTGGAAGCCGACCCGCAGGAAGTGCGAGAGCTAGTAGATATTGCCGCTGGGATTGTAATTGGAATGCCCCCGCAATCGGGAACTCATGCCGCTCAAACTCAGGCGTTGGTTAGCACGATTTTGGCTGCAACCCACGCCAAACAAACTTTTGGTCTATTTGAATCGGGCGGTGGCGATGATGAGTCGGTGTATCCACTGCGGAACAAGCTACAAGAGATTGGCGTGGTTGAAGCCTTTCCGCCGATTTTGATCAAGGAAGCCCCCACAGAAGCGACCTATCAACTGTGTGACGAAGCCGGAACGGATCTAGGGCAATGGTTAACGCGCGATCGCAGCATTAAGCAAATGAAATCCCTGGATAACGATCTGGATAAGGCTCTAGGAAGGCTCAGCGGCGGACTGTATATCATCACCGCGAAAAAAGGTGAAGCCTCTAGTGCCATGCTAGCCTCTTGGGTTGCTCAAGCTAGCTTAGAACCAATTGGCATTACTATTGCCGTCGCCAAAGATCGAGCGATCGAATCCTTTATGCATGTGGGCGATCGCTTCGTCCTCAACATTCTCGAAGAAGGCAACTATCAGCCTTTGATGAAGCACTTTTTGAAGCGCTTTCCGCCCGGTGGCGATCGCTTTGCTGGCATCAAAATCTACCCTGCCTCCAACGGTTGCCCAATCCTAGCGGATTCTCTGGCATACCTGGAATGTGAGGTGATTAGCCGGATGGAAGGCAGCGACCACTGGATTGTTTACAGCAGCGTAGATATGGGGCGGGTTTCTAAAGCCGATGGGTTAACCGCCGTTCACCACCGCAAGGTGGGCAATCACTACTAAGTCGGCTGCTGGAGGCGATCGCTGCTGCATATGTCCAAGGTGCGATCGCTCCGTTTGAGGGGGTCAGGTTCTCCTGAATGAGAAGCGTGATCCAATGTTCCTCAGGGAAATATCTAGGGAAATTTCTGAGTTATAACCCCAGTATTAACTGCCAGTTTTTCAGAATACCCGTATCTCCTAATGCAGCATCCACGACTTTAAGCTGCCAAGTTCCTTGGGCAGATTGACCCACACATCGAGTGAGTGCCGGAGTTGATTGGGGAGAATAGGTTGCTTGCCAAGTCGTTCTACGTCCTAAGGTTCGAGCTTGTAAAAGCGCGGTTCGCTTGGAAGGGGCGATCAGGCTGATTTCCAGGTCGCCTAAAAAGCTGTGTTCTAGTTCTAGATTAATTTGAATGGTGCGAACTGAGCCAGTTTCCGTGACTTGAATTGAACTAGTGATGCCTTGAGGATTATTATCGGGAATTGCCAAACTGGCGGAATTAGCTAGCTGAATTTGACGAGAAGGGGCGATCGCAGGCACCTTCCGCTGCATTGCTGCCTGAGTCGCCTTAAACGCATTCACCTTGCCATAGCCAAACCAGTCACAGCGTCCTCCCGCCTCATAAGTACCTTTGCGAAAACCAAACTGTGGATCTGGATTCGGATCAACGATTTTATCAGCGCTTTGTTGTAAAACTTGTCTAACTTCTAGCGCCGTTAGATCAGGATTGGCAGACAGCACGAGCGCCGCCACCCCCGCCACGACTGGGCAGGCGCTAGAAGTGCCACCAAAATCTGAGGTGAAGTCAGTAGGGTCATAGCCCGGTTGCCCCAAGCGATCGATGGTGACCACGCCTAATCCTAATAAATCTTCACGCACCGGAGGCGGTGTGTAGACATAGCCCACCCCCTGCAACCCAAAACCAGGGGGGGCATTGTTACTGGGGGCACACACTGAGATTTCCTTACCCCAATTGCTATAAGCCGCTTTGCGATTCAAGCTAGTAGAAGCCGATACCGCAATCACATCGGGATGAACCGCAAATCCAGTGAGCCAATTGGTTGATCCCTTCAAAGTGTTGTTGGGCCATCCCTGCTCATTCACCGCGCCATTGACGGGGCGGTTGGCATTGCCAGCAGCAAACACAATCACGCAACCTTTGCCATTTCGACCTTCACTCGCCGCACGAGATAGGGCATTCCGCTGCCGCAGCGATAACGGAAAATATACCGCCGAAGGTCCCCAACTGCAAGAAATGACGGAAGCCCCTTTGGTCATCGCCCAATCAAATAACGCTTCGACGGATTCATCATCTAAAAAGCCACTGGTGCGGAGGGGCATCAAGGCACAGCCCGGAGCAACGCCTACCGCCCCTTTACCATTTTCTTCGGCAACCGAAACGCCTGCACAGGCAGTGCCATGATCGTCGTCTGGTTCACCGGGCATGGGCAAAAAATCATTGTCCTTAAAGTCTCGTGGCGCAACGATTTTACCTGCACCTTGAAAATCGGGATGGTTCAAATCGACGGAATCATCCATGATGGCAACCACCACCGATCGCACCCCTCTCGTCAAATCCCAGGCTTGTTCGGCAAAGATATGAGAGTTGGGTGCTAAATCAGAGCCACCACTGTGGTTCAAATGCCATTGTTTAGAGTAGATTGGATCTTTTGGACGATGGAGAGACTGGGACTTAACCACGATATTGGGTTCGGCAACTAATATCTCCGATCGCTGCATTAGGCGATTGGTAACCTTCACAGGGTTTTCTTGGGCAGCAGTGGTAACTTGAAAAACAAACGTATTGGGAATTCCCACGACAGGTTTCACCTGCTGTAACCCAGCATCAGCCGCGATTTGGGCGATCGTCTCTGGGCTGACTTGGGGCGCAAACTGCACCGTTACTTGATCCGTCATGTAAACCCGCGACGTTGGATCGTCTTTAAATTGATACACATGGCTGGCGTAGTCTACCTGATTCGACTCGCGCACCTGCTGCATTACCTGATCGCGTTGACTTGGCTCCACCACAATCTCTGTTAGCTGCTGAGGGGTCTGTTCCGTGCTAACTTCAGCAGGCAGCGGCTTAACTAAATCCACCATGGCTGACTGATCCGCCGCTTTCACCGTAAAGCGATCGCTGACCTTTTCAAGCATCAGTTCCTCCCCGCCCCGCTGAAGCACCTGACCCACACTTGCCTCTGGCATTGATGGGCTAGGAGCATCAGGTTGCAAGGGAGTTGGGTTAGTCATAAAGCACCTCAAAACAGTGGCTACACAGGGCTAATGGGCTGAATCTCATGAGCGCGATTGGCAAGAAAAGGGCGATCGCATCTCCAGACTACTCCAAGTTTTTCTCAAAAGACCCCTCACTTAAAATTCAACCAGTATATAAAGTATCGAGATACGTACTTCGACGCATTGTAAGTTGCAGTGGTAATATACATAAGTTCAACTTCCTCCCGTTTCCTTTAACAACGTTGCCTCATGAAATTCTCTGGAATGCGTCGTTTTCTTCATATTGCTAGTTTGGCATCCTTGTCGATTCTGGTCGCTTCCAGCGCCTTCAAGCCCGAAACCTTATCAGCGCAGGAATTGCCAACGGGACCAAATCAGGCAAAGCCCATTGATCCAAATGCTCCCAACGTTGTCAGTCCTACCAGCCAGGAAACTGGGATTCTCAGCTTGCAAGGGGGTACAAAACTGTTGCAAGAAGCCAACAGCGCCGTTTCTGCCCAAAATTATCCTTTAGCGCTGAAAAAATTTCAGGAAGCACGCCAAGTTTTCAACCAACTTTCCAACTTCTATCAAGAACTCGCAGGCAGTTTTTCTGGAATTGACAATCGGATTGCAGATGGACATCGTCGCAAAGCGTTAGACACTGCTGAAATGCGAGACAATGCGACCTATCAACTAGCCCTAGTGCATCGCGCCCAAAATCAGTCAGAGCTAGCGGTTCCTTTACTGGTGCAAATCATTCGGAGTCAACAACCCACTCGTGATTTAGGTAAAAAAGCTTATCAGCAGCTTTTTGAGCTTGGTTTTGTAGACTCTCCCTTTCCTCGACCGCGTGTCGATGGTTCAGTCTCTCCTACCTCTTCCAAATAGCGGTTAGCTCGAAATTTTTGCTTTTAGCTTTCAGTTTTGAAAGATTCAAGTAAAACCATCAAGTAAACACATCAGAATCAGTTTCAAATCGTTAAACTAAGTTGAGTTACTCAACAAGATAAAGGAGGGTCGATGGTTAGCCCCGATCAGGTTGAAGCCATGATTAAAGTTGAGATACCCGATGCTCAGGTTCAGGTTTTGACAAACGATGGTGAGCATTATGAAGTGATTGTGGTTTCTCCAATTTTTGAGGGGAAGCGGCTGGTTCAACAGCATCAGCTTGTTTACAACGCCATCCAAACTGAGATGTTGACCGGAGCAATTCATGCAATGGCGGTTAAAACTTACACCCCTCAAGCATGGGAATCTTCTAAGCAAGCTGTTTAGCTTAGTAGAGCCTATAAATATTCAGCGTTTAATTAGTCCATAGCCCATTACTTAAGTAAATTTATGACTCCACAGACTAAAGCACGGATTGAAAGCTTGGTTCAAAAGAACAAGGTGATAGTTTTTATGAAGGGGAATAAGCTGATGCCCCAATGTGGTTTTTCAAACAATGTTGTTCAAATTCTCAACGTTTTAGGCGTTCCGTTTGAAACGGTTGATGTTTTGGCAGATTCTGAAATTCGTGATGGAATTAAAGAGTTTTCTAGTTGGCCCACGATTCCTCAAGTCTATGTAAATGGGGAGTTTGTGGGTGGTTCAGATATCCTGATTGAACTTTACCAGAAGGGTGAATTGCAGCAGATCGTAGAAGTAGCGATGGCATCTTGACGATCGCGCTCACAAAAATAGCGATCGCCAGTCCCGTTTAGCAGATAAAAAAATTCCCTTTGTTAACTGAACAGAGGGAATTTTCTTTATTTAATAATAACCACGCTCAGCTTCCGGCTCTGGTTTTTCAAAGTTGGAGACATCATAGAGATAACGAGTAACTTCTTCTTCTAAACGATGGATGAGATAGGCTTCAAGACTGTTAGCATGTCTTAATGCAGCAAGATACCCGTCAATGTACATTCGCAAATCATCAAATCGATAGCCCCGGCTCCATAGGTCAACCAGAGCGTCGGTTAACCGTTGATAGTACCGAATTGTTAAAGTGTCTTGCAACATAGTGTGGTGTGAAAAGCGCCTTTGTAAGAGCCATTAATTGCTATCTTTCCACTAAACTAGATCAGGCTGAATTTATAGAATGTTGTCACCTGATCCAGTTTAATAATTCTATCTTAACTTTAATGAAGCCTGTTCTGGTGGCTTTTTGAGTAAGCCATTAGAAAGATTTTTAATGAGGAATTAAGAATAGGCAGCTTATCTTCTTGAGTAACGCTGATTACAAATATGAGTAGAGGTCTCTGTTACATTGGGGACACGAATCAGAAGGAAGTTGAGCCTGAGTGGTAGCTTTTTGTATCCAGATTGTTGAAGGAAATCCCCATCTGCGATCGCTGTTGGGGTGGCATTTACAGCAGGCTGGTTCGACTGTTTACCAATCTGCTGATATTCGCCAAGCGATGGATGTATTTCAGCATCGTCAGCCCGCCTTGGTGATTTTAGATTCTGAACTGCCCGATGGAGATGGGGTTGAATTTTGTCGTTGGTTAAGGCAGCAGCAGTCCTTAATTTTGATGCTATCTGTCCGAAATACCGAAGCCGATATTGTCGAAGGGCTGCGGGCGGGTGCAGACGATTATTTGACTAAACCGTTCGGGATGCAGGAATTTTTGGCGCGGGTAGAAGCTTTAACCCGTCGTCGAACTGCAATGCCGCCCCCTATTTCCTTAGACTGTGGCGATTTGAAAATTGATTTGGTTCATCGTCGGGTTCGATTTAGGGAAGAATTAATCGATCTTACTCCCCAAGAGTTTAGTTTGTTGTATGTATTAGCCCAGGCAGAAGGTTTACCGCTAAGTCGTTCGGAATTGCTGCGTCGAGCTTGGCCTGACGCAATTGACAATCCTCGCACGGTTGACACTCACGTCTTATCATTGCGAAAAAAGGTGGAAACCGATCCACGACAGCCCAACTTAATTCAGACCGTTCGGAACGTTGGCTATCGCCTAAATTTGGAAAGCCTGACTCCCAATGCGCCGACTCCAGCCAATGATTATTCCGGCAATCGGCGGAAAGCATTGGTGCAGTCTTCCGCCCAAAGAATGGCGGTGGGCGACGCGTGAAACGTTAGCAACGCTTTCCCCGGAATCCCTACGGGAATCGCACCCCTTGAATAACCCGCTTTTTTAACCCGACACTAAGCTTCGTTCATTAATGCCAGATTATCTCGATGAACGATGGTTTCTGGACAGGAGTAGCCTAGAATTTGTTCAATTTCATCGGATTGATGGCCTTGAATTTTTTTCAGGTCTACACTTCTGTAATTAACGACTCCGCGCGCAAACGGTTCGCCTGATCGATCGCATAGAGCGATCGCCTCTTGGCTTTCAAACTCGCCCTCCACTCGAATAATTCCAGCGGCTAACAAAGATTTTCCAGCATGGCGAATGGCTTGAACTGCACCTTCGTCCAAAACAAGCTTACCCATAGGCACCAGTCCGTGGGCAATCCAGCGTTTACGAGCATTGGCAGGTCGGGGCTGCGGTTCAAACTGGGTGCCAATGGCTTCGCCTTGCAAAATCTTTTCAATATTTTGAGCCGCCCGTCCATCGGTGATCACCGTTCGCACGCCTGCACCTGTGGCGATATTGGCTGCGGAAATTTTGGTCATCATGCCGCCCGTCCCCCAACTGGAGCCGCGATCGCCAATCTGTA
This sequence comes from Leptolyngbya sp., assembly GCA_003249025.1. GTDB lineage: Bacteria > Cyanobacteriota > Cyanobacteriia > Leptolyngbyales > Leptolyngbyaceae > ULC077BIN1. The sequence goes on along the minus strand of QBMH01000014.1, from coordinate 17,711 downwards.
CCTGTAAGTCCTTGAGATCATTCAGTCGATACACCATTGAAATAGGTTTCGCATCAGGATTACTGCGGGGATCAGCAGAATATAAGCGGTCAACGTCGGTTAGCAGAAATAGCCAATCTGCCTTGACCAAACTTGCCACCAGCGCCGATAACGTATCATTGTCCCCAAATTTAAGCTCATCTACTGCCACCGTATCGTTTTCATTCACTATGGGAATCACCCCCAACTGCAACAGTTCTTGAAACGCTTGTTCCACATTGATATAGCTGCTGCGTTGCACCAGATCCCCACGAGTCAATAATACTTGGGCGATCGGCTGCTGTAAGACGCTGAATAAATCATCATATACCCGTATCAAGCGTCCTTGTCCAACCGCTGCAACCGCCTGTTTGAGAGTAATACTCCGAGGACGTTCTGTTAATCCTAATCGGGCACAGCCTACGCCCACTGCCCCTGAAGACACTAAAACGACGCGATGCCCTTGGTGGCGTAATCGACTTAGGGTTTCAACCAAATTTGCAATGGTTGACAATGCCAAGCTGCCTGTCTCTGGCTGAGTCAAGCTGGAGGTGCCAATTTTAACCACAATCGTTTGAGACATGAGGCAGCCAGAGGAGGTTAAACAATACAGAGCGCCAACCCCTTATGAGTCAGGGATCAGCGCTCCGTACAGTATTCATAGCAATGTATCTTTAAGGTCTTTATTTAGCTGACCTCATTTAATCTTTTAAAAGAATGCCAGCAAAATTTGACATTAAAAGATTTCCTAATATTTTCTTTATATTTTCCAATTCAAATAATGGTGAAGTTTTATTGGTTTCTCTCCGTCATCGATTCAGTAGTGAGTGATGCACCTAACGCTTGGGAAAGCCAGACTTCAAAGGTGTGAAAAGACGATTTTCGAGGAGCAAAATCGGGATGGATCATCGGTTCTACCAGAATCGTAAACATGCCGAGGCGGTTTCCTGCCAAAACGTCGGTAAACAGGCGATCGCCCACCATTCCCACTTGCTCCGGGGGCAAACCCATAGACTCAACGGCTCTTCGCACCTTACGCCGAGAGGGTTTAGCAGCACTCGAAATGTAGGGCAAGTTCAGGGATTTACCAATTCGGCGAATCCGCGCCTCACTCACGTTGTTGCTAACCAACCATAGCGTTGCCACCTGCTGTATCTCTTTCACCCAAGGTAACAGTTCTTCAGATACTTGAGCAGCCCGAAACGGGACTAAGGTTTCATCCACATCTAGCACCAAACCCTTAAGGTGATGGGCATTCAGCAATTCAGGCGTAATTTGAAGAATGGTGCCTGGAAGCACTAAATTAGGTTGTAAAAGTTTGCTGCGAAACATAAGATTTTTATTTTAAATAATTTAGTTCAGTCAGAAATTACTTTTATTAGGTTGCCAAATTTATTCTAGGAGGTACTTTTAACATGCCCCATATTGCAGAACTTGCTCCAAAGCTGATTGAATAAAAAATTATTGGTTAGGAGATTTTGCTGCATCTCGTCGATCGTGAATGGCGGTTTGGGCAGCCTGATGCTCTGCTAAAGTGCGACTAAAAACATGAGTACCATCGTATCGTGCCACAAAGTAGAGATAACCGGTGTTTTCTGGGTTGAGAGTTGCCTCCAAGCTCGCTTTACCGGGACTGGCGATCGCGGCGGGAGGCAAGCCTGGATTGATATAGGTGTTGTAGGGATGAGGGGTTTCTACCTCGCGGTACAGCAACGGGCGATCAGGCGTTTGTTTAATGCCAAAGGCGTATTCCACCGTGGGATCAGAAGCCAAAGGCATCGCTTTCTCTAATCGATTCGTGAATACGCCAGCAATTCGAGCGCGCTCCTCTGGCACCACAGCTTCTTTTTCCACAATGCTTGCCAACGTGACCCATTGCGCCACGGTGAGAGAGGGTTTCCCTGTTTGTTGCTGATAAATCGGTAGTGCCACTTGTTCAAAGCGATCGAGCATTTGCTGAATTACGGCATCGGGTTGAATAGGTGCAGCGAGTTGATAAGTATCGGGAAAAAGATACCCTTCCAATCGGGGAAAACCTGGCACTGGGCTGGTAGCAGGCAACCAGGGATATTGGGCTGAAGACACCCGATCTGCCGCTACTAAAAAGTCCTTGGCGGGGAAAAAACCTTGTTGCTCAAAGTATTGAGCCATCTGACGCATCGACCAACCTTCTGGAATCGTAAAGCTACGCTGTGTTACCTTGCCTGCCCAAATTGTGCTGGCAATTTCTGGTAAAGACTGAGTTTTGGAAAGTTGATAGGTGCCTGCTTGAAACCCTCCTTGAGCATCTCGAAAAGTTGTCCACCGAGTCCATAGGCTCCAAGCTCTGGCTGACCGAATCAGTCCTAAAGCTGCTAAATCTTGTCCGATTTCTTGGGCGGATGTGCCAGGGGCAACGCGCAGATTAATTGGTTTAGCATCCGCTTGGGTAGAACTGGATGCGATGGGGGCGGTTGTGGTCAACCACCAGTTGCAGGTTTGCCAAGTGGCTGTTCCAACCATGGCTAGGGCGATCGCGAAGAAAAGTAAACCTTTGGGAAATCGTTTAGCCATAAAAAGGGTGTCCACCGTAGCTACGCTTACAGCAGTTTGAGATACAAAAAACGATCGCGGTTGGTATAAAATTCGCCGCGATCGCCATTTTCTTAGTTCGAGTCGAGATCATCAAAAAGCTGATCTTCGATGTCGGCGAGCAGGGGCTGGAGTTTTTCCAGTTCTTCTGGCAGAAGTAGGCGAGGTTGGTTGTTTTCATCCATTCGCGCCAAGATGAAAAACGGATCAAGCGGGGCATAAACCGCAAATTCTTTTTCTTCGTGGTAAAACCGAGCTAAGAGTTGCAGTTCTTCAACGTCCTCTTCATCCGTTTCAGAAGTGATTTCGATAAATTCGTCTTCGTCTTCTAAATCAGGGAGGTCACCTTCCACCGTCAATACCACTGCGGTTCTTTTCAGAGTTAGATTTTGCTCCTCTAAAACAGCTTTTGCGATTGGGAATAGAGCATCAATCTCTTCTTCACCTTCAACAGGAATTGCTTCTTCATCGTCGTCCTCTTCACCCTGCCAAGCAAAAATTTCGACAGGGGCATCCACAGGAACTAGCAAAGCATAGTCCTGCTCCTCTACTTCAATGAAGCGTTCAACTGTGCAGGCAATTTTTCGCCCAGCATCATCGGTCAAAACTACTGTTTCTACATCCATTTCAATCTCATTTTCATCCATTGCGAAACTGCTCCTCATGCATGGTGCCCAAGAAGCATTCTGCCAAAGTCTGTTTCACCTTTGTCTATTTTGGTTGAATTTTCCAAAGAATTCTCAATTCTCGTTACAATCCAGGGCAGAATGCTTGGGCGATCGCCGTTCATCTAGCCATTGTTGCAGAATAATTGCCGCTGCTTTGCGATCAATCAATCCTTTTTGTCTGGTAGCGAAAATTCCTTCTGCTTGCAGCATCTCTTTCGCTTCAAATGAGGTCAGTCGTTCATCTACATATTCCACTGGCAGATTAAGAGCAGACGCGATCGCCGTGGCAAATTTTTGGACTTGCCGAGCTTGGGAACCTAAGCTGCCATCCATGGAATAAGGTAATCCAATCACTAGAACACTCACCTGGCGATCAATCACTAACTCTCGCAACTGCTCCACGGTCGTTTGAAAAGAACGATGTTCAATCGTTTCAATGCCAAAAGCAATTAGCCCAGTGCCATCGCAGCCAGCGACACCGATCCGTTTCTTGCCAACATCTAGACCCAAAGCAGAGATTGGCATCAACTATCACCGCCTAACAACACGGACCTTCGGGCGGATGGTCAGAAAAATCCGTTTTAGAAGACAAATTTAGAATGGCATTTTTAGGTTGAATCAATTTAGAAGACCCTTTAGAACGAACTTTTACGGTCGCTTGGGGTTGTTGCAGAGCTTGGCTTGTCGATTGCAAATTAATTCGGCTAGGAATGGGTTGCTTACGAGGTTGAAGCCCTTGCAAAACTTCTGGAAGCTGGAGATTTTCAAATCCACTAAGTCTGGATTCTCGAACTTTGTGCCACACCGATCGCGACATCATCAGCGTATGGGCAATGCGATCGGCTCCCAGTTGCTTCAAATATTCTTCTCGCTCAGGCTGATAATCATAGGAAGCAAGCTGAAGCGATTGGGAGGGTAACTCTTGGGTAATTCGCGCCATTTGAGACATTAGCTCTGGATAAAGCCAAGTGTAGGAAGGATTGACAGTCAGTTGTGCCTGATGGGGACGCGACCCATCTCGACAAAGCTGAATCTGAAAATAGCCGATCGCAGCTTTTCGTTGCGATTCAAAAATATAACCACTCACCACTTCCAACTGATTCACCCAGTTTTTCACTCCATTCAATACCGAATCAATCAAGCTGGTTTTGAAATCAGACAGGTGGCGATCGAAGACCTGCCGCACCAATGGCGGCATGAACATAGTATCGAGTTGATAGAGTAACTGAGCATCTGCGTTGCTCACAGGCAACAGATTGGGGAGGTCTGGCTCTCGTTCTGCAAGGTTTTGTAGCAGCGCTGGATCAATCTCCCAATAGGTAATGTTTGCCAAAGATTGGAAGCCATTTTGTCGATATAACGCTAGTAGCTCATTATCATTGACGTTGACTTCCAGCAGCCATGTCCGAGCCTCCCAAACCGTTTCAAAGCAGTAGCGCAATAAATGAGAACCGATATCGCTCAGAGGCAGGGGAGCAGTCTCAATGGCGATCGCGCTGTCCTCTACACTCGCCAGTTCTTCCACCACTGCAACCCGATCTACCCGCCAAGTCGTCCGAGTCCGATTAAACGGAGAAATTTTTACAATTCCTCGGAGTTTACTGTCTTGCTCAAAAATGTAGGCACCAAACAGATGGGAGCGATTGACCAAAAAACTGAGAAACCGCCAAGGAGCATACCAGCGTAGTGGTTTTAGGGGCTTATCTGGATTGATAGAAAACTGTAGCTCTTCCCCCTCGGCTTCATCACACAGCCGATCAGCAGTTTCTATATCGCCATACTGCACGGGGCGAATTAAGACTTCGGTGGGTTGAGGGAGTGATTGAGTCATTGATTAAAATGCCAAATCAGCCAGAAGGGAACTCAAGGTAACACTAACATTCTAATCAGTTTAGCGAATTAGCCAGTGTGACAGATGGTTATTATAAAGTGATCACGGTACACACGTTCCGCTTAAAGGGGGCGAATCAACACGACAGGCGTTTGTTCGTCGGCATTCCCTGCCGGATTTTTCTTTAAAGCTTTCTGCAACATCGGAATCGCCACATTTGAAGTTGCAGCAAGCACTTTCACCGCTCCTAAATCATTCACATCGACGATCGCCGCCGATAAACCTGTTTCTTGTTGAATCAGATCCACGACCTGTTGGGGATGCTCAGGACCCAACACAATGAACTGATCGTAGGGCGGCAAAGTACCCGTTACGTCATCGATCAGGCGCGCTTGTTCTCCTGCCAGTTGATAAAACACCCCCGGCTTGCCAAAGACTTTGGCGATCGCGCCCACCAAAAACGCCGCCAGCACCCGCACTGTACCCGACTGATCAATCAGAGCTTGCAATCCACAGGCGGTTGCTAGGCTGGAAGTGGGTAGAAATAAATAGCACAGTCGTTTAGCCGCCCATCCCGGCTGGATGTCTTGGGGATCTCGAAAGCGCCCTTGCATAATGGCGATCGGGCTTTCTCCAATCGTCACCACATCCCCTGATTTGGCATGAGGACTGACATAGCGCCGGACTACTTCCACCGGGCTATCCAATTCTGTCAACAAATGAGTCCGAATGGGCAATACGTCAGCCGTTGGGGTCGATCGCCAATTTTTGGATTCTGCCGCATCGGGAAACTGAAATGGCACCACTACATGGCGTGTTTTGGGAATTCGTCCTTGAGGACCGTAAGTTAGGTAATGCACCTGCACCCACGCCGTTTTCAGTTGGCTCAGGTCAGCCCCATGAATATCAATTTGTACCTCTATCGTCGTTCGTTTACCAACCTTGACGATGTAAGCAAACCAGTAATTATCTGGACGAGCCGTTTCGTCAGGATGATGCGAAACAACATGAGTTTGAGTGGTGACCCCCCTTAAACTTCCTTCTGACAGCAGTTTCACCTCTGCCCTAATCTGCGGCACCATGATTTCGAGCTTGGCAGTGCGGTTAATTAACTCCATCTCGCCCACCAGCCGATAGTGGTTCGGTGCTTGCGCTTGAAGGTGCCATTGCCCAACGGTTGCCACCAACTTATTGCCAGGGCGATCGCGATACTGAATTTCTAATGCCAGCAGATACAGCCCAATGAGTAGGATGCTCGTGAGTAGAATGAGTCCAAGAAATTGGAGAAGCACAAAAACCTCGGCGTGAAAGGGGCGGGTGATGAAATATTTAGAGAGCAACAGCCTGCAAAATTTCGTCATCGATTGAAAAGTTTACCGTGGCTTGGGTGCGTCCGGATGGAAGATAATCCTGTTGAAAGGAGTCTTGCAGCCCAGAAATCAGATCAAATTCAGGAGTCCAATGCAGATCGCGAGTCGCTTTTTGAATCGAAGCAAAGAAATGTTGAGTTCTCAGAGGAAACGCTTTTTGTTTGCCAAAATCAAATTTTTTGGGATCGTAATGGACAATCTCAAGATCGGAGGGTGATTTTCCGGCGGCGATCGCACACGATCTCGCTAATCCATCAAAAGTAGTGAAGCGGTTGCCTGAAATATTGTAAATCTGCCCGATCGCTTGGCGATTATCCAACACATTTGCCATCGCTTGAGCCAGATCTTTCACATGTCCAAGTTGGGTGATGTGCCTTCCATTAACGGGGATCGGGATCGGGCGATCGCGAACGATGCGATCAAAAAACCAAGCTTCCAGATCGTTGTAGTTTTGAGGACCGTAGATATAGGTGGGGCGAATCGACGTAAAGGGTAACCCCTGTTCTGCCAAATAGACTTCAGTCTCATGCTTGCCCTTATGCCGACTATGGGGATCAACCGCATCGCCTTCTACATGAGGCATTTGGTCAGCTTTAAGATAGACCCCCGCCGAACTGAGATAGACAAAATGCTTGACTCGACCTTTAAAGATTTCTACCAAGGGCTGAGTATCCGTCAGTTCTCGCCCGTTGTTATCGAAAATGGCATCAAATTCTTGATCCTGAAGGAGTCGTTTGAGTTGAGCGGCATCGGTGCGATCGCCATGAATCTGCTGCACCCTTTCCGCAGGAGCAGGTTGATTGCCTCGGTTAAATAAAATAACCTCATGCTGCTCACACAACAACCGTGTCAGGTAAACCCCGACAAAGCGGGTTCCACCCATGATCAAAATTCGCATCGCTTCACCCTATCCACTGCAACGATCCTTTATCTTAAGCCGGAAGGTTGCAAGCAGAGAAACAGTCGGTTAGAAGGAAAACGATGGTTTTGCTATAAAAATACTTTAAAGCAGACTCCCAGTTCAGAATCTGCTTTAGGAAAAAATTGGATCAAAGCATTCAACCAAACCCGCTAGCCTACAGTCTCAGTCAGCATGGCTGAACGAGATTGAGCAGGCTTAATCTGATACTTGACTAAATTCGCCAGTTCTTGAAGCTGGCTAATGGCTTCTGCGCCTTCTAATTTCATTAATTCGCGATCGTCGCGCATCTCAGTCCAGGTAATTCCATAATCAGAAACTAAGAAGCGAATCAGATGACTGTCAGCCAAACTCACCATAAATGAAGCGCTATTCATCTGTCCGCCACAGGTATAGCAAGAGGCTAGATAACCCTTTCGCTCTAGCACGATCGCAAGAGCCTGAAGATTCATAACCAAATCTTGGACGAACTGACGATGTTGCTCTGCAAGTCTTATAAACACGGCTGCCCTCCAATCACCATATCCAATCCTCGAAAACTTTAGTTTTTTTTAAGATTAGACTTTTTTAAGAATTGAATATTTACTATAGACCATAATTCATATTGGCAAAGCCTTCAAATTGCTCTTTCACCCTGTCACCAGTGCAGAACACGGCTTTACTTAAACCTAAGCAAATTTAGAATAGCTGAGCTTCGTTCTAAACAAAGTATCTATAAAGACAGTCACTCCCACATCCGCTTAACAGGGAGACTCTCTAGTTCATACCCTTCAAAGGTCTGCCTTTACAACACGATTCTAACCATATTCATAAACTTATGACGAGTTGATAAGCACAATTGCTTACCCGATTTGAAATTCACTCTCAAAATATCAGAGTTTTATGAGGCTTGAAATAGCTTCTATAGTTGCCTTCTAGTTCTTAAAGTAGAGGAAAAAATAAGCGTTAAAAGATGATGGTTTGAATTTTGTATGAATCACCACAGAAATACTTATCAATACATCCTGTAACGATCGCTTTAGCTTAGTTCCTATCGATAGAATAAGAATTAGACGCATTTGGCTAGAGTAGTTTATCGACTTAATTCACGGCAATCTTCAAGGCATCAAGAGTAGTCAGCTTAAACAACTACAGCAGCTATATCAGCAGCGATTACCCAGCGATCGCGTTACCACTGCTGAATTTGCCCAGCGGCTTGCTGCCGTCAGTACGGAATTGGGGCAGCCTATTTGCGCGTACATCAATCGACGCGGACAGGTGATTCGGGTGGGGGTTGGCACCCCTCGCCAAACCCGAATTCCACCGCTAGAACTGCCTCGCTACGGTGCAGAACGGCTGAGTGGCATTCGCTGTATCGCAACTCAATTAAAAGATGAGCCTCCGGGTGAAACAACCTTAACCGTCATGGCAATGCAGCGTTTAGATGCTTTGGTGGTGCTGAATTTGACCGGAAGTGGATTTGAACGTCGCGGCGGTGGCGCAACGGGCTACATTGCAGCAGCCTATCTTGCCCATTTGGTGCCTCATCCAGAAGCCAATTGGACGGTGACTCCAGCCTTGAGCGTAGAGGTCATTGCCGACCAAGACTTTTCTGATTTGGTAGAAGGACTTGAAGAAGAATTTCGTCGCGAATTTGTTGCCCAACAGGTTGACTCAGATCACGATCGCGTCTTGATTGTGGGATTACATACCGAAAAAATCTCCTCTCAGCATTTTCAAGATGGCTTAGAAGAACTAGGGCGATTGATTGAAACAGCGGGTGGCGAGGTGCTGCATACCCTGACCCAAAAACGCCCTCGTCCCCATCCCCGCACTGTGGTAGGAGAAGGGAAAGTGCAGGAAATTGCGCGATCGGTGCAAAGCGTGGGGGCAAATCTCGTTGTCTTCGATCGCGATTTGTCGCCAGCCCAAGTCCGAAATTTGGAGACTCAAATTGGGCTACGAGTGGTTGATCGCACCGAGGTAATTTTAGACATTTTCGCCCAACGTGCCCAATCGGGAGCCGGAAAGCTGCAAGTTGAACTGGCGCAATTGGAATATCGCTTACCCCGATTAACCGGACGCGGACAGGCGATGTCTCGCTTGGGCGGCGGTATCGGCACACGCGGACCGGGTGAAACCAAGCTAGAAACGGAACGGCGATCGATTCAACAGCGGATCACTCGTCTACAGCGGGAAGTCACCCAACTGCAAGCCCACCGCGCCCGAATGCGCCAACGTCGTCAGCATCAAGAGGTGCCCTCGATCGCTGTGGTGGGCTACACCAACGCCGGGAAATCAACCTTGCTAAATGTGCTGACCAATGCGGATGTCTACACGGCTGATCAACTCTTTGCCACCCTTGATCCAACCACACGCCGAATGGTGGTGCCCGATGCGATCACCCAAGAGCCACTGTCCGTTTTGCTAACCGATACCGTGGGCTTTATTCACGAGTTGCCGCCCTCCTTAGTCGATGCGTTTCGTGCCACGCTGGAAGAAGTCACAGAAGCCACTGCCCTGATTCACCTGGTGGATTTATCCCATCCCGCATGGCAAAGCCAAATTCGCTCAGTTATGACGATTTTGTCTGAAATGGCGATCGCCCCTGGTCCTAGCCTGCTGGCATTTAACAAAATTGATCAGATCGATGGCGACACTCTCATGCGGGCAAAAGAAGAGCATCCCCAGGCATTATTTATTTCTGCTAGCGACCGTCTTGGCTTAGAAACACTCCGTCATCGCATCGGGCAACTCGTTCACTATGCAGCATCTTGCTAGAGCAGGGGGCAGGGGTAAAACCTGAAACCCGAAACCCGAAACCTGAAACCTAAAATCTGAAACCCGAAACCTACTCTTCCGCCTCACATCTCTCAGCAAATCGGTAGAATGGGAGAAAATCACTACACGCAGGCTCTATGATTCCTACCGTTATTGAACAGTCTGGTCGCGGTGAACGCGCTTTTGACATCTACTCTCGCCTTCTGAGAGAGCGGATTGTGTTTTTGGGGCAGCAGGTTGATTCCGATCTGGCGAACCTGATTGTCGCCCAACTGTTGTTTTTGGAAGCGGAGGATTCAGAGAAAGATATTTATCTATACATTAACTCTCCCGGTGGGTCGGTGACTGCTGGCATGGGCATTTATGACACCATCAAGCAAATTCGTCCAGCGGTTTCCACGGTTTGTATGGGACTTGCCGCTAGCATGGGCGCATTTTTACTAAGTGCTGGGGAAAAGGGCAAGCGCATGAGTCTGCCCAATTCTCGGATTATGATTCACCAACCCTTGGGCGGCGCTCAGGGGCAAGCGACCGATATTGAAATCCAAGCGAAGGAAATTTTGTATCACAAACAGCGCTTAAACGAATTGCTGGCAGATCATACTGGACGCTCTTTAGAGCAAATCCAGGATGATACCGAGCGCGATTTTTTCATGTCTGCGGATGAGGCAAAAGACTATGGCTTGATTGATCAGGTGATTGATCGTCGCCCTTCGGCTGTTCACCCGATCGCGGTCGTCAACAATTAGCGATCGCTCTCAAACTGGCTCAAATGCCATTCACTGAGGGTAAAGCCCTCAAATAATTTAAAAAGTCCATCAACTCGTCTAAGTCTAAACGCTGGCGAGTTGATTTTTTATAGGTACGTTTCAAATAGTCGCGACCTTCTTGCTTTGTCCAACCGATGCGATCCATTTCGATGTCGGTATGGGCGATCAGGGTTGAGAGGTCGTCTGGCTCGTTTGCATCATCAGGGTTGGCGGCTACAGGGGTTTCTTCCGCGATCGCTTTTTTAGGTTTGCTTGAGTGAGCAGGAGTTAAAAGCTGATCTTCCTGCACCACTTCAGCAGGGGCGATCGGAGAAATCACCTCGGTTGCAATAACTAGATCTTGTGGAAATGAATCTTCGAGGAATTCACTTCCGGGTGGCAAATCTTCGGGTTCGCTGTCTTCATACCCCGTTCCATAGTCTTCCACATTGGGTAAATACTCTTCCACAAAATCATTCACAGCCTCAGCGCTGTCTTCTTCAGTAAGCATCGCCTCTTCAGCAGGCATTCCATCTGTTGGGAAGAGCGCTGTCGAGAATGGCATTGGCAAATCTACCGATATTGCAGGCATTGGCACCCCAGGGAGAGGCAAAGGGGCAGAGACTCCAACTGTTTCTAAGTCTAGGCTAGGTAACGATTTGATCGGAAAGCCATTATCGATTGGCGGACTGATCGAGGTAGATGGAATTTCTGGCAGCGGAATTTCTGGTAAGCGATCGCTGTTGATGCGCGCTGGCAGAGGCTCCGGTGCAGTCAGTGAATCAAGATTAAATGTTTTAGAGACAACTGAGATGCCTAATAAATCTAAAACTCTGAGTCTTGCTTGATCTTCTGCTGTTTCTAGGTTGGCTGACTCTGCCATACCAGTCGCGATCGCCGCACCACTAATCAGCACGATCGCCTTTACAATAAACCGCTCTTGGTGAATCTGCACTAGCTCAGTTACTAGGGCACTGGTTGGATAGTGCTTTTGTAACTGAGTAAACCATCCATGAGAGCTACCAATCTGAGACATAACAAGAATCCAAACAATAACTGAAATTCTAAAACCGCTGCTAGATACAGTAGCGTAATAGCTCAGCTTCAACGCATCAATCATCGCGCGACCCTAACAAGCTTTTTGTCATAAAAACCTGACATTTTCAATGCAATTGGGTACTGGTTTTCTCAATAAATTTTCTTGTAATGGTTTGAGCAGCGGGGCAAAACCCAAATGTGATCTACGATATGGCTATTGATACCGCAGGTCGATATAGTGACAGAGTAGTCATTAAAAAATCTTAGACCAGTTACAAAAAAGGTTTAAAAGGCTACAGTAAAGACCCTTGAAGTGCATGAGGTAAACAAACTATTGGATACTTCAAGCTCGACCCGTGTGCAGTTTGAGCGGCAGCTTAAGGGCATTCAGCGGGATGTTTTGCGAATGGGTGCGCTAGTTGAAAATTCTTTTTGGCTGGCACGGCAAGCGCTGTTTGAGCGGTGTTTAGAAGCCCCTAACCAAATTTCGCTCCAAGATGAGCAAATTGACAAATTTTATCGTCAAATCGAGCAAGACTGTGTAACGCTGATTGCCCTACAGTCGCCCGTTGCCCAAGATCTCCGCTTGCTGAGTGCCATGATGCAGTTGGTTCGCGACCTTGAGCGGATTGGTGACTATGCAGAAGATTTAGGCGAAATTTCAATTTTACTATTCCCTTATCCAGTCCCAAAGGATATGGAGCGGGTGAAGCACATGTGCGATCGCTGTCGAGCAATGTTGGCGCTTAGCTTAGCCGCCTTATCCGACCTGGATGCAGAATCAGGATTAGCCGTCAGAGTGCGCGATGATGCAGTGGATTTAGACTACGAAACCCTCTATCACTCGTTGTCGCAGCAAAAAAATGTCCAAGGCGTTGTCGAACCGATTGTCTTGTTAGTGCTAGCAATTCGTCATTTAGAACGGATGGCAGACCATGCCACAAACATAGGCAAACGTGTGGCTTATATCGTCACCGGACACCGATAGGCGGGAACGCAGTAGGCAGGAGACTTAAAAGTTTTGAGTATTGAGTATTGAGTACTCCTTTCTTACCTCTCACCTCTCACCTCTCATCTCTTGCCTCTTGCCTCTTGCCTCTTTACATAACGCAGTAATTTTTAGGTGCCGATTTTTCTCCGTATTGAGCGCATTTTCGCTTTTTCAGGCTTTGGAGTAGCGGAAATTAATTTTTTCTTCGTGAGTTATCCGGAAATGGTTTTGGGTTTCAGATAAATGGAACGAGGGTTACCTAGTCGGAGATTGGGCAAAACACACCGCGCAATGGCGTGATTGCTTATTTTCCTGCTGGGTTACCCCTCGAACCTTGTTTTGATTACACGTTTAACTCGCGGAGAATCACCATGAAGTCAACTTCGTATCTGAAGCTGTTGGGTATTGGGGCGATCGCGTTTAGCACGGTGCTGACCCTCAGCCAACCCAGCTTTGCCAAAAGACCCAGGGTTACCGTAACCACTCCTTCCACCTCATCCGGGACAACCGTTGTTCCCATAGCTCCCACCACCACGACTACCACCACCACTTTTCCAGGTGTTTCTGGTTTTCCTTCGGGTGCCCCGAATGCACAGTGCGGTCCGGTGCCAGTCGGGGGTTCCCCCTGTGGCGGTGCTTTACAACCACCGATCCAGATTTCTAATAGAGACTACTTTTTCTGTGGACAAAGTTCCCAAGGATCACCCACAACTTTTGTGAATACTCCTACTGGGAATATTTCTCTGATCCGTTGGGTTTCTCACTACTTCAACCACTCTGGGTATAACCCCACGGTTCGTTGCCAAGAAGTTTCCCAACGGTTTAATCGCTTTTATAACCAGGGAATTTTGAACTTTGTCACCACGGGTATTGTCAACAATCAACCTGTGGTCTGTGTTGCCAGCGAAATGGGTGGACCGTGCCAAGGGGTACTGTTTACGCTGAAATCGGGTCAAAATGTGCCCCGCACCATCCAACAACTGTTTGATGTGCGTGTGGGGGCTTCGGGACCTCTGTTTGAAAGTGAGTCCCGTGAATACCTTGATATGAGACCCTATACTCAAGCATTGCGCTAATGAAAAGGAAGCACGGGGCAACAGTTCCAGCCCGTTAGACTGTTTTGAGTTGCCCGTGCCCTTCCGCACTAGCGGTGTGATACCAGTGCGGAAATCTGCTTCAAACCATGAGGGGATAACACCCTGGATGGTTTGCAAAATTGTCAATTGGCTTGTTGCCGTGGGTATCTGATTTGGCAAACGATCGCGCTTCAAACCTTGCTCACTCCTCGTTACAGATTGACAGACTCCTCTTTACAGATCGCTCGGTAGGTATAGGAGAACCCCCGTGATCGAAACTGTTCTCGCGCTTGCACTTGTCTTAGGACAGGAATTTTCTCTCTTACCTTTTGCCACCTCACCCTTGGTTAATCTGGCAGTTAATTTGGCACTGTTGCGTCCCGGCTTAGACGTTGGGCAATTTTTGCCTCGGTCTATTGCTCCTAGCCCATTGGTGCCCAACCGGGATGCTAAGGCGCTGGAGGCGATTAGTCGTGCCATTACGGTGAAGGTAAAGGCAGGACGGAATGGTGGATCAGGGGTTTTGATCCGGCGACAGGGACAGCTTTATACAGTGCTGACAAATCGGCATGTGGTCACTCCTGGTGCACCCTATGTGATTCAAACACTGGATCAGCGATCTCATCCGGCAAGTTTGCTAAAAAAAATAGATTTTCGTGGAAATGATTTGGCATTGCTGCAATTTCGCAGCGTCAATCAGTATGCGATCGCCATTCTTGGGCGGTCAGGTGCGCTAGCTCAAAACGACTCAGTGATTGCAGCGGGATATCCGCTGGATGAGTCTTCTAGCCAAAATCGCTTTTTTCAATCCACGGGCAAGGTTTCTCTGATCCCCAAACAGCCGTTGGTGGGCGGCTATCAACTGGGCTATACCAACCTGGTTTTCCAAGGCATGAGCGGCGGTTCCGTGCTGAATGTGAAAGGTGAAGTGGTGGGAATCAACAGCCTGCACGCCTATCCACTCTGGGGCGATCCCTATGTATTTGTGGATGGCTCCAAGCCTGCCAACCCAGAGCGATCGCTAATTGTTCGTTCTAGCTGGGCAGTGCCGATTGATACGTTTCTCTGCCTTGCCCCGGAGATCGTAAAAACCAATGTTTTGATGTGTCGGGTCGATAGGAAAAGGTGACAGGTTTCAGGTTTCAGGTGACAAAATATACTACTCCGTACTCTCTATGAACCGCTTTACTTCCCTTTCAACGGTCTTTTTGACGAGCGCGATCGCCCTAGTTCAACTTCAGCCTGCTCAAGCTCTTTCGGCAAATCAGGTAGAGCAAATTGCAGAGGGCATTACGGTGCTGATTGATGGGGTGAATCCAGGTTCGGGCGTGATTATCAATCGGGTGGGAGAGACCTATTATGTGCTGACGGCGCGGCATGTGGTGGGGACACCGGATGAATATACGATTGTGACTCCGGCAGGCGATCGCCATAGTGTTGACTACTCGCGGATTATTCGGTTGGCGGGGGCGGATTTGGCGATCGTGCCGTTTGTTAGTCGGCGCACTTATCGCACAGCAACCCTAGCCACCTATGGGTCTGAGGATAGGTTTAATACGGTGTTTATAGCGGGATTCACGGCGGCGAGATCGCGGCAGTTTACGGCAGGTTTTTTGAGCGATCGCACTTTTTCGATTGCTCAAACCCAGGGTATTCGCCAAGATGGCTACGATTTGTTCTATAGCAACATTACGGAAGTGGGTATGAGTGGCGGTGCCGTGTTGGATACGGACGGGCGCGTGATTGGCATTCATGGGTTGGCGGAAGGGGAAACGGTAAACGATGGTCAGCGCGGCATGGCACGAGTGAAGCGGGGCTTTAGTTCGGGCATTCCGATGACGACGTTTTTACGCCTATTGCCTCAATCGGGACTAAATTTAGGCTTGCAAGTTGATCAATCGCCGCCCAGTCGCGTCACTGCCGATCAGCAGCAAACCATTCGTCCGTTTACGATACCGACCCCGTTTGACAACAGCGGCAGCGCGATCGACTGGACAAATCGTGGCAATCAGCTTTATCGCACGGGTCAGTTGGCAGCAGCATTGGCGGCGCTGGATCGGGCAGTGCAGCTTCAGCCTGATTTTTACGCCGCTTGGTATGAGCGGGGCAATGTGCTGTTTGCGATGAATCGGGCAACGGAGGCGCTGGAGTCCTATGAGCGCACTATTCAGCTAAAGCCTGATTTGTATGGCGTGTGGCGCGATCGCGCAGTGCTATTAGGGGCAGGGCATCAATACCTGGCAGCGCTTGGCTCATTTGACAAGGCAACAGAACTCAAGCCCGATGACTATGTGCTGTGGTACATGCGCGGCAATTTACTCAATAAAGATTTGCGAGATTATCCCCAGGCGATCGCCTCCTATGATCGTGCTTTGTTGATCAATCCCAGTTTTGCCGATGCCTGGATGGGCAAAGGTCGCGCCCAGCATGAACTGGGTCAATATACCAACGCCCTTGATGCCTTTACCCGATCGCTGCAACTCAACCCCAACCTGACTGTTGCTCTGATCTTGCAAAGCAAAACCTTGACTGCCTTGGGCAGACGGACAGAGGCGATCGCGTCCCTGCAACGGGCACTGCAACTGCAACCCACCAACCCCGAAGCCCAACGCCTCCTTGCGGGTTTGCGGTAGTGTGTCAAGATGGTTGATCATGTTTTTGGACTACGGCGATCGCGCTACCTGGGTCTGGCAAGAACGCGATTGCAATATATTCTTATCAGTCTGCAATGAACATTGGGCGGATGGTGGCGTGGTTACAGGGAGTTCCTCATGCTCACACACGGGTTTCTCGTTGCCGCGCTAGCACCTATGCACTTTTCAGGTGGCATCCAGTAACCCAATCAACTCGTAAACGTTAAATCGCGTCCCTTCAGGCTTCAGTTGGGTCGAGTCTCTTTCTCTCACCTGAATTGATTCAGCACAGCTTTGATACGTCTTTTGACCGATTAAGATGTCACAGCCATAGTGTGGACTTTGTTGACTCAAGTGGTTTGCCACATTCACCCCATGTCCAACGGCTGTAAACTCCATCCGTTTAGAAGAGCCAACATCGCCACAAAAAACTTGATCTGTATTGATGCCGATGCCAATGGTCAGAGGCTGTTGTTCGTCTGGGAACCAGTGACTATTAACGTCTGGCAAGCGATCGCGCATTGCCAATGCCGTTTTAATAGCCATTAGGGCATGGTCTTCTAGGGGCAGGGGTGAATTGAAAACTGCCATTATCGCCGAGCCAATGTATTTGTCCAACGTGCCTCGGTTCTCAAAAATAGCAGTCACCATGACTTCAAAAAAGTGATTCAGCAGTTCGACGCGAGTTGCTGTTTTCATGTGCTGGGTCAACCGATCCACTCCGTAGAGATTCACAAACAAAATGGAGGCTTCCCGCACTTCACCCTCTGGGGGTGACTCACTCATGTAGGAGTAAAGTGTCCGAGGCTGCTTTACAGAATCAATATTATTTGTGCGTTTTATGCGTTCTAGCAATTGCTTGGATTCAGATTTCAACTCAGTTGATTCGTTGGCAAAATCGATGTTGCTGAAGCGTTCTAGCAATTGCTTGGATTCCAACTCATCCGACTCATTTGATTCAGGGAATAGTGGCATAGTTTTGCGAAGAAGGAGAGACAAGGCGACTGGGATACCGTCCTTGATTATCAAGATGGCTCTATAGGCAATTCAGGGAGTTAGGGGAGAAGAGTTTCTAACAAAGCACTGA
>QBMH01000149.1 GCA_003249025.1 Leptolyngbya sp. | reverse complement strand
CAGCGTACACTGAGTGAGCTTTTTTACGACCTAACCGACTTCTCAAACACCCTCTTACATCCGCAGCCAGTGTGACCGCAGCCTGGACCGTCTTTATGTCCATCAGCACATGCTTGGCTGCAATAGTATTTAGTTTCTTTTTCAACGGTGCCAGAACCAGGAGTCACAATACACAGACAGGATTCGCACGCGCATTTCATTTGAGTAACGGTTGCCATTTTGAATTAACCTGATGATTTAGCAACCTCATCATAAAATCTGAACAGCTATTCATATATTTTCAGTTTAACTAGCAGAATTCTGCACTCCGAACCCCGGACTCAATCCCATTTCGTTAGCGGATAGGCACAAAGCCTGCTTTTTCAAGTAATGTTTGCCCCTGATTTGATAAGACAAAATTGGTGTAGGCTTCCCCTGCCTGCTGCTCTTTTTGATTGTTTTGTTTGATCACCACAAATAAATTGCGTGTGATGGGATATTGCCCTCCCTTGATTGCCGCTTCATTGAGTTGATTACGCTGGGCTGGACACTGGGAAGGCGGAACTAGTGAGCCTTGGTAAGAAGGCACCAATTCGTTTGAAGTGCGACCGATCGCGATCGGCTTTACCGTACATTGATCCACGATTTCAGGCGCAGAGGCAAAGTAGATACCGCCGGGAGTTTGAGCCAGTTTCCGCACCGCTTCGGTCGTCGTAGAGACTGTTTGCACCGTTGCTCCAAAACCTAGCCCTTTCATAATTTGTTCGACAAACAACTCAATCGTTCCCCCGGCGCTCACGGGGCGGGTGATGGCTTGAATCGGCAGATTCGGTCCACCCACTTGGCTCCAATTGGTGAGTTTGCCTGTATAAATATCGCCAAGCTGCTCTACAGTCAGCCCTGAAATGTTTAAGCCGGGATGGACTGCCACCGCTAAAGCATCGATCGCCACCGGAACCTGCTTCAGTTTTATGCCCCGCTGATCGGCTTGCTGATATTCCTGATCGGTGACTGGGCGAGAGGATTGAGCAAAGGCAAGTTCATCACGCATCAGCATCCGAATACCTGTCGCCGATCCCGGTGCCTCGCTGGTTGGACTCACATACCGCAAGCGAAATTCGGGACGAGCCGCTTGAATGGCAGCATCTACATCTCGCCGAATCGGTGCCCAAGAGGTGCTGCCGCCATAGGTGAATAGCCCACTAGGGACGTTTTGCACATGGGAAAAATCCTGAGCGCTAGATGAATTAGAGCTATTTGATGAGTTAGATGATGTTGAGTTGGAACCTTGAGAAAGAAGAGTTCCTACATTCAGTCCAGATTTTTGAGTCAACCACCAAAAACCACCGCCGACTAATCCAGCCGTAATTAAAAATGAGAATAGGAGCGCGGGAACATCGTTTTTCTGAGTCATATTTTTTAAGTAACGCGATGGGCAACTTTCAGTCTTGCTTAGCTAAAACTGGCGGCGAGAAAAAAGCAGCGCCGCGATCGCCAAGAGTAAAATGATGTAAAGCACCCCATAGCCTGCATTTTGCAGCAAAGTGGTTAATGGCGGCACCAACCCATACACTGCCTGATTTTTTAAGTCCAGGCGCGACAAGTCGGGCAGGACTAGATATAGATTTCGGGTGACGGCGGTAATCGTGGCATCCTTACTTTGCGCTCCTAAGGCGACTAAATTGGCGCTAAAGCTCCCCATCAGAAAAACCATGAAGGTGAGCAGTGTAGCGAGAAGCGTGCCTGTGAATACCCCAAAAGCGATCGCGATCGCGGCGATCAGAGACAACTGCAACCAGAGGAACAAGGATGAAACTAAAAGATCATCCAGTGGATAAGCAACGCGGTTAAACGCTAGCAGCGCTATGAAAATTGCTGTCATTGCCGCTACTAGAACCGCTAGCACGGCTGTTAGCCCCACCTGCTTACCCACAATAAATTCTGTGCGACTAATCGGCTTTGCCATCAACACCAACACGGTACGCTTTTCAATCTCTTTGTTCACTAAGCCTGTGCCTACAAAAACAGCCACCACTAACCCCAGTAGTTGCATGGCAGCTAAGCCTAGATCCAAGATGATTTTGTTTTCGGTTGCGGCTGCAACTTCGGGCAACAAGCGAAAGCAAGCAACCAAGAATAGAGAGAATAGCCCAATCAGATATAGAACGCGATCGCGAATGACTTCTCGAAATACATTCGACGCGATCGCGAATATTCTGCCAATGTTCATACCGTTAATTCCTCACACCATTTCAGCCCTTTCAATTCACTTTGCCATATCCGGCTGTCCCTTAATGGGTTTTGTTGCTCGATCACAGGACACTTTTGCTGTGCCAACTTGGGTATTGTTGGCAGCAATACTCTCCATCGGTGCCATTGTTTGGGTCGTTGTTTTTAGATCGATTGGCACCACTTGCGAAATTTGACATGTTTTGGCTAGATGGTAGCCTAACGTGTCAGAAGACGGACCTTTCCATACAGCAAACAATTGCACATTATACTCGCCTGCTAAAACACGTCCTTCAACCTGCCAAAAGTCTTTCTCTGCTGTTGCAGGGAGTCGGTCAATAACTTGCCTATTTAGATCGCGGATGCGATCGTCAAAATTCACTAACCACCGTTCAACTTGCGACCAGGATTGACCCTGCAAGGCTTCTTTCAATAGTGTTTCAGCGTGCGTCAAAACATCCAAGCCTTGAGAATCAGCACTCTCATTGGATTGCGTTTTAACCACAAAAGAACTATTCGCTAGATTATCTGCCCTCAAGCTAGGATATTGCGCTAACCAGACCTGAGTTGAATAACAAAGCTGAATCCAACAGCTTAGCAATAGATTAAACAATATCATGATGATTAAATCTTGCCGAACCGGAGGATCAGGCACTTTATAAGCAGGGCCTGATTTAATAAATTTTGGTAATGCCGCAATAATTGCAGAGATAATGGGCCAACTCACAACCATAATGGCAGGTAAATTTTCGGGAGTTGCAAATAAGAAAAAGCAAACTAATGCACCCGTAATCCAAGGACCGATGAAGATTTTTTCGATAGTGAGAAACTCTTTAATTTTTTTCTCTTCATGCATGAGCCAATGGATACCTGGAATTAAAAAAAGCCATCCACAAAAAGCAATAAAATTTTGAATATATGATTCTGTTAGTAGAGACATCGCCCACGAAAAGACACTTAGCCAGATTAGCGTTTTTGCGGAATCCCACTTTTTAGGAATGATTAGCTTAAAAACATCTTGAAAGATTTTACTAAGCTCTTCAAAAAGCTTTTTAATTGCCAGAAAATTAAAGGCAAACAATCCTAAAGGCGCAACGACTAGAAAGGCGATCGCCAATACTATCAGCGGCAAAAGGGCTGGAGGAAATAAGGAGAGAAATTGCCTTAACAGATCAAGCATTTTGGGGCGAAACGCTAACGGGGCTTTTCAAATGAACGAATAATAAGCAAAAATAATATCGCACTAAAGCTGTAAGCATTGGCAACCAGAACAGCATAAGCTCGACTATTAGGCTTAAACAGAATGCCTTGCTGCCGCAGACGAGATGTTCGGGTATCTTCTCTACTTGATGTAGTATCTTCTATCTTAATTTTCCCTAGCAACAGGTCTAGAATCTCTAAACTTTTAAGCTCTAGGAAAAAAACACTCATAAAAATAATTAACCCTAAAAGGGCTAGCAAAGGCGCAATACCCGGTGTCCAAGGATTTTGAAAAAACCGTTCAAAAAAGAAATAGCTAATCAGTTGATCCTTTAACGGCGGCGGCAAAAGATTTTGCAAATTGAAGAAGATTAACCAGCCAATAAAGGTAGAAAATAGATTGACTGAGGCTGCATAGCGAACACTTGTTTTGTAGTCAAAACCGAGTCGCCTGAAGTAAACGATCGCCTCAAGCGCGATCGCGATCAGCAGAAACAACCCTTGAAACGCGATCGCCCGTAGCGGCAGGACTCCAAAATTCATAAATAGGGAATAGGAAACTCATCTTGCAGTTTAACTCCTGTTCCCTGTCGCCTAACCGTGTTACTTATTTCCTACCCAATCAACTCCCTACATAATCAGCGTAGCCGCTAGCTGAATTCGTTCTAGGGGAGAAATACAGCGGGGCAGGTTAGGTAGAGCAATGATAGTTTGTTGCGGAAAAAGGGACGCGATTGCAGGTTGGCTGGCTTCGTGCCGATTGTGAACAATGTAGCGCTGAAAAATTCCTAAGGTGGTGAGTGATTCGGTCAGGCGTTGGGCTTCGGCAGTGATGGCGGATTGTGCCTGGACTACGCCAATAAATTCGGTGTGTTGGGGATTTTTGAGCAGCTTTTGGGCTTGCATGACCCGTTGTCTGAGCGATCGCAGCCGTCCCATAAATTCCGTGCGCCCCAACACATCTTGATACTTAATCCACAGTTTAAAGATCCAGGAAAGCCAGTCTGCCATTGCCGTTGGCATTTCTAAAAAGCGTAGTAAATGCCCAGTGGGTGCGGTGTCGAGAATGATCAAATCCTGGGTTTTGGCTTCCAGTAGCTCAATGATGCGAATCAGTGACAGCATTTCATCAATGCCAGGAAGCGCTTGAGCGACAATTTTTCGCCATGCTTCCGGCGTATAGGCAATTTGCAGGGTGGTATCTGCATCGCTGGATTCGCCACTCATCATCGCTGCCAGTTCCCATAAATATTCTTCGCGAAACTGGTCGATCATTTGCTCTGCGTCAATTTCCTGCCCAGTCAGGTTGGGCGCGAACTGACTGGGCAACGCTTGCGCTATCGTGCGGGGTTCGTGTCCCAAAGGCTGACCGACGGCATCTCCCAAAGAATGGGCTGGATCGATGGAAATCACGCGAATTGGGCGATCGGGATAGCGTTCTGCCATGCCCCACGCGATCGCGGCTGCAACGGTTGTTTTGCCCACCCCTCCTTTACCGCCGACTAAAATTAACTTGCGTTCTTCTGCTGCAAAGTCAGCAAATCCTGGTGATACTTTAGTTGGCATCCAGGTGGGGGTCGGTGCCGCTGCCACAGGGGGTTCAGTCAAGGGGCAGAGTTGAGAAAACAAGGCATCTAGGGCAGTTGCGCCGATTGGTTCACGTTGTTCTTGAGGGGCTGTAAAAATGGGCGTGGGAGCAACAAGCGCAAAAAATTTGGCAAGCAGGGTTTGTTGTTCGATGAAGCGATCGAGGTCGGGCGTAGAGGGGGAGGTGCCAGATAGGGAGAGGATGCGGTTGATAAATAAGCCGCTAAAGGGAATTTTTAGATCTGCGAGGGCAGTGATGAAGCGATCGCTTTCTAGTAGGCTCATCGGTTCGGCGATCGCTACGACTAAGCAAGCGGTGCGGGTGGTGTCCTGCAACAACTGTCTGCCGTCGGTCAAGTCTGCTTTCATCGAGCGCAAAAAATCATCGGCTTCGTCCTCGGTTTCTTTGCCTGTAAAGGAGCGCTGCATGGCGCGATGTTTTGCCTGAAAGAGTTCTAAGGCTGCCAGCAGTTCATCTAAAAAATCCATCAGACCAAATAGGTTGAGCGTATGCCCACTGGGAGCCATATCCACCACCACGCGGTCGGCTTCAGCATCGTGCAGTAACCGCTGGATTTCCAAAATTCCCATTAGTTCATCCAGCCCCGGAAAGCTCAAATCCCACACGGGCGCGAGGTCTTCTCGCTGGGCAAAGCTACCCCGTTCTGCCAACAGTTCCAGCACCGATCCATAGCGATTTTTGAAGGTTTCTAAGAGCGATCGTGCGTCTAATGCGCGCACCTGCAAATTGGGCAACGCTGCCAGCGAGATCGGTGTATCTCCTACAGATAGTTGCAGGACATCGCCCAAGGAGTGAGCCGGATCGGTGGAAAGCAACAAAATCCGTTCTTGGGGAAACTGCTGTGCCCAAAGTCGGGCAAATCCACAGGATAGCGTTGTTTTGCCAACTCCACCCTTACCGCTAAATAAGGCTAGCTGCAAATTCTTGTACTGGTGCAACACTGTTCTATCCATGCCAGTACCCCTCATGTTGATTATCTAGTCATTCCCTAAACTCAGGCAAAGCACTCACTGCTGAGTTGGCAGTTGCAACTTGATCGTGCATTCAACATCGTTGCCATTCGCTTTTACCAGCGAACGGGGGGCGGAGCAGGTTCGTAAGGTTCATACACTGGGGGGGCTGGCTCAGTTGGAGGGGGAGTAAGTTCCACGGGCGGCGGCGGAGCGCTTTCTGGAGAAGGATAGCTGGGAGAACGACGACGCGGCGTATAGGGTTGATAGGGTGCAGCGTTGTCTGAATGTTCAGGGGTTATGGGCTGATTGATTGGTGCATTCTCGTCTTTTGGCGCTAAATCTTCAGGTGGAGATGGAAAACGCTCATCTGGTTGCTCTGGGGGTTCTTTTAAGGAATGGCGGGAAGGTTCGAGAGCGGCTTCCTGCGCTCGAATCCGGGCGATTTCCGCTGCTCTGATTTCGGCTTGCCAGCTAGCGATCGCCCCTTGAGCTTGCCCATAGAGTGATCGATTAGGGGCAATGCCTGCCGCAGTTTGGATGGCTCCATTCAAATTCCCTTGGGATGCCAGCGCCCAAGCGCGATCTAAGGTAGGCTGATCTTGAATGGTTTGAATGGTTCCAGTCCAAGCAGCCACTAGGGTTTGAGCTTCTGGGTGCAGAGGACGACCGGCTTGCACAACAGTTGCTTGGGCGATCGCCGCTTGCAGGGCTGGAATTGAGCGGGTATCCGCAAGTTTTCGGGCATAGGCAAGATAAGGCAAATCTTCAGACTTGAGTAATGCTTGCTGCCAATAGGCGACGAGGGTTTGGGCTTGGGCACGTCGGGGGCGATCGCTGGTGATCTGTTGCCCCTGCCAAATAGCAAGTTGGAGCGCTTGGGGCTGCGGTAAACTGCTCACTGCCCAGCCTAGCTGAAGCAGGGTGAAATCTTGGATCTGCGCTTTCCAGCTTTTCAAGTTGGCTTGGGCTTGGGGATAGTACCGGCTAGCAGGCTGAAGCAACTCTGCGGTGGCGATCGCGGCGGTTAG
This sequence comes from Leptolyngbya sp., assembly GCA_003249025.1. GTDB lineage: Bacteria > Cyanobacteriota > Cyanobacteriia > Leptolyngbyales > Leptolyngbyaceae > ULC077BIN1. The sequence goes on along the minus strand of QBMH01000149.1, from coordinate 5,421 downwards.
GTTCCAAAGCTGAGGCAAGGTTGGTTTCAGGGTCGTACGGCTGCCCAGGGAATGGCTCCGCGCCTGAGCCAACCAAATTAAATCCTGCGCCGTTTGGGTGAGCTTGGGGTTGGGAGCTACCCGCTTTGCCAGCGTCATCGATTGGGCAAGATTCCCCTTGACCCAATTTTGATAGCTCAACGAGAGGAGCGTTTCACTCCATTGACTCAGCATTTTTTGGGCATCTGCCCAAGCATAGGTTTTGGTATCCATGCGGCTTACCACTGCGATCGCGGCTCCCAACTGCTCCGGCTGGTAGGGCTTTGCCACTTCTTGAGCTTGGGCAAAATAACGGCGACTGCGCTGTTCTGATTCAAGCTGTTGGGTGAGCGCGTTGGTTCGTTCATAGCGCCAATAGTCTTGGGTAAACTCTCGCAGCAAGCCAATTTTTTCTGCGGTAATGCCCCACTGTTGCGCTTTCATAGCAGTTTTGGCAGCCGTAGCGATCGCTTCCCCTTTCTGCCAAAATCGCTGCCATTTCGTGATGTCTGCCTGAGCCTCTAGATAAAGTGGACTCGTTTTAGGAATGCGGCTTGCCAGTTCCACGGCTCCGGTCAAGTCACTTTGAGTAATGCGATCGCGGGCGGCAGTCAAAACGGGCTGCGACCATTCTGCAATCAACCGCTGCGCTTCTCGATAAAGCGGATGGTCAGGTGCCCACCGATTTAAGGTATCCATTCCGGCTAGCAGCTTGGGCAATTCTCCAGACCGAGCCGCTTCTTGGGTGCAGTAGAGTTGCTCCATATCGGTAGACAACGATGAAATCTTTTGGCAATCGGCTGAAGGGGGTGGCGTTGTTAATAACCATAGAGCGGCGGCACCAATACTGCCCACTACACTAAAAATGCTGATGCTGACCAACAGCCAACGCCAAGATTTTGTTCTAGACCATAGCGACCTAGGCGGGTTGGTTTTCTCTAATGGCACCATTAACTGAGAACTATCGTCCCCTAGCTCCACTGGGTTAATAGGGCTATTAGCTTGATTTAATTCAAACGGATTTGATTGTTTGCCGACCATGCCCTCTCCTTCCCACCCTCACTCCTTTCATGCCGCTATTTCAACCCGCTTTGCAATTACCAAACTAACGCAATGTCCGACTTTCCTGAACCTGCCCAGCCTCCCATCTCTAGCCCTCTTCTAATGGCAAAGGGAACTGGAAATGTCCACAAGCCCTCTCTAAGAGAATTGGAATGAGAGAAAATTAGTTGCACGGTGCGTAATGGTTCGTTCACACAGCAAGTTTGCGCTATTTTAGCCGTAAAACTGAGTAACGCAAGATTCCTTTTGCATCAGTGAAACAGAATTTCAGGAATTAGCTACCTATTTTATTGCACTCTACCCACTCGATCGAATGGATAAAATCGCAGCACTGCGCGCCCAATGATATTTTGACTCGGTACAAAGCCCCAAACATGGGAGTCGTTGCTATTGGGGCGGTTGTCGCCCATAACGAAAAATTGACCGGGCGGAACTTTCACAGGTTCCAGCAAATAGTTAGGCGGGGCGGCAATATAGGGTTCTACGAGGGCTTGATTGTTAACATGCACTTTGCCATTCAGCACATTCACCGTTTGACCGGGCGTGGCAATAATCCGCTTGATGAATGCCTGGTCTTTGGAAAACCCTAGGCTTTGGAGTTGAGGCGGCGGATCAAAAACAATGATGTCGCCAAAACTGGGCGGATGTAGCCGATAGGAGACTTTTTCAACTACGAGGCGATCGCCAATTTCTAGGGTAGGCACCATCGAATCGGAGGGAATAAAGCGCGGCTCGGCGACAAATAGGCGAATCAACAGCGCTAAAATCAGAGCGACAAACAGAATTTGAAAGTTATCCCACCAAATCTGACTAGCAGATTTGACCGCAGGAATTGAAGGAGATGGGTTTTGCTCGGAGGTCTTTTGGGAAGTCATAGGCTTTATTGTCGCAAGCGTAGGCACAGAGCGCAACTCCTCGATTAGATAAAACTCATCCATTCCTGATTGCCACATATTCCATTCAGCAAAGCCCGAATGCTTAAATCTGCATCCAGTCCCACTTACGCAGGAATATTCAAAAGGCAAATGACCATTAAGATGCGTGTATGTTAATGGCAACATTAAGATTGACGGACTCCACATTCCGCTTGCTTCTTTATCCCGGAGTTTCCGCAATCAGCGATGTAGTCTGTTGAAAGACAAATTGGCAGAAACGTATGGCGCAGGATCGGCACCGATTAACCGTGAATTGGAATCTTCAGCAATGGGGTAAAGGGCGATATGCTAAGCCGTTAAAAGTAATACTGGGTGTTGGAATTGCGGTGTTAATGGTGCGATCGCTGCCCTATTTTGCTCCCATTCGAGCCAGTGATCTGGTGCAAACCCAGCAGGCGGCTGAGTTTACCGATCGCAATGGGCTACCGCTAGGGACAATATTGACTCGCGATCAAAACCATACGGTGTCGGTGTCCCTCGCTCAAGTGTCGCCGCCGTTTCTTCAGGCGATCGTGGCTGCTGAGGATCAGCGGTTTTATCACCATGGCGCACTGGATGAACGGGCGATCGCGCGATCGCTGCTAGAAGCGCTTCAGGCAAAGCAGATTGTCAGCGGGGCATCCACCATTACGATGCAACTGGCGCGAATGCTGGATGGTTCTCCCCGCACTGCTCAAGCGAAGCTACAAGAAATCTGGACATCCTGGCGACTGAGCGCAGGCATGAGCAAAGCCGAGATTTTGCAGGCGTATCTCAACCGTTTGCCCATGGGCAGCAATATTTATGGTGTGGAAGCGGCATCTCGCATCTACTTTGGCATCCCTGCTAGCGATTTGACCTTGGCTCAGGCGAGTCTGCTTGCCGCCGTTCCCAACGATCCCAATCGGCTTAATCCCTACGATCACCTGCTGTCGTTGAAAAAGCGCCAATCCTATGTCCTCGATCGCATGGTGCAAGATGGCTACATTACCCGTGCCCAAAGCGATCGCGCCTATACCGAAGCCACCGCCCTCCAATCTCGGCAGCAGGGGATTGTGGCAGCCCCTCATTTTTTGTTTTGGTTGGCAAATCAGCTTCCTGCCAACCATCCCGCCCAAGTCCGCACGACCCTCGATCGCCCCTTGCAGCAGTTTGTTGAAGCTCAGACTCTTCAAGTGGTTCGCAGCCTTGCCCCTCACAACGTTCACCATGCAGCCGTGTTGGTGCTAGATAACCAAACTGGCGATGTGCTGGCATATGTCGGGTCGCCGGATTATTTTGCCAACGCACAACTGGGGCAAAACGACGGCGTACAGGCATTACGCCAACCCGGTTCTACCCTCAAACCGTTTCTCTATCAGCTTGCCCTGGAAAATCGCACGATTCAGCCCAACACCATTTTGGCAGATGTGCCCACACGCTACGCCATTCCTGGAGCGCGCCTCTATAGCCCTTCTGACTATAGTGAAACCTTTCAGGGTCCCGTGCGGGTGCGGTTGGCTTTAGCAAATTCCCTCAACGTACCAGCCGTCAAAACCCTAGAAAAAGTGGGCGTAAGCACTTTTCTCGATCGCCTACACCAACTTGGCTTTCATCATCTCACCCAGCCGCCTGAACACTATGGTTTGGGACTCACTCTCGGCAGTGGGGAAGTCAGTCTATGGGAATTAGCGCAGGCGTATTTAACGCTAGCGAGACAGGGCAACAGTACGGAGTTGAGAGTGCGGAGTACGGAGTCCAATCAATCTACCCCAAACTTACTGCCTTCCCCTTCCCCTTCCACTTGGTTACTAATTACGGATATGCTGAGCGATCGCCATGCCCGTGCCCGTGCGTTTGGCGTAGATTCTTTGTTGGCATTACCCTTTCCGGCAGCAGTCAAAACGGGCACGTCGTCTGATTATCGAGATACCTGGACGGTGGGCTTCACTACGAAATACACCGTAGCGGTATGGGTGGGGAATTTTGACAGTGCGCCGATGCAGAAGGTATCGGGAGTCATGGGGGCGGCTCCCTTGTGGAACCGGATTATGCTACACCTGCATGAACAGCAAGAACCCAAGTCATTTCAGTTGCCGACTGGACTGGTACAACGCCCGATTTGCTCCGTGTCGGGGGCGCGTCCCACTCCTGCCTGTCCGACGGTGGTGCAAGAATATCTGTTTGCTGAAGATGTGGCGGCATATGAACAGGAGGGCGATCGCTTTTTTCCCACGGTTCAAGGTAAACCGCAATTTAAGCTGCCAGCGGAATACAACGAATGGCTAGCGCGACAGCCTAAGAATTTATCGAGCGCGACGGCGATGGGATTGCGAATTGTCTCTCCTCGCAGTGGCGATGTATTTGCAATTGGCAAAAATGATAGTGCCCAACGCCTAGAGTTTAAGCTGGCAGGTACTTCTAAGACGGCGCTGGACTGGCGACTCAATGGACAGCCGTTGGCGGTGTCTTCCTCTAGCTCGTTCTTTTGGAAACCCCAAGCGGGAACTTGGACGCTACAGATAAAACAAGGTCAGCAAACCGATCAGGTGCAATTTGAAGTGCAGGTGGCAGACGCTAGACCCTCTCGCAAGGGATTCTCTTTTGCCCCAAAATAAAGGCGTTTAAGCAGTTTTTTTTGTCAGAGAAGCCCCTACAATAAAAGGCATAAGTACATATACACAGGCACCTAAGACATGGCGAGTGGCGAATCTCAGGTGCAGAGTTCTTTGTCGGAACGGGAACTGCAAGTGATTGAATGGGTAGCCGCTGGCTTAACCAACCAAGAAATTGCCGAGAAATTGGAAATTAGTAAGCGTACTGTAGATAACCATATCAGCAATATTCTCACCAAAACCAAAACCGATAACCGTGTGGCTTTAGTACGATGGGCGCTGCAATGGGGCAAGATATGCCTGGATAATGTTAACTGCTGCACATTGCCAACTTTAAACAATTCAAATTTAGAGAATGGGAATGGCGCTGGGAGCCATAATGAATTAATAGTTTGAGCGATCGCCGCAGCCAGTTGAGTTTTATTCCAGAGTTACTTTCGTTAGCCCTTACACTCCTTATTTTTTGCTCTTAGTCGTTTAGATGAAACATCGTATCCGATTGGCTCAATTGCCCCTGGCTGTATATCGAGAAGTTGCGGCTCATCTAGAGCAGGTGGAAAGAGTGCAAACTGAGTTGGTTCCGCAGACCTCTCAGCAGTTTGATTACAGCTTGAGCCAAATCGATAGTTTATGGATTGACCAGCCTGATGATGCAGCGGCAGCACAACGAATTAGTCAAATTTTGGCGTACTATAGCGATCGCTATGGTGCCTGGGAAACCGTTGAAACAGTTGCTGCAACCCATGAACCTTCTCCGACGTAGAATCTGGCATGAAAAGTCGCCCTCATCCCCCACCCCTTGCTTCGCACGTCCTACGGGTCTACTCCCTAAG
>QBMH01000148.1 GCA_003249025.1 Leptolyngbya sp. | reverse complement strand
CCCGCTGCCAGAGTTCCCAGAAAACTGCTGGTGCCAGTCCAATCAGGCGTTTTCCCTGGGAGGGGCGCTGCTCAAGCAGATGTAGAATGCGATTGAAGTAGGCGTGATTCATGGCTCGATAAGCAACTCGACTCTCTTTAGGATGCCACATCCTCCTTATTCTTGAAGAACTCTATGGGAAGTCTTGTGTTCGTGGGTTGCGCTATCCCGTTGAATTTATCCTTGAACTTTTGAGTTCCGGCATGACGATCTCAGATATCCTCGCCGACTATGATGATCTGGAATCAGACGATATCCTTGCCGTTTTCCTTTTTGCCGCTCGCCTCAGCCAAGTCAAAAGCATCCACAAGCTGGCATCATGAGGTTCCTCGTGATTATCCATTAATAGACATCGGGGGAGATCGCGCACCATCTTGGTACGAGAATCGATTTTATAGTAGTACAGCGAATCAAATGGCGATCGCCGCACCAAAATCTAATCCGCAAGGCAAGGCGATACGTGATGTCCATGACTGATTTCTTAAGTATCATGGGGCGACCTTTCTTCATCCCAAAAAAAAGCGATCGCCCCAACTGAATGAAGCGATCGCTTTTTTGCATAGTCCAAGTCTAGGTTAATACTTTATCCCAACACCCATCTAGGTAAACACGTAGGCAGATCGAAGCGCCCACACAATCAGGACACCAATGCCACCCAGAACCACGATCGCTGAGAGCGCGATCGCCGCTGGACTGTCTGCTCCATCGAACTTCATAATGCCACGGTTGAAATCCGACATAGTTGAGTTTCCTCTGGTCAGCTTAACACCGCCATAATTCTAGCTAATTAATTCACAAATTCCTGGCTTAGTAAGGGATTCATCACAGAACCATAAAAAGTGGAGAAATGAAAAAACTATCCTTGCTGCTCCAAAGCTCCTATCTTCGGCTATCGTGGCTCAGTGTGGTCGGCGGATGGCGAAATGACTCAGGCAAATGTGTTACAGCTTGCTCAATCTGGAGATGCGGATGCGATCGCCGCATTGATGAATGCCAGTTTGCAGGCGATAGGAGTATCAGCACGGGCGGTGTTTCGAGATGGAAATCTACATGTGCTGCTGGAATCAGAACGCACATTAGCGCCATCTCCAGCGATCGAGTTTATTCGACGCGGCATCGCTCGGTTGGGTCTGGGCTGGCTATCTTCTGCCGTGGTGTACAGTCGGCTGGCGGGACAAAATTCTCCAGTTTGGGTACAGGAAGTTCGTTTTGGCACGTCGGAGCTAGTTGATAATCCGTTTGCGATCGCCCCCAGCATTTCCAACACTGGTACAGAAACTGGTATCAAGGATTGGGCATTTCCAATTCCTCATTGGCAAACCGTTAGCCCGTTTGCTTTGGCAATGCTGGTGACTCTGCCGCTCGTATTTCTGCCCAGCAGCGTGATTTGGTTTCGCTATTTAGCAGTTGACCAACCGACAAGCGTGACAGCAACACCGACACTAGCTCCAAGCCCAAAAGCAAGCTCTAAGCCAACCTCTGAGACTTTCAATAAAGCGTTGAGTCAGGCAAACCAAGCTTATGTGATTGGCAAAACTGCCCAGTCTAAGCAAGACTGGCAGAAAGCAGCAACTCACTGGAAAGAGGCGATCTCCCTGTTGAAAACGGTTCCCAAATCTGATGCCCAAGCAGTGATCTCCCAACAAAAGTTGGTGGAGTATCAGCAGCAGTTGGGCTATCTGATCAAAGACAGGCTTACCTCTCAGGGGATGGTGCTGGTGAAAACCATTACCGGGGATATTTCGCCCAAATCGATTGTGCATTCCGGCAAGGGGCTATTTTTCGCCCAAAACATGATGTACCGCCACAGCATCACGGTGTACGATCGCCAGTTCAAATTGGTCAAAACCATTCCTGATCAGGTGAAGCTGGCAGACTCCGGCTACACGCGCTATTCCGGCACTCAGCAAGGGTCTCCAGTGGAAGCGGCTTTTAGCCCAGATAGCCAAACCGCCTGGGTTTCCAACTATGAGATGTATGGGGATGGCTTTAGCAGCAATGCGGATGATGTTTGCAGCCCAGAACAAAACCACGATCAAAGCTTTCTCTATCGCATCAATACCCAAGGTTTGACGATTGATCGGGCGGTGCAAGTGGGGGCGGTGCCGAAGTATGTGGCAACCACGCCCAACAATCGTTACGTGTTGGCAAGCAATTGGTGCAGTTGGGATGTGAGCGTGATTGATCCGGCGCAAAATACAGAAGTTCGCCGGATTCCGTTGGGTCCCTATCCACGGGGAATCGCGATCGCAGACAATCAAATCGCCTACGTTGCCATTATGGGTTCCTCCGATGTGGCAGCGATTAATTTGACTGATTTCTCCGTAAACTGGCTGCGGGATATCGGCAATGCACCCCGTCATCTCAACCTTGACCCGGCTGGCAGATATCTCTATGCCACCTTGAATGGTGAAGGGCAGGTCGCCAAAATTGATCTGGCGACGCAAGCGGTTGTTGCCAAAGTCGCTACAGGCAGCGCTCCCCGCAGCATGACTATTTCTGGCGATGGGCAGTTTTTGTATGTGGTCAACTACGACTCAGACACCATCAGCAAAGTTCGGACGGCGGATATGCAAATGGTGCAAGCGATCGCGGTTAATCCAGCCCCAATCGGCATCACCTACGACAACGACACGGGTCAAGTTTGGGTTGCCGCCTACTCTGGCAGCATCCAAGTGTTTCAAGATTAGTAAATTTCAGCCACACTCCTTCGCCCCAAAACTCAGGAGTCAAAAGCAGGCATTCAAAACTCAAAAGCGCAAAGCGCCGCTGACGCTAACAAAACTGTATTAACCCAAAACCGCCACAACGGCAGGATTAATAGCAGTCGCTTCCAATGCTTGATTGTGCATCCAGGGCTGACCATCCAGCGCCATTTGTTCAATCATGCTGGCAAGCCGCAGCGCTTTCAATGCCTGCTCACCGCCCACCGAAGGCTGATCGCCACCCCGAACGCAGCTCACAAAATGCTCTAGCTCAGCGTGTAACGGTTCAATATTGCTGGTATGTACCTTTTCAATTAAGCCATCCTGCCGATACAACACTTGACCATACTCGGTCATGTAGTTAGCAGTCGTTTGACGATGAATTAAGATTTCGTTATTCAAAAAATTGGCTTCAGTCAGCGAGCTTTTACAATGGGCAGCAATCCGGCGAATCTTGCGGTGAGTGACTTTGCTAGCGGTGAGGGTTGCCACAATCCCGTTGGCAAAATTCAGCGTGGCGGTCACATAATCCAAATAGCTAGAACCGCCGGAACCCCGACTGCCGCTGGCGGTTAGCTTGATCACCGGAGACGCTGCCAGTTCCAGCAATAAATCAATGTCGTGAATCATCAGATCCAGCACGACGGACACATCATTGGCGCGATCGCTGTAAGGACTCATGCGATGGGCTTCTAACGCCAATAATTCTTCTGTCTTCAACACCTTGCTGAGTTCTTGAAACGCAGGATTAAAGCGCTCAATATGCCCCACCTGAAGAATGCACTGCGATTCTGCGGCGGCATTCACCAGTGATTCCGCTTCGGTGATACTAGCGGCGATCGGTTTTTCGATCAACACATGCACTCCTGATTGGAGGCAGGTTAGCCCGACGGAATGGTGCAGGCGCGTTGGCACCGCTACACACACCGCATCAATATGAGGCAGTAAATCGCGATAGTCTTCAAAAAAACGAACTCGATACTTGCTGGCGGTATCAATGCCGCGCTCCATGTTAATGTCGGAGATGCCGACCAACTCAACATCCTTCAGCATACTGAGGACGCGAGTATGATGCTGCCCCATGTTGCCGACTCCAACCACTCCCACACGAATCGGTTCAGGCTGATTCCGCTGCAACTGGGAGTTTTGGGAACCTGCCGACATACTATTTTGCACTCCTGTCATCTCCTCCACCACCAAAAAGGGCTAGTTCGTCACCATATGCCTGATTAGCCATCCAGATAGTACCACAGCGACTATCTTTATGAAGAATTCCAAAGAAGACAAGATGTTCCTGTGGGCGCAAATTGTTTTGAGCTATGTTTCTTGGTTTTTAAAGCCTTTTATCTGAAGTTGGCTAGTTAGTTTATGAATGCTAGAAAGTAGGGAACCCTTCTTTATAAGATGGTTGTACTTTCTTGCGAGTTTTAGTAGCTGGATATGAGACCCTTTTTATCCCACTGGCAAGTTATTTCAACTCGTAAAAAGATTGAAGCGATCGCGCTGGTTAGTTTACTGGTTCTGGGTGGGTTGACACTCAAACCTGCAACACGTTCTAATGCTCGCAGCATCAGCACCTCTCCGACTGAGCCAGAAAAAGTGCAGGCAACCTCCACCGCTCGGATTTTGCAGCGCCAAAAGCAAGAGCGCCAAATTCGTCCTGAAAATTACAATTTTGAGCAATTTCCAGTGGGAGCAGAACAGGAGCAACACTGGAAACATTTGCTGTGGACGACGGCGATCGTCGAACCTAAACAGCCTTTTGTGGTGGAAGCGCTGAATCAGATTTTGGCAATGACCACGCGATCGGGGTTAACCGATGCCCAAACTCGCACGGTTGATATGGCGATGAAAGTAGCAAACCAGCTTTATCTGGGGAATTCCGCTTTCTATAGCGCTTTAGGACAGAGATTTCTCGACACGATCGCCCAGAGTCCCGATCCTGAATGGGTTGCCAATTCCCTTTCTTCCCTAGCAAAAGGCGGAATGCAACCCAGCGAACTACAACGCCTTGCAGAAAAAACGAAAGCTCGATTTCCCCAGTGGTCAAGCAATATCTCTTTGCAAACCACCCTGATGGATATTGCCAATTCTGTCGAGGCTCAGTCTTTGCCGCCATTGAAAGATTTGTTGAAGTGGGAAGTGGCAGCGGATCAACTACATCTCTATGTGCTTTGTCGAAGCGATCGCCGCATTCTATGCCGAACCATCCTCAAAGATCGAAACGGGCAATGGGTGCGGCAAGAAGGCAAGCTCTGGTCAGTGCCTTTGCTATTAGAGTCGATTCATGGATTGAATTGGAATTTCACACGCGGACAAACCCCCCAAGGCATCTACCGGATTGAGAGCGTGGTGCCAGCCGCTGAGGATGAGTATTTCCGCGCCTATGGGCAGTTTCCCCTAGTCAATTTGTTTGTGCCCTTTGAAGCGGGTGCCAAACAGTTTATCCCTGGCACACCGGGAACATTTGGCGGCAGTTTAGACCAGTATCAGGCACTATTGCCCCCATCGTGGCGTGCCTATCGTCCCCTCCAGCAAAGCTATTGGGCAGGCAAAGCCGGACGCAGTTTGTTTCGGATTCACGGGTCTGGTGAATCTGCCGATTTCTTTCGGGGCAAAGACAAAAACTATCCCGATAGCTATAACTGGAACCCCACGTTAGGCTGTCTGTCGGCTCAGGAGCTTTACAGCGAAAAAGGAAAGTTGCTCCATGCGGATATGCCCAAAATCTTGCAGGCGTTGCAAATGGTGGGGGGCAAAAACTTTGCGGGCTACCTGATTGTGGTAGATGTGCCGATAGATCAGAAGAAGCCTGTTGCCTTGGAAGCCCTTGAAACGTTTGTTGCCAGTCATTCTACGAATTCTACGAAGAAAAAGAGTCCGTTGGCACGGGCAGCCACGGTGAAACGTTCGCGATCGCTCAAACTCGTCTCTCTCAATCACTCCAATGTAGTGAAGTTAGCGAACCAACCAGTGGCAATCGCTCCTGACCGTTCCAATCGCTTGAACGATTTGCCCGGTTCCACAGTATCTATGCCTGCAATGAATCAGCCAGAGTCGCCTGCGATCGATCACTTAACTCCATTGCCCCTCTCCTATTAAGTGTGGCGTTATGATTGCGTCATCTTAATCAGCTTTTGCTTAAATTCAATCCAATCTGTTTTAGCTGCCCTCATCCACTCAATCACCTACACTAGATATCTAAGCTCGACGGTAAATTTTATGGTTGCCAACTCCATTCGCTGGACAACGCGTGATCTGGATGCTATGCCCGATGATGGCGGCTGGAAACGCTATGAAATCATTGATGGAGACTTATTCGTGACGCGCTCCCCTCACATTCGCCATCAAGGTGTAGCAGGCAAACTGCAAATGCGTCTGGAAGCCTGGTCAGAAAAAACTGGACTAGGGAATGCTTTTCAGACACCAGGCGTTATTTTCAGCCCCGCTGATGCAGTGATTCCTGATGTGGTTTGGATTAGCCGCGATCGCCTTGCCAATGGCACTGATGAAGCAGGGCACCTGACGATTGCCCCGGAACTAATGGTTGAAGTCCTCTCCCCTGGCGATCGCAACGAACAGCGGGATAAAGAAGTTAAGCTCAAACTTTACTCCCTGTATGGGGTTCAGGAATATTGGATCGTCAACTGGCAACAGAAAACTCTGGAAATTTATCGCCGCAACGACGCTCAACTCCACCTCGTCGCGACCCTGCTCGAAGGCGACACTCTCACCTCACCCCTGCTGCCGGAATTCAGTACTGCGATCGCTCAAATTTTTCTGTAACCCTGTGCATACAGTAGGACAACAGGGCGGCATCAGACAAACCGTTTAAGCTAGAAGCCCGCTGTCACATCCGTTTGCAAGGCGATATAAACCAATGACCAAATTTAACTGGAAGAGCCTGCTGAAAGAGTTCAGCCGCAAGCTGATTGAGGAGCGAGATGAAGAAGATTGGGAGCTTACCCCAGTCATGGTGAAATCCACTTGGTTAGGATATCCCGCTGCGTCTGAAGCTGAAATTGTTGAGGCAGAAACCCGTTTGAATACTCGGTTTCCACCCTCCTATCGAGCATTTCTTGCCATTTCAAACGGTTGGCGCAACTCAGATTGGACGGAGATGCATCTGTATTCCACCTCTGAAATTGATTGGTTTGCCTCGCGCAATCAAGAGTGGATTGATGCTTGGCAATCGACTGATCAACCGACCATATCAGATGAGAAATACTTTGTATATGGGGCGGATCAAGATTGTATTCATCTGCGGCGTGAGTATTTATCCACTGCTCTGGAAATTAGCAGCGGTAGCGGTGATAGTGATATTTTTCTACTGATTCCTGAAGTGGTTTCTGAAACGGGCGAATGGGAAGCATGGCATTTTGGTAATAAGCTGCCGGGGGCTTATCGCTATCGATCGTTTTATGAATTGATGGAAAAGGTCACCGAGCAGGGCTGTTTTATTCTTTGAATCCATGAGATCGCCCACTCCGCTACACTGGAATACTGATGGTTGGTAGTTGATCTGTCGCGATCGCAACCCTCATTTTTATAATTTTACATAGATGACATCCTTGGTGACCATAGCGGATATTAACCCAGATGATTGGATTGAATTTACACTAAGATTGGCGATCTCAATGGTAGTAGGGGGCGCGATCGGGTGGGAACGACAACTCTCTGGAAAAGCCGCAGGACTGCGAACTCACACCTTAGTCAGCTTAGGAACGGCTCTCTTTATCATGGTGCCCCTCTCGCTTTCACCCGCAACGACTCCCGATAGCGTTAGTCGAGCAATTCAAGGGGTGGCAACAGGCATTGGCTTTTTAGGGGCTGGAGAAATTGTGCAACATCGCGACTCTAGAAAGCCTCACGTGTATGGATTGACCTCAGCCGCTTCCATTTGGGTCACCGCAGCATTAGGAGCATTGGCGGCTTGCGGCTTATGGCAAATTTGCTTAGTGGGAACTAGCATGATCCTGACAGTGTTGATTGGGGAAAAGCGACTAGAGGATTGGTTGAAGCAGCAAAGAATAAAAAGTAGTAAAGAGTAGATGATCTGTTTGACATAAGGTGGGACGTTTGTTTGCAAAGCATCGAATAGATTGGACATGGGCGATCGCGCTTTGGCTGGCAGCCCTACTTCTCTTGATGGTGGGCTTGGGTGGCGTACCCTTGCGCGATTGGGATGAAGGCATTGTGGCGCAGGTGGCAAAAGACATTTGGCAGGCGCAAATGCAGCCAACCGAGGCAACGTCTTTTACTTGGCTCTATCCCACCTTGGGCAATGTGCCTTACCAAAACAAGCCAACTCTGATCCATTGGTTGATTGCTCAGTGCTATGCGATCGCAGGCGTAAATGAATGGACGGCGCGATTTCCGGGGGCATTCCTCACGTCTTTATCTATTCCGCTGCTGTATTGGATTGGACGAGAACTCTTTCCCAAGCGAACTCCAGCAATTTTCTCAGCGTTGATTCTGTTGGTGCTGCTCCCGTTTGTGCGGCATGGGCGGCTTGCCATGCTGGATGGGGCGCTGGTTAGCTTTTCCCTGGTAATGTTTTATTCCCTGTTGCGGATGCGGCGCGATCTGCGCTGGGGTTTGGGGGTGGGCGCTGGAATTGGGCTAATGTGCCTGACGAAGGGAATGGTGGGCATGTTAATGGGCGCTATCGCCCTGCTGTTTATTCTGTGGGATACGCCGCGCCTGCTTACCTCTGGCTATCTGTGGGGCAGTCTTGCCCTGGGCATTTTGCCCTTCATCGCCTGGTATTGGGCGCAATTGCACCGCTACGGTACGGTCTTTTTAGATCGGTATTTGGTCAGCCAATCCCTCAGCCGCGTCTGGGATGCGGTCGAAAATAACAGTGGTCCCCCTTGGTACTACTTGTTAGAGCTATTGAAATATGGGCTACCCTGGCTGATTTTTCTGCCATCGGGCTTTCGTCTCGCCTGGGAACATCGAGGATTAGGATGGGCGAAGTTGGTATTAGTGTGGGCTAGCGGCTATCTGCTGACGATCTCGCTGATGCAAACCAAATTACCCTGGTATATTTTGCCGCTGTATCCGGCTCTGGCGTTGGTTGTCGGCATGGTACTTTCCACTATCTGGGAACCGGAAGATATGCTGGGAATGCGGTGGTTAAGCCATCGTCACTATCCTAAAGCCTGGAAAATCTTGCTTGGCATCATGGCGATCGCGGCGATCGGATTCTGCGTTTACTTTAGCCCTATCGGGTTAAATCCCACGCCTACTCTCGCCATTCTAGGCATGATGTTAGCAATTACGCTCCTCTCTGCCACCGTGCTGGCAACTCGCCAAAATTCCCAATTTATCTTGGTGCTGATCTGGGGTAGCTATGTTTCCCTGCTGATGCTGATGGTATCTCCCTACTGGGTATGGGAACTTCAAGAGCAATATCCTGTTAAACCTGTAGCACTGATGCTCAAACAGCATACTCCCGCTGGCGAACCCATTCTCACCTCCTATCCCCACGGTCGCCCTTCCTTGAACTTCTATAGCAATCGTTGGGTCAATCCTATTGCCACAGATGCGATCGCCCAGCGCTGGCAGCAAGATCCACCGCCCTATTTGCTGATCGACCAACCCACCCTGGATCAGTTAAATCTAAAATCAATTCAACAAGTTGCGGCGATCGACTATTGGATTTTAGTCAAACGTATCCCCAAATAGCGGAGTAGGGAAGAGTTGAGTTTTGAGAGTTGAGTTTTGCAATCACCCATCACTATTCATCATTCACCCCTTGCCCCTCGCCCTTGTTGCTTGAAAGCCATAGCCTTTGATTAGGTAGTAAGTTTTCAGCGATCGCCCAAATCGAGTGACGGGAATAGCGATCGGCGCTGAAGTGCGTTCAAACTGCGCCAATAGTTTCGGGTCAGCGGGATGCCAATCATCCGTTAGAATCACTGCATTTTTGCCCTTGAGCAAATCGGGCTTGTACCAAACATCAAACTGATCAATGCGATCGGAAATAGCCGTCACAGTGGGATCATTTAACTCGTAAGCTAATGCTGATGCTGATCGGTAATCAGTCGTAACCAAAAAGGATTCTCCGAGTTCTCGCTGCTGAATTTTCACGGCTCTCCCCACCGCATCCCAACCAAACAGCATTTGCGAATCAGGATCACCGCTGGGGTCTGCAAAGGCGGATAGGGGAATCACGCTGTAGTGAACCACGAGCAGCCCAGCAAACAGCAATCCGTAGAGTTGTCCAGCGGTGAATAGCTTATGGGTACGGGGCGAGGAGTGCGGGGTACGGAGTTCAGGAGGCTTGAGAAAAATGGGAGGAAGGAGGGGAAACAGGAGCAGATAGGCGGTGATATTCCAGTAGTAAAGGGCGGTGGAAAAAAGGGCGATCGCGGTGAGGGAAACAGTTGAAATGCCAAAAATCCACAGGGCGACGGTGCGGTAAATCATGTCAGAACGGATCTGGGGGCTTGGCTGACGAATAGCTTTCACCATTGCCCAAACATTAATTGGCGACACCATCAAGATTGAAAACAATAGAAAGCCTAGAGGTTCAGCCCATTTAATATGAAAAGCGCCTGCATCAACACTGCGAGTGGCGTAGTAGCGAAAAGACTGGAAATCATTACTCAGATTCCAGAATAAAACTGGCAAAAGAGCGCTGAGTGTAATCAGGATGGCGATATAAAAGCGGCGATCGCGCAACAGCGATCGCAAAGATGGCAGCGTTAGTATCGTAGCTACAAATCCCGCACCTACAAACACAGCATTGTACTTACACAAAAAAGCTAAACCTAGTAATCCAGCCGAGCTATAGAGCAGTAAAGCGCCACTTTTTTTGTTGGCAATATAGCTATCCAAAAATCGAATAAAGAGATAAGCAGAACTCGTGGAAAATATAATCAACCAATGATCTTGCCAAGCCAAACCAAAAAATAAAAAATATAAGGGTGATGCAAGAATCAAAACCGTCATCATCCAAAAATAATCATCCGCCCACTTACCATAAAGATATTTTGAAATTTGATAATAGCAGTAGAAGAAACCAACAGTGCTTAGTAAGTTGGGTAGCCGTAAGACAAAAAAAGATCGACCTAAAAGAGCCGTAAATATACCCTGAATCCACGCATGAAAGGGCGGATGATCATAGTAAGACAAAGCTGGATGTGTTCCCCACAGCCAGTAATAGGCTTCGTCTGGGTTGGGAAAGGTCGCAAACCAAAAAACGAGTCGTAACGTGAGAAAAGCTATAAGAAATGGGAGAACTCGCTTTAGCATGGGGATGGAAGGGGAGTGGAAGGAGGGAAGTGGAAGGGAATAGGGGATAGGGAATAGGGAATAGGATTCTGATCGCTTGCTCCGTTGCTCCGTCGTTCCAACGGTTTTAGCCAAAACTGCTTGATTGGTTGCTGGAACTGTAACCGCATCTGATCGTCAGGCTGAATGTGGCAGGCTAGATCGGTTAGAAGTAAATCATAGGCTGGGACGTGAGGAGGGCGAGATGGCAACCCGAATGAATCGAACAATTGGCATGGTGTTGATGGGCAGTTTGCTGCTGGGGGGCTTAGTCAGTTTAGTAAAAGTTATGTCGTTTTCACCTGCGATCGCATCGACGATCGCGCCTCAGCCTCCGTCCATCGCACCCAAATCTCGTAGAGTTGCCCAGACTATGACCGTCAGCCCCAAATTGATCAATGCCAACACTCGCTTTGGCTTCAAGCTATTTTCTGCTGTGGCAAAGCAAGATGCTGGCAAGAATATATTTATTTCACCGTCAAGTGTGGCGATCGCGCTGGCAATGGCATACAACGGGGCGAATGGGGAAACTCAGCAGGCAATGGCACGGGCAATGGCACTGCAAGGCATGAGCTTGCAAGAGCTAAACCAGGCAAATGCTAGCTTGAAAACGATGCTGGCACCTGATCCGGATGTGCAATTGGCGATCGCCAACTCTCTGTGGATGCGGCAAGGCATTGCTTTCAAGCCAGAATTCCTTCAGCGCAACCGCCAGTTTTACCAAGCAAAGGTGAGTGAATTGGACTTTGGCAATCCGCGATCGGTGGCGACCATCAACACTTGGGTCAGCCAAAATACACGCGGCAAAATTGACTCCATCATCGACAGAATTGATCCAAACGATGTCATGTTTTTGATCAATGCCATCTATTTCAAAGGCAACTGGTCACGCAAATTTGAGCCTCAAGACACTACTCTTCAGCCATTTCGCCTGCTCAACAATCAGTCAAAAAAACATCCCATGATGGCTCAGAGCGGTGAGTATCGCTATTATGAAACCAGCCAATTTCAAGCAATCAGGCTGCCCTATGGCACCAAACAACGGGTTAGTTTCTACGTTTTCTTGCCCCAATCTTCCTCCAGCCTTGCCGAGGTTGGTAATGTTATAAACTTGTTGTTTTGCCCTAAATAGATAAGCCGAACTCATAGCGATTAATAAACAACCCAATGACCACATCATGCATCAGCACTGACTTGGAAAAGCAAATGGTTTTGCGAGCCAGTCGTTTAATGCGAGTCCGTAAGGTTAAATGCTTGCGTTCAATCTTCTGAGTATTGCGTTTACCCACCGTGTGCAGACTTGGGTCGAGATGTCTTTCATAAGCTCCCCAACCATCTGTGTAAAACTGCATAATGCCAAAGGTTCGAGTAACGCTTTGAGTCGAATAAATGCCTCATCCTGATGCTCTGCTAACA
>QBMH01000147.1 GCA_003249025.1 Leptolyngbya sp. | reverse complement strand
TCATTTTTCTTTCTCTCCAGGAGTTACAAGACCTTGGAGAGATTTTATTTGTTTTGCGCCTGCTGCCGCTTCTAACTAGCAACTTGAGTTATCTAGAGAAAAGCGAAAGATTTTCACAGCAGATCGGGTTTCATCCGGACTATTTCTAGAAAACCAGATAAATGAAACATACTTTGCACTGATCTAGATACTGCCATGAAGCCTGAGTCGATTTCCCCCATTTTCTCAGCAACTGCGATCGCGTTGGGAGTCACCGCTGTTTTCTGTCAACCCAGCCAAGCCGCCAATTATGATGCCGATTATGATGATGGCTCCTCTTGGTCATACAGCTACGACGACACGTCCTACAGCGATCGTCGTCTGCAACTTCCCGACCTCGATCGCGCCTATCGCAGCGATGCCCCTACCTATCACTACGCCTACTATTCTATCGCCCGCCCAGAATACCTACTTTAAAGGCGAGGAGAGGGGGAGGAGAAGTTTTGAATTTAACCTTCACTCCTGACCCTTAATCCCTAACCCCTGATTCCTGACCCCTGACCCCTAATGATGAGGAATGCCACCCAAAGCAGAACTCCAAACCCATCTGACGGTCGATGAGCTAAAAATCCGCTATCGCCAAGCAGATGACATTTCGGAAGCACGTCGATGGCAACTGCTGCACTTGGTTGCCCAAGATTGGACAATCAAACGGGCGGCTCAAGCCGTGGATTTAAACTATGACTATGCCAAAGAAATTATCCGGCGATATAACCACAGTGGACCCGATTCCATCAAAAATCGCCAGCAGCGACGACACTCATCTGCGCGATCGCTGTTGACCGATGACCAGCAGCAAGAACTTCAGCAACTTTTGCAAGAACCTGCCCCCGATGGCGGTGATTGGTCAGGACCGAAGGTTGCTCAGTGGATTGCTGAAAAAACTGGGCGATCGCATGTGTGGCCCCAGCGGGGTTGGGATTACTTGAAGCGGCTAGGGAAGGAGTGAAGGAGTGAAGGAGTGAAGGAAAAAGAAGGGAGCCGATTGGCAGAGTGTCTAAATTAAACTTGACTGTGGCACAAGAACCAGTAGTGTAGACGGTATATTTTTAGCAAACCCGTCTTCTTAAGCCCTAGGAAATGACTAATTCGCCAAATTCAGGGAACGACCCTACACCATCACCGCCGCCACCACTGCCCCCGTCTCGTTTTCGTCGTTTTCGTCGTATTGTTGTACCTGTCGGAATTGGGCTTGTAGCGGGCTTGGGGGGTGCTACTTGGTGGGGCTGGAGGTTTCTGCATGAAGAACTTTCTCCCTTAGTTGCCAAAAATTTGAGCGAAACGTTGAATCGTCCGGTGAAGGTGGGCGAGTTAGAAGGAATTAACCTCAACGGCATCCGGTTTGGACAGTCTAGCGTTCCGGCAACGGCGACCGATCGCGATAGTGCTGAAGTGAAAGCCGTAGACGTTAAGTTTGACCTGTGGCAATCGTTGTGGAGCCGCAAGCTAGAACTGGATGTGACATTAGAGCAGCCCAATGTTTTTTTAGAGCAAGAAAAGCAAGGCTGGGTCACGACTCAACTAGCCAGTGAGCAAGAAGAAGGCATGATTGCCTTGGGCACCATCCGATTGCAGGATGGAACGGTAGAACTGTTGCCGCTCAAGCCCGTCAAAAATCAGCGCGTTTCGGTCGTGTTGACGGGGTTAAACGGTAAAGCCAAGATCCTCGATAAAAATAAGCGGTTTGTGTATGAGTTGGATGGGCGATCGCAAACGGGAGGCATCGTGGCGATCTCGGGTGAAACGGTGTTGCCCTCCCAACAAACCAAGCTCAACATCCGCGCTAAAAATTTTGCGGTGGCAGAAGTCGATCGCTTGATTGGGCTACCGTTCAACTTATCGACCGGGCGCGGCGGCGGTAACTTCACCGTCGAGCTTCGCCCGAATACCACCCAAATACCGATCAATGGGGTCGCCGAGTTTGAAGCCGTCACCCTGGCAATTCCAGGCGCTCCCCGCCCTTTTACCAATGCCAGCGGCAAGCTCCAATTTCGCGACACCCAAATTCGCTTGGATGGAGTCAAAGGCACTTACGGGAAGACAACGGGCTTTGCCAGTGGCACATTAGATTTGGAGAAAGGCTTTGACATCGCGGTGAAAGTGCCACCCACGAGCCTATCCGACTTGCTACAAACCTTAAAATTAACCGCTCCTGTGCCGGTCTCAGGGAAAGTCGAAACTAACCTGAAGCTCATCGGTGCAATTGAAAAGCCTGTTTTAACTGGAATTGCGCGCAGCACTGCCCCCGGCAAGGTCGATCGCATTGCCTTAAACCAATACTCTGCTGCCTTCAAGCTGAATACCGCCGCTCAAGAGTTGGTGATTCAAGATGTCCGGGCAACGCCTGCGGGGGGTGGACAAGTGACTGGCTCTGGGCGAATTGACTTGGCGACAAAAGATGCGGCGGGTCAACCCAATCCCACCGTGGCGATTAGTGGGAGGGCGGTGAATGTCTCTGGAGACGCGATCGCCCAAGCTTATAGCGATCGCCCGTTGCCAATTACCGTTGGGCGAGTGAATGCCCAAGTTCAAGTCTCAGGACTCGCCAATCAGATCAAAACCGTGGCGCGATTCCAAGCGCCCAACGGCACCTATCCCGGTTCTGGTGAAGTCGTTGTTGCCAATGGCATCATCACGCTGCAAAATACCCTGTTTAAAGTGGCAGGCGGCACCGTTGCTCCCCAAGCTGTGGTGGCGGATGGTCGCTGGCAGGGCGTAGCAACTCTCGCAGGCATTGGGCTTGCCCAGTTTTCGCCTGAACTGCGAGGCTTGCTCAGCGGTAAATTTAAAGCCTCTGGCACCCTGGCATCCTTGCAGCCCTCAGACATTCGCGCTCAGGGAACTGCCCTGCTGTCAGAGGGACTGTCCCTGATTAAAAACCCGCTGACGGCTCAGGTGCAATGGAACGGCAAGCAAATTGTGTTGCAACAGGCGACGGCAACGGGATTTAGCGCCAATGGCGTGATTGTGGTTCGCACAGACACTCCCGCCATTACCGGGTTTGATTTGAATGTCAGCCTGAACGATTTCAATTTAAAAGATGCCGCAGTGCCCGTTCCTACATCGGTGCAATACGCTGGACGCGCAGATTTTACGGGACGGGTTAGCGGCACCCCCACGGCTCCGATGGTCAACGGCACAGCGGCACTGAAGCAGTTTGTCCTAAATGGGGTTGCCTTTGAACCCTATTTGCGAGGTCCCGTGCGGGTGTCGCAAGGAGTTGCCCTAGATTTGCGGGGCGATCGTGATCGGATTGCCTTTGCCCTCGATCCTCGCTATCGTCCGATTGGCTTTTACATTCAACGAGATCAGGCGATCGCCCGGGGTCGCACCCAAGGCGGACTATTGCTGACCGAACTGCGAAATGTGCCCCTAGCTCTGATTCAAGTCCCCGGTGTGCGGTCGGAGTTTTCGCCTAGCGGTATCCTGGATGGCGACATTGCCATCAACCTCAATCAACAAACCGCTAATGGCACCGTGGCGATCGCCCAACCCGGATTAGGCAACTACCGCGCCGATCAATTTACAGGACGGCTTAACTATGCCAACCGCATCGCCACCCTCACCGAAGGGCAACTGCGCCGAGGCGACACCCTGCTTGCCATTGGCGCAACGATCAACCCCTTCGCTGCCGATCCCCAAGCCACCGCTCAGATCGCAATTAACCAGGGCAATATTCAAGATGTCTTAACGGCTCTTCAGCTTTTTGAGTTGCAAGACTTCCAGCGGGACAGTCGCACCCCGATCTCCGGCACTGCGGCTGATTTAAAGACAGTTCCCTTTGACACGACCCTAGTTCCGGTTCAAACCCAGCTCCGGCGGTTGGCAGAACTACAAACCCTGGAAGCTCAGAATCAAGCTCTAGCAGCGGCGGCTCCCCTGCCAGAACTGCGAGATTTAAAGGGGATGTTCACGGGCACGATCGATGTGGCGGCTTCGCTGAATACGGGTGTGAATGCCAAGTTCAATATTCAAGGCGACCAGTTTAAGTGGGGACGATTCAACGCCGACAAAATTGTGGCGATCGGTAGTTTCAACAATGGTGCCCTGACGTTGCTGCCGCTGCGATTGCAATCAGGAAATGCGGTAATCGCCTTCTCTGGGCGAGTGTTGGGCGATGAACAATCTGGACAGCTACGAGTCGAGAACTTGCCCTTAGATACGTTGACTGGGTTTGTTGACCTGCCTATAGACTCAGAAGGACTGCTGAACGGCTCTGCGACTCTTTCTGGTAAATTTACCAATCCTCAAGCACTGGGTTCCTTTAGCCTTGCTAACGGAGTGCTGAATGGCACGCCTGTTCAAGAAGCGAGAGGCAATTTTACCTATAACGATGCGCGGCTCGACTTTACCACCACCGTGGCGATCATTAAAACGGAGCCTTTGAGCGTGGTCGGCAGCTTGCCGTTTCAGTTGCCCTTTGCTACTGTTGCCCCCGCCAGCGATCAAATCAGCCTTGATCTGAACGTGAAAGATGAAGGCTTGGCGCTGCTAAATGTGCTGACCAATCAAGTGAGTTGGGTCAGTGGCAAGGGCGAAGTCAAGGTGAAAGTACGGGGCACCTTGGATAACCCGATCGCAACGGGTGTGGTCAGGGTGAACGATGCCACCTTACAGGCACGCGCCCTGCCCGATCCGCTCACCAATGTGACTGGAGTTGCCCGGTTTGACAGCGATCGCATTCGGGTTGAAAAAATTGTAGGCACCTTTAGTGAAGGCAGCATCACCGCCCAAGGCGTGATTCCCCTATCGAGACGACTCACGCCTTTAGATCCAGATTGGAATACGCCCTTAACCGTATCAATGAAGAAAATTGACCTCAAACTCAAAGGAATTTATCAAGGTGGGGTCGATGGGGAAGTAATTGTGGGAAGAACGGCACTAAACCCCACGCTTGGCGGTACTATTTTGCTCAGTAATGGTCAAGTAGCCCTCTCCGATCCGGCAGCAGTCGCCGCTCAAACGGGAGGCGATGCAACCGCTGGGGCTGGCGTAGAATTTGCTGGCTTGAAGTTGACTCTGGGCGATCGCGTTGCCATTGTCCAGCCGCCGCTGCTCAACTTCATCGCTAAAGGAGACCTGACGGTAAATGGCAATTTCAACGAAATTCGTCCCGAAGGCGTAATCCGTCTCATCGCCGGACAACTCTACTTGTTCACAACCCAATTCTCCTTAGAGCGCGGCTTTGCCCAAACTGCAACCTTCACCCCAGCCCGCCAGCTTGATCCTGAACTCAATATTCGCTTAGTGGCGCTGGTAGCTCAAGTCAACAACCGCCGTCAGCCATTGGTGCTGGCTCCCTCCGAGATTTTAGATGTGCCCACTCCAGTATCCAGCTTTGGATCGTTGCAAACCATACGAGTGCGGGCAGAAGTGAATGGACCTGCTAGCCAGCTATCAGACAATCTAGAATTGACCAGCAGTCCACCGCGCAGTGAAGAAGAAATTGTGTCGTTGATTGGGGGTGGCTTTGTCGATACCTTTGGGCGCGGCGATACGCTCCTAGGAATTGCCAACTTGGCGGGGTCTACGCCTCTGTTCACTAACTTTCAAACGGCGATCGGCAATGCCTTGGGACTCAGCGAGTTTCGTCTGTTCCCCACCACCACCACTGATGTAGGACGCGGATCAGGCAAAACCAGCACATTAGGGCTGGGAGCAGAAGCATCACTGGATATCACTCCCACCATTTCAGTCAGTGTGCTGAAGGTGCTAACCAATGATCAAGCGCCCCAATTCGGGTTGCGCTACCGGGTTAACGATCGCCTCCTGTTCCGTAGCTCCACCGATTTTTCAGGTGACACCCGCGCCCAATTTGAGTACGAAGCAAGATTTTAGCGAATTACGAGGGGCGAATTACGAATTTAGGAGAGGCGGACTATAAACTTAAAACTCTTTCTTACCCTTCGACACTCGACACTCGATACTCGACCTTCCCTCAAAACTCATCCATAGCAATCGTGAGTTGCAGCGTTCCCAATCCCAAGTCATTTGTTGAAATAGCACTGGCTTCAAATAATGCCATCATGTCCTTGAATTGGGGGTTACCCCGTGCAGCACCCGTTAATCCTTTGGCAATAATCAGCCCACACACTCCTTTTGTTTTTTTGCAGCGCTGATCCCATTTTTTGCGAGCGGCGGCGTGGGTTGGGTCGGTTTCACCAAACTCACCAAACAGATGTAAATCGCCATTGCCAGTTTGCAGCAAGCCAATATCGTAGCGATCGCCGACTAAAGGATTTTCGCCTGGATTAAAACAGATGCCCTGCAAACCACCCGCCGCTTGTAGCGCTTCAATCAGCGTTTTCGCTTTAGGACGGGATGTTTGAATCATCACGACTGGCAATCCTTCTCCTCCTTGAGTCAGCGCTTCCTTCGGTTGATAGTATGCCCCACCCATTCGCAGCATTTCTAGTACTTCCCAGGGCATCATCCCCAAGCTTAAAAAGGAACTTTCAGGAACGAGATCGTCTCGCACGATTGGAAAAGACAATTCAGATTCCTCGCCTCCTTCCTCCATATCTAAGAGTTCGTTTGCCAAATCGGGCAGGGTTGTGACCTTTACCGAAATTTGGGTTGTTTTCGTATCGTCGGTTTCATCGGGAAGCGAAATTTTATAACTGCTACTAATGGGCGGAAATGCATCATTTTTGAATTTTTGACGATGCTTTCCTAGAAAGCGATGCAGCGCGTCTAAGCTGACCAGTAAGGTTGCCGCTTCTTCGTTATACAAAAACGATCGCAAGCCTTCTAAGGGGTGCAGATTGCCAAACACTGGCTCAACCTGATCGGGCGATCGCTGCCTAAAATCCAGAAGCATTTCTTCTAAATCATCCTCGTCAGTTTCATAGGTCACAAATAAACAATCTTGTCCTAAGAAGGCTGCTTGCATTTCTTCGATCGAGCTTTGGTCAATCGCCCGCCGCCGAAACTGCCTGAGTGAATCGAGCGATCGATAGAACAAAGCGCCAAACTCCATGCCCAACATGCCCATGACGGAGACATAGAGCGTTCCCACATCCCACTGATTCAGTTCGATCGCCAGAATTTGATGGTCGGCAAGCACTTCCCAGGGCGCATCATGCCAAATTTCATCGACTTTATTCAGCAGGGTTTCCTCATATTGAGGCGGCAGTTGGGGCTGACGAGTGCTAACGGTTTCTTGAAATCCCCGAAAAATTTCATCAATTAGCGGCAATTCGGGCATGTAGTCCAGGGTGATGTCGAGGTCTTGCAACACACCCCGCAAAAAAAACTGAAGTTCGCGATCGCGAACCACAATCTTTTTGGGTCGGGCAGGCACTCCGGGACTATGGGGATGCTCCATCGCTCGAATTAGGGTTCGCACTATCGCTTCGGGACCCGTATCTGGCGTAACAATATCCATTGCCCTGACCATTCCTTGGGAGCCATCTACCCAGAGAATGCAGTCTCCATCCGTGGAAGAGTTGCTACCGGATTCCAGCCAATCTGAGTTTTGAGATCCAGCTAACAGACGGCGATCGCCCTCCCATACAGTACTAGGGTTTTGCTTAAGCTGCTGTAGGCGACGACGGGTAGAACGATTGAGTGCATTCATAGACATTCACAAAGCGTAAAGGCGACGAGATCCAACTTCAAAAGCAATGATTAAAATTATGCTTGATCATCGGGTAGATATTCATCTTACTGCTTAGAGTTTTGTGGCTACGGGGGATTTTGCCAACGGTCAACAATTGCTGGCTAAACATTGGCTTTCGCGACCTCATCTATCCTTGGTAGTATGGAAGGTGAACCGAGAAAATACTTGCAGTTTACTTTTGGTAATTGCAAAGGAGTTTAGATCCAATGACCCAAGCTACACAATCGCAGCAGCGCGGAATTTTGATGAGTGACTCTGCCCTCAGCCATGTTTTGGCACTCCGCGAGAAGCAAGGAATTGACCTTTGCTTGCGGGTTGGCGTGAGAGGGGGTGGATGTTCTGGGATGTCATACATGATGGATTTTGAAGATCCGAATAATATCCAACCGACGGATGAAGTGTATGACTATGAAGGCTTTAAGGTGGTGTGTGATCCAAAAAGCTTGCTCTATTTATATGGAATGCAGCTAGATTACAGCGATGCCATGATTGGGGGCGGTTTTCAGTTCACCAATCCCAATGCTAACCAAACCTGCGGCTGTGGTAAGTCGTTTTCGGCTTAGAGTGGGTTGCTAGGCGATCGCAAATCGCGATCGCATATTTTTAAGATTTTTGCATTTTTCACCTATGACTCAGACTGTTGAAACTCTCTTTGATGAAGGGCTGGAGCGGTATAAAGCGGGAGAAAATCCCGAAGTGCTGATTCCAGTATTCAAAGAGGTCTGCGATCGCGCCCCTAAAACGAGTTCCGCTTGGACTTGTTTATCCTGGCTTTATTTATTGACCGAAAAGCCCAGCAAAGCCTACGATGCGGCTCAAAAAGCGGTGAAGCTAAACCCTCAAGATCCTCAAGCGCGGGTGAATTTAACGCTGGCAATGTTAGAAGCGGGCAAAAAGGGAGTCCGGGAACATATTGAATTGACTCAGCAAATCCTTATGGTGGCGGCTGAACTGCGAGAAGAAGTGGAACACAATATCCAAGATGGGTTAGTTCGCAGACCCGGTTGGAAAAACTTGGAGCGGGTACAAGCTTGGTTGTTTAGCTAAGGTTTGACCGAGAACGCGCTGAATGGACTCAAGATGATCTATCTGCATGATTCAACATTAAATTTTTAGATTGTGAATGCCCTATGGTGTTAACCGCTCAAATTACCGTGATCGCTCAATGGGTTGGATACCTCACAATCTTTTGTGCCGTTTTAATGGTTCTTGGCTTGCTGCTCAAATGGGGCATCCGCTTCCGTTTAGTCGGCATTACCAGTTTTATGGCAGTATTAACCGGCGGCTTATATGCCCTGAGCTTAGGGTTTTATATCCGCCCATCCATTCCCGATGCGGCGCAGTTTTCTCGCGTGTTTGATAATGGTGGACCTAATGTAGTGATTGCCGTAGCGCCCGACTTGACGCGAACGGAGCTAGAAGCCACGCTGCGACAAGCTGCTGCCGATTTATATTCTTCAGGGCGGCTGGCTCAAGGGGCTGATAAAATGACGATCCGGATGCGGACGATTCTGCATCCAGAACCGGGAATATCGGTGCCGCTTTATCTGGGTGAAGTGAGGCGATCGCTCGCGTCCCGCTACGATGACCAAATGGAAATCTATCTCGATCCAGCCAAACTTGCCCAATTGCCCAAAGCAACTGCCTCGTAGTCAACTCTTTTCTATCGGTTTTCCTTAAAAACTTGACTTGCCATGCCTAACCATTCAGCCATTCTACCGACCTTGTGCGTTGCGCCTGCTCAAGTTATTCGTGGACAGGGAGTGTTGGCAACGGCAGGGGGTGCGATCGCCAACTTAGGTCAACGTCCGTTAGTTGTGGGGGGTGATCGCACCTTGGCAAGGGTTGATCCACTGCTCCAGCCTGTCTTCAAAGAACATCGCCTAGATGCCGTTCAGGCAAGCTATCACCCCGATTGCAGCGAGACAACTTTAGCCACTCTACGGCAAGCAGCACAAACCCATCAAGCGGATGTGATTATTGGCGTTGGCGGCGGCAAAGCACTCGATACGTCTAAGCTGTTGGCGCATCAGTGCGGCTTGCCCATTGTCACAGTGCCCACTTCAGCCGCAACCTGTGCCGCTTGGACGGCGCTTTCCAATGTTTATTCTGAAGACGGCGCATTTCTATACGATGTGTCCCTCTCCCAATGCCCTCAGCTACTCGTGCTGGATTATGACCTGATTGCGACGGCTCCTCAACGGACGCTGGTGGCTGGCATTGGAGACGCGATCGCTAAGTGGTATGAAGCGTCGGTCAGCAGTGGGCATTCCCAACGCACCCTCTTGATCGGTGCCGTCCAGCAAGCGAGAGTCTTGCGCGATATCCTATTGCAAAAATCCGTTACCGCTTTGCAAAATTCGGGTGGCGAAGACTGGCAGGATGTAGTCGATGCCTCGGTGCTGCTGGCAGGTGTGATTGGTGGATTGGGGGGTGCCCAATGTCGTACCGTTGCTGCCCATGCTGTTCACAATGGCTTGACCCACCTGACAGCCAGCCACGGCACTCTCCATGGTGAAAAGGTAGCATACGGAATTTTGGTGCAACTACGGCTAGAGGAACTGGTGCAGGGAAGCCAACTGGCGGCAACTGCGCGATACCAACTGCTCAAATTTTATGCAGAAATTGGGTTACCCCAAAGCCTGACAGATCTCGGCATGGCAACTGTTTCGATCGCCGATTTACAACACGCAGCAGAGATCGCTTGTGCAGAATCCTCTGATATTCATCGGTTGCCATTTGAGGTAGACCAGGCTCAGTTGATGGCAGCCATGGTGTCTACAACAGCCACCTGTCGAGCCGCAGGCAAATGGGGAGATGACGACGGCATTTCCTCTCAGGTAGGCGGCTCTCAAGTGGGCAGCAAGAGTAATACTGCTCTTTTTTCGGTGTCTCCCTCCAAGTTTTCTACTGATAACGAGGTATTGGAATGAATTTGGACTGGCTGACTCAAGCAGATCGGCTGAAAACGTTGCCTCCCTATGTGTTTGCGCGGCTGGATGAATTGAAGGTGAATGCCCGTCAGCAAGGGTTGGATCTGATTGACCTGGGGATGGGAAACCCGGATGGTGCTACGCCTCAGCCGATCGTGGATGCCGCGATCGCCGCCATTCAAGATCCCGCTAATCATGGCTATCCACCCTTTGAAGGCACTGCCAGCTTTCGCCGCACGATTACCAACTGGTATCAGCGGCGCTATGGAGTCGATCTTGATCCCGAAGGAGAAGCTTTGCCGCTGTTGGGTTCCAAGGAAGGGTTAACCCATCTGGCGCTTGCCTATGTCAACCCTGGTGATTTGGTGTTGGTGCCGAGTCCAGCGTATCCCGCTCACTTTCGCGGTCCTCTGATTGCTGGAGCCGAAATTTATGATGTAATGCTTAAGCCCGAAAATGGCTGGGTGATTGATTTTTCGACCATTCCTGAGCACGTTGCACAACGGGCAAAAATCCTTTACTTCAATTACCCCAGCAACCCCACTGCCGCCACCGCACCCCGCGAATTTTTTGAAGAAGCCGTCGCCTTTGCCCGTCATTATGAAATTCTGCTGGTGCATGATTTGTGCTACGCAGAACTGGCGTTTGATGGCTATCAGCCCACCAGCCTGCTCGAAATTCCGGGCGCAATGGATATTGGCGTAGAGTTTCATACCCTGTCCAAAACCTACAACATGGCAGGATGGCGGGTCGGCTTTGTGGTAGGTAATCGCCATGTGGTGCAGGGTTTGCGGACGCTAAAAACCAATCTCGACTACGGCATTTTTCGGGCACTGCAAACGGCGGCGGAAACCGCGTTGCAACTGCCGGATGTGTATTTGCATGAAGTCCAAGCCCGTTACCGCACGCGCCGCGATTTTTTAATTCAGGGCTTAGGGGAACTGGGCTGGACAGTACACAAACCGAAAGCCACGATGTACCTTTGGGTCGCGTGCCCACCGGGGATTGGGTCTACAGATTTTGCTTTCTCAGTCTTGGAGCAAACCGGCGTGGTGGTCACACCGGGGAATGCGTTTGGCAAGGGCGGCGAAGGCTATGTACGCATTAGTTTGATTGCCGATTGCGATCGCCTAGGGGAAGCGCTACGTCGGTTTAAGCAAGCGGGTATTACCTATCAGGCGGGAGAGGAGTTGGTGTCGGGATTGAGAAGTAGGGGATAGGAAGAGGGAAGAGAGAAGAGGGAAGAGGGAAGAGGGAAGAAAGGATGGGGATGGAGGAGTGGCTAGAAAGCATTTATGCTAGCGATCGCGCAGTTTGGCGAAGCTGGTTAGAGAGAAATCATCTTACATCCTCTGGTATTTGGCTAATCTACTACAAAGTAAAAAGCGGCAAGCCTAGCGTCCTCTATGCGGAAGCGGTTAAGGAAGCTCTTTGTTTTGGCTGGATAGACAGCAAAGTAAAATCCATCGACGAAGAACGCTATCAACAAATTTTTACGCCCCGCAAACCCAAAAGTGTCTGGTCAAAGTTAAACAAGCAGTATATCGAAGAACTGATTGATCAAGGATTGATGACGGATGCAGGGTTGGCAAAAATTACCGCTGCCCAACAGGACAATTCCTGGACGATATTGGATGCCATAGAAGCCCTGATCATGCCAGTCGATCAATCACTGCCCTAGCTATCAACCCGATCGCCCAGCAAAACTTTGAGAAGTTCAACAACTCTTCTAAAAAGACGATTCTTTTTTGGATTGAGAGCGCTAAACGTCCTGAAACTAGGCTCAACAGAATTCAGCAAACCGCGATCGCAGCCGCACAAAACAAAAATCCCTTAGTCCGCTAGTGTTGTATAAATTTTTAGTTGATGGGTAAAGACGATGTAATTTCACCCGTGCATCATCCGTTGTAAAT